>CAMCSP010000009.1 GCA_945877755.1 Rickettsia typhi | reverse complement strand
CGTTGCAGCCTAATATGTCGCTCCTATTGGCTTCATCACACTTGTCACCTCCTGTAATGCAATAGTTGCTTCTATGCTGTTGGTTAGACTTTGCATAGGTTGGATTCTCACCAACTGATTTTTACGCACTTTCCTTGGCGCACTTATTTTTTATTGCTTTGCTCATGGGAATGGGTATTGATTCTTTGACTCCTTCTTTGCCGGCAATTGATCTGTATTTTAATGTACCCTCTAATATCACGGAGTTGACTGTTGGGCTTTATATGCTGGGATATGCACTAGGGCAGATTATTTTAGGGGTGCTTTCCGACAGCTTTGGTAGACGCAAAGTAGTACTTATTATGGGGGCAATGTATGTTATATTATGTCTAATGGCTGCGCTTTCACCTAATATATATATTTTAATTTTCTGTCGATTTTTGCAAGGGTTTGCGATTGCGGGTCCAGCGGTAGTAACTCGTGCAATTGCTACAGATTGCTTTTCAGGTCTTGAGCTTAGCAAAGCCATATCTTTTATTTCTACTAGCTTGGCATTGGGCTTGGCATTGGGGCCACTTATCGGGCCAGTTGTTGGTAGCTATTTGAAACAATATATTAGTTGGCAAGCTAATTTTTATTTCTTAGCGCTTTACGCCTTTGGTATCTTTAGTTATGCAGCCGTTACTTTAGAAGAGACTCATTTGGATCGCGCTCCATTTCACCTTCCTTACTTATTGGGCATGCTTAAGAAAACCAGTACTCATCCTTTGTTCTTAATATATAGCATACTTGGTGCGATTTTTTATTCTGGACTTGTAGTTTTTAATGTTATTTCACCATTTTTAATACAGGTTGATTTACACTATTCTATAATAGAGTATGGTAATATTTCTCTTATTTTAGGACTGGGCTTTTTTGGCGGAAATCTTCTAAATCAGTTTTTGCTACGCTATATAGATCCGATACGCATTATTGAAATTGGCATAAATGGTAGTGTTTTAACGGCTTTTTTAATGATTGCATTAAGCTTTATTGCTCCGTTCAATCTACCTGTTGTGGTTATTCCAGCTTTTATTCTATTTTTTCTTTCTGGCATGGCCTTTCCCAATCTTATGGGAGCTAGTGTTCGCATCTTTCCTGAAATGGGAGGCACCTCTAGTGCTGTATTTGGTTTTTTTATTTCAGTTGGAGTGTTCATTTTTTCAAGTCTAGCTACCTTGTTGTCGACGCGTTCAGAAATAGGAATGTTTGGAATGTATTTAGGGATGTTTGTGCTGTCATTCATATTGTTTAATATAAGCAAAAGAATGAATAGAGGATAAGATTGCTGATCACAATCTAAACAATTAGGTGTGTTATACAACTTTCTTGACCATTATCTTAACATTCTCTAGAATTAGTCGAGTATTATTCGATAAAAAAGGTTTTTTGTGGATCAACACATAGTTCAATCTTATGATCAGGAGCTTCATAAGCTTACTGAGTCTATTATAGAAATGGGGGAGTTAGTTAAAGAGATGTTGCTTATTCAGCACAATGCTGCTAATAAGCCTAGTGCTCATCACGTTTCTGAGGCTGAGACCTTAGATACAAAAATCAACCGGTATGATTTAGAAATAGAGCAACAAGCTACCATTCTTATTGCGACAAGACAACCGCTTGCAATAGATTTGAGGCAAATTACTTCTGCTATTAAAATTGCTGTTATTCTAGAACGTATGGGTGATCTTTCTAAAAATGTCACTAGAAGGATTTCCATGGTTGCAAATATTCTCCAAGAAGACCTTCTTGAAGATATAAATAAAATGACAGAAATATTGATAGTGATGCTAGAAAAGATAATGAATGCAATTAAAGCGCTTGATCTTAATAGCGCATTAGATGTAATTGAAAAGGATGCTTATATAGATGCTCTTTACTCAACTTTGATCAATAAGCTTTCTTCCGTTGTTGTTAGCGATCAGGAGATAACGCAGTCAATGATGCAATTGATTATTGCTATCAAGAATATAGAAAGAATGGGTGATTATATAGCAAAATTAGCAAAAATTCTCTATTACATAGTCACTGGGGACACTATTACTACTCGTCCCGTGTAGTAGGTGCGATATGCCTTTAGTTAAAAGTAAAAAACCTATAGTTTTATGTGTGCTAGATGGATGGGGTGTCGCTCCTGAGAAAGCGCAAGTCAGAGATTTTAATAATGCAATAAAAGATGCTAATCCTGCATTTTATAATTCCTTACTAAATAAGTATCCTCATTCCGAGCTTGCTACTTCTGGAGAAGCTGTTGGGTTGCCTGATGGGCAAATGGGTAATTCTGAGGTAGGGCATATGACTATTGGGAGTGGTAGAATTATTTATCAGGATCTCCCAAGAATCAGCAAGGCTATTAACTCTGGCGAAATTGATAATAATCCAGATCTACAAAAATTGATTAAAACATTGCAGGGAAATAAGAAGGTTTGTCATATAATAGGGCTTGTTTCTGACGGGGGCGTTCATTCACATTTAGAACATTTGGTTTTTCTTGCTAATTTTGTTTCTGAGCATGATATTAAGGTTCGATTACATATTATTACTGATGGGAGAGATACTGCTCCTAAAGTTTGTGAGAAGTTTATAGGGCAAATAGCTGCTATAAATAATAAGTTGATCTCGATAGCTACCATAAGTGGTCGTTATTATGCTATGGATAGAGACAAAAGATATGAACGCACAAAAAAATATTATGATGTAATTACTTTGGGGGTAAATAAAACATTCTACGATCCAGTCGAAGTTGTAAGTAAAAGTTACAGTGAAGACATTGCTGATGAGTTTATCTTACCACAATCAGCAAATGATTATTCGGGGATGGAAGATGGTGATGCTCTTATTATAACTAATTTTAGGTCAGATCGTGTAAAGCAGTTATCTTTGTCTTTATGTGATCCAATTTTTGCTGAGTTTAAACCAGATAAAAAAATTAACTTTTCTATTGCATTAACAATGACCGAATATTCTAAGCGGATCAGCAAATTCACTACTGCTATTTTTCAAGCGAATATTATTAAAAACACTCTTCCAGAAATGTTGTCTTTGCATGGACTTTCGCAATTGCGTATAGCTGAAACAGAAAAATATGCTCATGTTACATCTTTCTTTAATGCTGGGACAGAAGCGCCATTAAGAGGCGAAGATCGAATATTGATCGATTCTCCCCAAGTTGCTACTTATGATTTGCAACCAGAGATGTCTTCTCATCAACTTACAGGTCAGTTAGTGGCAAGCATTGCTAGCGGCAAGTATGATTTTATACTTGTAAATTTTGCTAATACAGATATGGTTGGGCATACGGGGAATTATCATGCTGCGGTCAAAGCGGTTCAAGCGGTTGATCAATGCCTGGAGAGAATAGATTCTGCTGTAAAAAAAGAAAATGGTGTTTTGATAGTTACTGCTGATCATGGTAATGTGGAGCAGATGTATGATGAAAAAAACCAGACCATACATACCTCTCATACTACTTATCCCGTGCCATTTATTTTAATAGGCGTGGATAACGTGCAAGTTAGAGATGGTAATTTGTCAGATATTGCTCCGACAATATTAACCTTGCTAAATATAAATATACCGCAGGAAATGACAGGAAAGAGTTTAATTATAAAGAAGTAAATATGAAATACCTAATCGACAATTTAAAAAGCTTGTTAATTGCTATAATTTTAGCAGTAATTTTTCGTTCGGTTTTATATGAGCCGTACCTTATTCCTTCTGGGTCAATGATACCAACTATGTTAGTTGGAGATAGAATATTTATCTCAAAATTTGAATATGGAATAAGCAATTTTTCCTTTCCTTTTGAGCCACATATTTTTGATGGAAGAATTTTGGAGCTTAATAAGCCCGATCGGGGTGATGTCGTGGTTTTTAAGCAGAAAAGTGGCTATGGATATACTACTTATATAAAAAGATTGATTGGATTACCAGGTGATGTCGTCCAAATGATTGGCGGGGTACTTTATATCAATGACAAGCCAGTGCCAAAAGTTAAGGCTGGATCTTTTAATTTAGAGGGTCAAATAGTGCCCCAATTTATTGAAACTTTGCCAAATGGAGTTTCCTACCATACTTTAGATACGTATAATAGCCCAATGGACAACACTGTAAAATATATAGTGCCGGTAGATAATTATTTTTTTATGGGTGATAATCGTGATAATTCACGTGATAGCAGATACTTGAACGGTATCGGTTTTGTGCCTGCAGAAAATCTTTTGGGCAAAGCCAAATTTATTTTCTTCTCAACCTCAGCGCAGTGGTATGATATAGTGGGTTGGTTCACAAAATTGCGTTATAATCGTCTTTTTAAAGCAGTTGATTAATTGGCATGAATGATTTGCACTCATTACTTAATTACCAATTTGTTGATCTAGATCTTCTAAAACAAGCCCTGACTCATCCAAGTATTTCTCAGAATGCTGCTCGTATAAAAGTTGCTCATTACGAAAGGCTTGAGTTACTTGGAGATGCGGTTTTATCTTTGGTAATTACCGAATGGCTAATACAACATTACCCTGATGATGATGAGGGAAGTTTAGCAAAGAAAAGGGCGGCTTTAATATGTGGTGACATTCTATGCGAAATTGCTTTTAATCTGAACATACAAGCGCATATTATCATGTCTGATGGTGAAGAAAAATCAGGCGGAAGAGAGAGCCGTAGAATCTTAGAAAATGTTATTGAATCTTTGATCGGTGCTATGTATTTGGATGGTGGGCTTATGGCATGTAAAGATTTTGTTTATAATTTCTGGTCACAGGCTTTGGAAAACACAACTACTATACCAGTAGATCCAAAAGCATATCTACAGGAATGGGCTCAAAAAAGTGGCAAAGCTATACCTAATTATCATATAGTAGCTCAAGAAGGACCGGCACATAAGCCCGTATTTACTGTTGAGGTGGTAGTAGAAGATATGCCTAAATTTACGGCACAAGGTGCTTCTAGAAAAGTGGCAGAAAAGCTTGCTGCAGAGCAATTAATTTCTTATATAAATAAAATAAAAGATGAATCAGCAAATTAACACCAAATCTAATTGGATCACTTTTATAGGTGCTCCTAACGCCGGCAAATCAACTTTGCTCAATAGAATTATCGGCACCAAGATATCAATAGTAAGTCCAAAAGTACAAACTACCCGTACCTTGCTTAAGGGCATAAAGGTCATAGGTGATACACAATTAGTTTTTGCAGATACCCCTGGAATATTTAAGAAGTCAAAAAACCAATTAGAAGAATATATGCTAAATTGTGCATGGGGCAGTTTGCAAGAAGCTAATCAGGTATGCTTATTAATAGATTGTACCAAGTATGATGAAGGGAATACCGAATATTTACTTGATCAATTGGTAGCTCAGAATATAAAAGTTATTCTGATTATAACTAAGATAGATTTAATCAAAAAGCATTTATTGTTGCCTTTAACTGAAAAATTAACTCATAATCGCGATATTTTTGAGAAAATATTTATGATTTCAGCATTGCATAATGATGGCCTAAAAGATCTTGAGGATTATTTTATTAAAAATGCCAAGGAATCCCCGTGGTTTTTTAATGCAGATGATATTACTAATGCGCCTTTGCGATTTTTGGCCGCAGAGATGATTAGAGAGAAGGTATTTCTTTATACTGATCAAGAGTTACCATATAATATTGCAATTGAAACAGAGGCATGGAATGAGACAAAAACCCTTGCTTCGATCACAGTTGTTATAAAAGTTGTTAAACTTAGTCATAAAAAAATAATTATTGGCAAAGCTGGTCAGTTAATAAAGCAAATAGGGATCAAAGCGCGGCAAGATATAGAGTCATTGTTAGGTAAAAAGGTGTTTTTAACTTTATTTGTTAAAGTTACAGATTGGGATAAGAATATCCACGAAGCTGTTAGTTTTTAACAAATGCAAATAATTGGTCTTTGTCAAATTTTAAAATTAAAAAATTACGCTGAATAGATATTGAAAAAACATCTTATCAAACATAAATAACAACTACTGCCAACGTATAATAAGAAAGGAAAGTTTATGTCTAAAAAAGAAACTAGAAAATTTGACGCAGAAGTAGGAAAAATTTTGCACCTAATGATTCACTCTCTTTATACTAATAAGGATATTTTTTTACGAGAATTAGTTTCAAATGCTTCTGACGCATGTGATAAATTGCGCTACGAGTCTAGCAAACATCAAGAGCTTGCTAGCGATTCCCCATTAAAAATTACTATATCTGTTGATGAAGATGCTCGATCAATAACGATTAAGGACAACGGCATCGGCATGAGCAAAGATGAGTTAATAGAGAATCTTGGCACCATTGCTAAATCTGGCACTCAAAATTTCTTAGATCATTTAACAGGGGATGCTAAAAAAGACGTGTTATTGATTGGTCAATTTGGAGTAGGCTTTTATTCATCTTTTATGGTTGCAGATGAAGTAGTTGTTACATCACGTAAGGCTGGAACAAAAGAAGTTTGGATTTGGATTTCTTCTGGTAATGGTGAATTCACTATTGAAGAATCTACTGAAAAAATGGATTGTGGAACACAAGTTACTTTAAAGCTTAGAGCTGGCGAGGAAGATTATTTGGATAAATTCAGAATTTCGCACATTATTTCTACTTATTCAGATCATATTTCAATACCAATTGAGTTAGTGGAAAGTAAAGATAGTACAAGGATTTTGAACAGTTCTTCAGCATTGTGGTCTAAATCTAAATCTGAAATCAGTGAAGAGCAATATAAGGAATTTTATAAAAAAATTGCTCATGCTGGAGATGAGCCATGGATGGTTTTACATAATAAGAATGAAGGAGCAATTGAGTATACTAATTTATTATTTATTCCATCAACTAAGACTGTGGATTTGTTTCATCCTGATCGTAAATGTCGGGTGAAGTTATATATAAAGAGGGTGTTTATTAATGATGATGGGATAAATGTTGTTCCACAATATCTAAGATTTTTACGTGGCGTTGTTGATTCAGAAGACTTACCTCTAAACATTAGCAGAGAAACATTGCAACATAATCAAACGCTAGAAAAGATAAAAAAAGCTATAGTTAAACGTGTGGTTTCAGATCTAGGAAAAAAATTAAATGATGATAAAAAATCATATCTTGAATTTTGGAATAATTTCGGTGCAGTCTTGAAGGAAGGGCTATGTGAATCCATAGATACATCTTTACAGTTGTTAGATATTTGCTTGTTTAAAAGTGCTAAAACTGGAGAGTTTATCTCGTTGGATGAGTATATAGCTAATATGAAACCAGATCAGGATGCAATTTATTACTTAAGTGGAGAAGATGATAAAAAAATTCTTACTCACCCACAATTAGAGGGTTTTTTACAACGCGATTTAGATGTATTGTTATTTACAGATACTGTAGATGATTTCTGGATTAATGTTAATCATCAATACAAGGAAAAATCTATTAAATCTGTAACTAGATCTGATATACATTTAGCTAAAATAAAAACAGAAAAAGAAGGTAAGAAAAAATCATCTTCGAAAGATAGTGAAAAAGATCTTGAAAAGTTATTGGAATATTTCAAAAAGACTCTTCAAGGATTAGTTGCAGATGTGAAAATTTCTGGTAAATTAACTGATAGTGCGGTATGTTTGTCTGTGGCTGAGGGCGCAATGGATATGAGAATGGAAAGGTTTTTAATTGAGCAAAAACAATTAAAGTCTGCTTCAACAAAGATTCTTGAGATAAATTCAAAGCATAAAATCATACAAAAAATAACGCGGGATATTGTTGATGATAAAGTTACCGGTCAAACAGAGAGTTTAGTAAAAATTTTATTTGATGAAGCATGTGTTATTGAGGGCGAGCCTGTGCATGATCCACGTGGTTTTATTGAAAGAATGAACCGATGTTTAGAGGATGTGCTAAAAATTTAGGAGATAGTTGATGAATCTGAATCCATTTATAGATCTTATTTCTAAGATTCTTGGCTTATATAACACCATTCTTACAGTTTGGGTTGTAGTAAGTTTGTTGATATATTTTGGCATAGTCAATAGTCACCAACCAATAGTTAGTAAAATAATGTATTTCCTTAATGGGTTAGTTTTGCCCGTTTTAGAAAGAATTAGAAGGTTTGTACCTGTAATTGGTGGCGTTGATGTATCAGTTGTAGTGTTGTACTTGTTAATTACTCTTATTACTAATATACTATATACATATTTTTATAGATAGTATTAGTAGTTTGATGTTGTTATCATTCGCAATTTTCTTAATCATTTATGCGTATGTTGTCTATTACTTAAGTAGATTTGTTGTTGTCTCAAGATTTAAAAAAAGTAAAATTCATCTTGTTGCTCAGTTAAAATATTATGGTTATTTTGTTCTAACTTTTAGTTACACTATTTCATTCTTTGTTTTTTTAGCATCCTTACTACTTCATAAATTTAATCTGTTGATTCAAACATCAGCTCAGTTGTTCGCAGCAGGTGTTTTAGAATTCATATTTATTTCACTGGTTTTGATGTGTCTTGTTAAGCCTAAGATTGATGTTAGAAATTATTTTGAACTAAATGTAAAATTCATTATGCTATGTATTTCCAGCATATCTTTTTTAGTAACGATTTTAATAATATCTTCCATTGTATTCGAGACTTATAAATTCTTTAGTATAATCTCTATCGTTGATTTTTTTACAGGCATTAATTGGTCTCCACAAGATGATATAAGTGATCCAGATATCGGTAAAAAATTTGGTATTGTACCATTATTAGCTGGCACTTTTTTGATTACAATGATTGCATTAATAGTTGCAACGCCAATTGGTATTTTTTCTGCTTTATTTCTTTCAGAATATGTTGGGAGCAAGACTCGTTTTGTATTGAAGCCTATAATTGAAATGTTGTCAGGCATTCCAACGGTTGTATATGGCTATTTTGCAGCTTTATACATGGGCCCTTTTATTAGAGGTATGGGCGAAAGCTGGGGGTTAAATGTTTCATCAGAAAGTGCTCTGGCTGCAGGAGTGGTGATGGGAATAATGATAATACCTTATATAATATCGTTGGCTGATGATATGTTAAAGTCTATACCGACTAGTATTAGGGATGCTTCTTTTGCTCTAGGAGCTACTAAGTTTGAGACGATTACTAAAATTGTTATACCAGCTGCTAAGCCTGGGTTAATAGGAGCAGTTATGTTGGCATTTTCACGCGCAATAGGCGAAACAATGATTGTAACAATGGCCTCTGGATTGATGGCTAATTTAACTGTAAATCCACTTAATTCAGTTACTACCGTTACGGCGCAAATAGTGTCAATTTTAACAGGAGATCAAGAATTTAATAGTGTGAAAACACTAGTTGCTTTTGCACTGGCGTTTACATTATTTTGCTTAACTTTAGTATTAAATCTTTTGGCTCATAATGTAATGACCAAGTATAAGGGGCAATTTAGATGAAAAAGTTTAATTTGCAAAAAAGAAAATTTCTTGACCTTTTACTGAAAACAATATGCTATGTTTCTAGTATATTCTCAATGTTATTTTTATTCTTATTTTTGTTAGTTATCGGGATAAAAGGTTTTGATGGTTTGTTTACAACAAAAATTCGAGTGGATTTATTAATTCCTGTCGCCACGGCATCAAAAGAACAACAAATTATAGATTATAATGATCTTATTTATAAATCTGTGATTAAAACATCAAAAACTATGATTAATATGTCTGAGTTGAATGTAGTCATAAGCCTTGAGGCGCCATATCAGGTTTATGATCAACTAGTTAGTCATCCAGAGTATTTAGGGCATGAGCATAGCTTTTGGATTAGTGCTTCTGCCAATGTTTATAAGTATTTTAATACGCACACAAATGTTGTTTTAGAGGATAATGTGGAGCGATTAATCAAAGGTCTAATAAAACAAGAATATGTAGCAAATTTTTTTAACTGGCAATTTTTTACAAATAGTGATTCGAGTGAGCCAGAGATCGCCGGTATAGGTGGAAGTATATTAGGTTCAATGATGATGATCAGTATTTGTATGGGCTTTGCCTTTCCTTTAGGATTAATTACTGCAATCTATTTAGAGGAATTTGCTCCTAAGAGCTTTATTACAAAATTTATTGAGGTTAATATCAATAATCTAGCTGCAGTTCCTTCTATAGTATTTGGTTTGTTAGGCATAACTATATTCATTGCTATTAGTAATTTACCAAGGTCTTCTGCTCTTGTGGGCGGATTAACTCTAGCAATACTCGTTCTTCCGATCATTGTTAGCACTACTCGTCAGGCATTGAGCACTGTACCAATCTCAATAAAAGATGCGGCACTTGCATTGGGCGCCTCTAAATTACAGATTATATTTCATCACTCTCTACCAATTGCCTTGCCAACGATTGTTACTGGTACAATACTAGCAATATCAAGAGCTTTAGGTGAGACTGCGCCTTTGATTATTATAGGAATGGCAGCTTTTATTACTAAAATCCCTCATGGTATTTTTGATCCTGCAACTGCTTTGCCGGTACAAATTTATCTTTGGGCGGATAATCCAGATGGAATGTTTACTGAAAAAGCATCATTAGCAATAGTTGTGTTGCTTTTGATGTTATCAGTCATTAATTTCGTTGCTATATTTGTTAGAAAGAAATATTCTGTGAATTTATAATTAATAAGGCATATGCTGAACCCAGAAGTAAAAATTTTAACCGAAAATCTTAATCTGTTTTATGGAGATAAACAGGCGCTTTTTGATGTCAATATCGCTTTGGAGAAAAACAAGGTTACTGCTTTAATAGGTCCATCTGGATGTGGTAAATCATCATTTCTTAGATGTATCAATAGAATGAATGATACCATCAAAGATTGTAGTATTACTGGTAGGTTGTATATAGATAAAAGAGATATATATAATAAATCATTGGACGTAGTTCAGCTTAGGACTAAAGTTGGCATGGTGTTTCAAAAACCAAATCCTTTTCCTAAGTCAATTTATGAGAATATCGCTTATGCTCCTAGAATCCATGGGTTAGTTAAGAATAGAAAGTCTTTGGATCAAATTGTCGAGAATAGCTTAATTAAAGCTGGATTATTTGATGAGATTAAGGACAATCTTCACTCTTCAGCTCTAGATTTATCCGGGGGCCAGCAGCAGAGATTATGTATAGCACGAACCATCGCAATTGATCCAGAGATTATCTTAATGGACGAACCGTGCTCAGCCCTGGACCCTATTGCTACCGCTAAGGTAGAAAAGCTAATTGATGAATTATGCCAGAATTATACCATTATAATTGTTACTCATTCGATGCAACAAGCTGCAAGAATATCACAGAACACGGCTTTCTTTCATCTTGGACGTATCATAGAATACGGGGGCACCAACGATATTTTTACTAACCCCCAATCTACACAAACCCAGAATTATATTACCGGCAGATTTGGATGATTTTAATAATGCTTTCAGCTGACTTTAACCCTTTGTTAAGGGAAAGCTTTAATAAATAAGGGATTTGAAAAAACCTAAAGGTAGCAATATTATTTTAAAACTTATTACAAATTGTCTGATATATCAAAGTTATTTTGAAGAGACTGCACGTTTCGTAGGCATAGATAAAGATGGGAATACGCGCGGTGCGTATAAAATGGCAAGAAAGTAATTTTGTTTGGTATTATGCTAGGAATTCAGCTAAACTAACCAATTCCCTTCTAGGGAGATTTAATTAGTCTATCTGTAGTCATGCTGGCGCATAATAATTTTAATGTTGTTAAAAAGATAAAAGATGCATAGAGTTATTCTAACGTAAAAAGCTCTCTAAGCCTAAATTATATTATAAATTCTGATTGTAATATAATTTCTGATCTGCCACATATTTTAACAAAAAACGTTATATGTTTTAACAAAAAATAGTATTTTTGTATTTACTTCTCATTGAAAAATGCTATTCTGCAGAACCTAGATGATATTTTTCAGATAAATTAATTATATTGGTTTTTTTTAGAATGACACACTTACCGCCTACTATATTGATTATCGAACCTGATGTGGTGTTCAGAACTGGGATGTCTAATGTTTTAGAGCGCAGTGGTTTCTCAGTAATGGTAGTTGGAACTGGGGAAGATGCTTTGAACTTGATAGATAATATGCCTGAATATAAGCAGCCTAATGTCATTATTATAAATTATAATTTACCAGGTCTTTCAGGTGTACAAAATTGTACCATTTTGCGCGGCAAAAAAACTACTAAATCCACGCCAATTATTTTAATTATATCAGAGCATGATCAACTAGATGAAATAAAAAATTTAAAGAATGTATTTGATGAGGTTATGGTTAAACCTTTTGTTCAGAGTGATTTGGTGACGAAAGTGAAGTCTATTTTAGGTAGAATTAAACCTGTGTTATTATCTAAAAATATATCTTATAAAGATCTAAAAATTGACCTAGCTTCTTTTAGAGTTACTAGAGGAAATAGGGATATCCATCTTGGCCCTACGGAATTTAAGATTTTACAGTGTTTGATGGAATCACCCAAGCGTATATTTTCTCGTGATTATTTAATGAATTATGTTTGGGGAAAATCAAATAATGTAGAAATTAGAACTGTTGATGTGCATATTAATAGGTTAAGAACTGCCTTGAAAAACCCTAATGAGAATTTGCCGTTTATCAAAACTGTCAGGTCAGCTGGCTATTGTTTAAGTTTGCCTGGCGTTGACTAATTTATTTAGATAAATACATGAGTATTATAGATCTTCAAGATCAACCTAATAGATATTCTTCTAAGAACTTGATTAAAAGATTCGTTAAGGACTATCTATCTAACTATTTCAGTCAGTTATATTTGGCAATGTTGTGCATGGTTTTAGTAGCAGCAGCAAGTGCTTTTCATGTTTGGCTTGTGAAGCCGGCTCTAGATGGAATTTTTATTGATAAAAATCATGAGTTATTGTTTTTTATACCAATTTTGGTTGTTATTGTAGCACTCATTAAGGGCATAGCATCATATTATCAAAATTATCTGATTAAATTTATAGGTCAGAGTATGGTTAATGATATTCAATTAGAGCTTTATCAACACCTTGTTTATTCTGATATAGAGTTTTTAAAAAAACATTCTTCTGGTAATCTGATCTCTAAATTTGTTAATGATATTGCTAATTTGCGCAATTCTTTAGCTAATATTTTCACCAGTGTTGCCAGAGAATTTTTAACAGTGGTATTTCTTGTTGCTATCATGTTTTACAATGATTTTACTTTATCAATAATTGCATTTTTAGTGTTTCCCTTAGCAGTGATTCCTATAATAAAAATGGGAAAAAGAATGCGCAAAATTGCTCATCAAACTCAAGATGAGCTTAGCAATTATACTATAAAATTAGATGAAATTTTTAGAAATATTCGGATGGTAAAATCTTTTTGTATGGAGCTTTATGAAATAAAATCTGCAAAGCAGGTATTAGATCAAATATTAAAATTTTACTCAAAGGCTATTAAAACCGATTCTTTAACTGCTCCTATTATGGAGATGCTTAGTGGTATTGCAATTGCAGCGGTAATTTGGTACGGTGGATTACAGGTATTAAACGGTACTACAAGTCCAGGTGGTTTTTTCTCTTTTATTATAGCTTTTATAGCTGCTTATAAGCCAGTAAAGAGTTTAGCTGACCTAAATGTTTCTTTACAAACTGGTCTTGCTTCAGCAAAAAGAGTTTTTCAAATTTTGGATACTCAAACTAAAATAGAAAACAAAAAATATCTCCATAACTTGGTTATTAAAAAGGGGGATATAGAGTTTAGGAATGTTTCATTTAACCACAAAGAAGATCATATTACTATTGATGGTTTGTCTCTTAATATCAAGGCTGGTCAGTTTGTTGCTTTAGTGGGCTCTTCTGGTAGCGGGAAGTCTACAATTATAGACTTAATATTGAGGTTTTATGATCCTCTTTCTGGTGAGATATTAATTGATAATCATAATATTAGAGATTCTTCTCCATCTTCAGTGCGGCAGTCTATATCTTTAGTGAGTCAGGATATCATGCTATTTGATACTACGATCAAGGAAAACATTTTATATGGCAACATTGATGCGACTGATAAGGAAGTAGAGTGGGCAGCAAATATTGCTGCGGCACATGATTTTATCAAAAAATTACCTGATGGTTATAATACCCAAGTTGGTCAGCATGGTCTAGAATTATCTGGTGGTCAAAGACAAAGAATATGTATTGCTAGAGCTATTTTGAAGAAAAGCAAAATACTTATTTTTGATGAAGCAACTTCTTCTTTAGATCAAATTTCAGAAGAGAGAATTAAAAGCTCGATAGATACTTTAAGAAATAATCGTACTATAATTGTTGTGGCTCATAGGCTATCAACCATCTTAAATGCTGATACTATCTATGTTGTAAAACAAGGTGCAATTGTTGAACGTGGAAGTCATCAACAATTATTAGAGAAGCAAGGAGAGTATTTTAAATTGTATAATAAACAAACGCATGATAATAAGATTATTGATTAGTTACTAATTTTATATTTGAATCAATCTAATTTAAAAAAGGAGTATATAATGTTTACAAATATTGCAATAGCTGAAGAAGTACCACAAACAGTAGAGTCTGTTGTTGTAGTTGAGGAACCAACATCTGGATTTCTATCTTTTGCCCAAGACTCAACATTGATGAATTTTGCACCACTAGTTTTGATTTTTTTAATTTTTTACTTTTTATTAATTCGTCCACAAGTAAAAAAACAAAAAGAACAGCAAGCATTAATTAATTCAGTAAAGAAAGGTGACAAGGTTATTATTGCAGGGGGTATTGTTGGTACTTTTATTAAAGAAGAATCTAGTGATGTCGTAGAAATTGAATTATCTAAAGACGTTAAAGTGAAAGCTCTAAAGCAAACCATAACTTCAATTATAAGTAAGCCAACTGCTGTGGTTAATAAAGAAGAGCCTAAGGTTGTGTCTAAAAAATCTAAATAAGTTTTATGCAGATTTCTTATTGGAAAGTAATAATTATTGTCTTGGTTTGTATTTTAGGCTCTATTGTGGCCTTGCCAAATTTTACTGATAAAAATTATTCGTTTTTACCAAAAGAAAGAATTAATTTAGGATTAGATTTAAGAGGTGGGTCATATCTACTCTTAAAAGTAGATTTTGCTACCTACCTCAAAGATCAATTAGAGATTAATGCTGATATGTTGCGCAGAGAATTGCGCAAGAATCAGATTGGTTATTCTAATTTATCCAATAAAGGTAATGAGCTTACGTTGAATTTACGTGACCATGACAGTGCTGATAATTTTTCTTCAGTGATTAAAAGCATTAATAAAGACCTGAATTATAGCTTTTATCCAGAACAAAATGATTTGATCAAATTATATTTTGCTCCAGATAAGTTAGATAAATTACAAGATAACTTGGTCGAGCAGGCAAGGGAAATCATTAGGATGCGGGTTGATGAATCTGGCACAAAAGAGCCTTCCATCCAAAGGCAGGGTAAATTCAATATCTTATTACAAGTCCCAGGATTACAAGATCCTACAGAGTTAAAAAACATACTTGGTAGGACTGCAAAAATGACTTTTCATTTAATAGATGATAATGCTTCTTTGGATCAGGCTTTAAAAGGGGTGATTCCTCCTGGCTCACGATTAGTGTCTGGAGATAAAGATGAAAATGGCCGTCAAGGCTGGTATGTAATAAAGAGCAAGGTCTTATTAAGCGGAGATTTACTGTCTGATGCTAAAGCAGCTTTTGATAATGGGAATGCAGTGGTTCATTTTTCCTTGAATAGAATAGGGGCGAAGTTGTTTGCAGATGTGACCAGACAAAATCCTGGCAAAAGATTAGCCATAGTTATAGACAACAACCTTATTAGCGCACCGCAAATTAATCAACCAATATTAGGAGGTGATGCTAACATAACTGGTAATTTTACTATTACCAGTGCGAATGAGTTAGCATTATTGTTACGTGCTGGTGCATTGCCAGCACCAATTTCTGTTGTGGAGGAGCGAACAGTTGGCCCAAATCTTGGTGAGGATTCTATTGAAGCTGGCACAACAGCTTCAGTTATAGGCATTATCGCTATCATAATATTTATGGTTGTAATGTATGGCTTGCATGGTGCTTTTGCGTCTATAGCGTTAATTTTCAATCTGGTTTTTATCATTGCCATTATGACTTCCATTCAAGCAACGTTAACTCTGCCAGGTATTGCTGGTATAGTTCTGACAATGGGGATGGCGGTAGATGCAAATGTCCTAATCTTTGAACGTATTCGTGAGGAAATGGTATTGAATAGTGGAACTACAGCTTATTCAATCGATCGTGGTTTTACACAAGCATTTGCTACTATACTTGACTCTAACATCACTATTCTGATCGCCACATTTTGTCTTTATGAGTTTGGTTCAGGAGTTGTGAAAGGGTTTGCTGTTACTTTAGCTATAGGGACAATTTCATCAATGTTTACAGCGATTAGTTTAACCAAACTAATGATTGCTGTGTGGCTAAGGTTGCAGAAAAGGTTAAATTCTTATGGTCTAAAATTGTGATTAAATTTTCCTCTAGCCTAAAAGATATAGTTTTTTTAATTGTGGCGTTGGCAATTTTTTTTGGAATTTTTCTAGGGAGTAGGCCATTATCAGTACCAGATGAAGGTCGTTATACCGAAATTCCTAGGGAAATGGTTGCTAGTGGTGACTATCTGACCCCACATTTAAATGGGGTTCATTATTTTGAAAAGCCACCATTAATGTACTGGTTAACTAGTATGTCAATCAAGTTATTTGGAGTTAATGAGTGGGCTTTACGTCTTTGGCCAGCATTTCTAGCAATATTCGGATGTCTAATTACATACCATTTTGCAAGCCAGTTTTATGGAAGGTCGACGGGAATTACTAGCTCTATAATACTCGCATCTAATCTTTTATACTACGGACATAGCCGTTTTTTAATATTAGATTTATGTTTCTCAGTTTGTTTAACTGCCGCTCTCTTTAGCTTCTTTCTTGGGCAGAAAGAAACACAAAAACAGCAGTTTTATTTATATAGCTTTTTTGTTTTTGCGGCGCTTGCAACTTTATCTAAGGGATTAATAGGCATTGTCTTACCAGGTATGATAATTTTACTATGGGCTGGTGTAGAAAGGCGCTGGTCAGCTCTAAAATTTGCTTTTCATCCTTTGGGAGTTTTATTGTTTTTAATAATAGTGTTGCCATGGCATGTGATGATCTCTTTAAAAAATCCTGGATTTTTTGATTTCTATTTTGTGCGGGAACATTTTTTACGATATCTTACTCCTATGCACAGGCGTGAACAACCATTTTGGTTTTTTTTACTAGTTATTGCAGTTGGTCTTTTTCCATGGGTTTCTTTTGTTTTACAATCAATTTGGGCAGCGTGGAAACGTGTACAGGAAAAAACAGGACTAGAAAGTTTCTTGCTAGTTTGGATTGTTAGTATCTTTGCTTTTTTCTCCATGTCTAATTCTAAGTTGATTCCGTATATACTGCCGATTTTTCCGCCTTTATGCATTCTAATAGGATGGTTTATTGCTCGCCTATGGGATTCAAATGGGTATGTTTATAAGAATCGCAAAGAAGTCAGGCCCTTTATTTATTTTAGTGCGATTTGCATTACCATGATTCCTATTATTATTTTTGTTATAACGAGATGGTCGAAATGGGAGCCAGAGACTATTAATATTGGTGTGCTAATCATCATTACTATTTTATTAGTTGGTGCTTCAATGGTTTTTGTTTTACAAAGGTTGGGTTTATTTAGGGCGGCTATAGTTAGTGTTGCAGTAACAGGCTCTTTAATAATGATTTTTGGAAATCTGGTTGCTAGTGAAATTGAGGGGCGGTCGATCAAGTCTTTGGTCATGACCCTAAAGGAACGTATAAAAGGGGATGATATTGTAGTATCTTATAATCGCTATTATCAAGATTTGCCGGCATATCTAGAGCGCCCTGTTCAGGTGGTTGGGTATTTAGGAGAGCTTGAATTTGGGGCTTCTCAGCCTGGAGGAGATCGCTGGATGATCAAGGAGCCAAAATTTGCAGAGCTCTTGAAGCAAGATAAGCGTATGTATATTGTAACTTCTAAAAATTTTGTACCAGAGCTCGTTAAGCATTATAGTCTAAATAATTTGCAAACTATAGCACAAACTGATAATGATATTTTGATAGTGAGGGAGTAAAAATGGCAGCTGGAATTCAATGTTTACCTCTTATTTTTCTAGGGGTTGTTTTAAATACCGTTGCTCAAATTTTTTTGAAAATGGGAGCGACCAGCATTGGATATTTTGATTTTTCATTGAATAATATTCGACCTGTTTTATTTAAGTTACTGACTACGCCAACTATTATAGGCGGTATTTCTATATATGTTTTATCTGTAGTTATTTGGATTATGGCTTTATCTAGAGTTGAAGTTAGCTATGCTTATCCTTTGACATCTATGGGGTATATTTTAACAGCGCTTGCTGGTCATTTTCTATTACAAGAATCTATGACTCCTAGTCGCATTTTTGGTATTTTTATGATTATGATTGGTGTATATTTTGTCGCGCGTAGTAGCTAATGAAAAGACTGTTTTAATGGAACAAGAATTTTTACCTTTTACTACTCCTACTATAGGAGAGGATGTTCTTAATGAGGTAAGAGCATGTTTGACTTCAGGCTGGATTGCAACAGGTCCACGTGTTCAACAGTTTGAGCAAGACGTTAAAGCTTATACAAAAGCTTCAAATGCTATCGCTGTGAATTCTGCAACCTCTGGCTTACATCTGGCTCTTGTAGCATGCGGTGTTCAACCTGGTGATGAGGTGATTACAACCCCGTTGACATTTGTATCGACTGTTAATGTAATAGAACATGCTGGAGGCCGCCCTGTTTTTGTAGATATTGAACCAGGAACTTATAATATAGACGCAGAGAAAATTCGCCAGGCTATTACTCCTCGTACAAAAGTTATTATGCCGGTGCATTTTGCAGGATTACCAGTAGATTTGGATCCAATATATGAACTTGCTAGAGCTCATGGTATTCGAGTAATCGAGGATGCGGCTCATGCCATTGGAGCTTCCTATAAAGGTCGTTCTATTGGCTCATTTGGAGATATTCAGGTGTTTAGTTTTCATCCATGTAAAAATATGACGACTGGAGAAGGTGGTGTTTTAACAGTGCAGGATGATGCAATGGCAGCACGGATGCGTACTCTTAGGTTTCACGGTATTGATCGTGATTCATGGAATCGTTATGGTAAAAATGGATCTCAAACTTTTGATGTAATCGAAGCAGGCTTTAAATATAATATGTCTGATTTGCAAGCAGCTATTGGTATTCCCCAATTAAAGCAATTAGATGTTATGAATCAAAGTCGTTTACGTCTAGTTAAGCGTTATCAGGAAGCTTTGGCTGGATGGCAACAAGTATCTTTGCCCCAATCACCAGACTATGAGTATTTTCATCCATGGCATATTTTTACGATCTTAATAACTGATGATTCACCATTGAATCGAGATGGTTTTATGGAAGCTTTGAAGCAAAAAAATATTGGCACAGGGTTACATTATCCGGTAATTCATCTATATACCTATTACAGAAATAAGTATGGATATAGGCCTGGTGATTTCCCCATTGCTGAAAATGTTGCTAGTCGTATTGTTAGTTTACCATTATTTGCTCATATGACAGAGGCACAGCAAAATCGTGTGTTGGATGCAATGACGAAGGTTCTGAATCAATAGTAAAAGGAAAATTGACCAATGACTAAAAGTAAAATTTATTTATCTGTTGTGATCCCAGTTTATAACGAAGAAGAAAGTCTTGAGAATTTATATTCTCGTTTGACAGCCGTTTTGGACAGTATTAATAAACCATTTGAAATTATCTTTACAAATGATGGCAGTAGGGATAAAAGCTCGGTAATTTTACGGGAGTTTTATAAGCGTCGCCCTAATCAAATCCGTGTGATTGAGTTCAATGGTAATTTTGGACAGCATATGGCAATTATGGCAGGATTTGAACTTTCTAGAGGGGAGGTTGTTATCAATTTAGATGCTGATTTACAAAATCCTCCAGAGGAAATTCCTCGTCTTCTTGAAAAATATGAAGAGGGGTGTGATTATGTTGGTTCTATCCGTGATAACAGAAAAGACTCTTATCTTTTGCGTACTCTTCCGTCTAAGCTGCTTAATTGGTTGCGTGGTAAGGTGACAAATATTCATATCACTGATCAAGGTTGTATGATGCGTGCTTATAGCCGTCGCATTGTAGATCTGATCAAACAATGTGATGAATCCTCTACTTTTATCACAGCTTTAGGTTATAAGTTTGCTATGAATCCTACAGAAATTGTAATTCGTCATGATGAGCGTGAGGAGGGTAAATCCAAATATGGTGCATATTTGTTGATACGAGTAACATTTGATCTTTTTACAGGTTTTTCTATGGTGCCACTTCACGTTTTTACAGTGTTTGGGTTTGTAGTTTCGGCTTTAAGTAGCGTTTTAGTAGCTTATATGGTGATCAGGCGCCTTGTTATAGGATCAGAAGCTGATGGGGTTTTTACCTTGTTTGCTATTTTATTTTTCTTAGTCAGTGTAGCTATTACTGGTATCGGCATTGTGGGTGAATATGTAGGACGTATTTATGAAGTTGTACGAAAGCGCCCTCGCTATCTAATTAAAGAAGTTTTGCAACAATCATTGACACAAAAGGACAAATAACCATGGCATTAAAAATATTAATTTTAGGGGTTAATGGATTTATTGGTAGTACTTTGACTGATCGTATTTTGTTGACAACAGATTGGGAAGTTTATGGCATGGATATGGAAAAAGATAAGTTAAATATTGCATTGGGAGACAAGCGTTTTAATTTTGTGGAAGGTGATATCACTATTAATAAAGAGTGGATTGCTTATCATATTAAAAAATGTGATGTCGTATTGCCCTTAGTAGCTATTGCTACCCCTTCTGTTTATGTAAATGATCCTTTGCGAGTGTTTGAGTTAGACTTTGAGGCTAATCTTGAGATTGTTCGTGCTTGTGTTAAATATAAAAAGCGAATTATATTCCCTTCTACCTCGGAAGTTTATGGTATGAGTAATGATACCATCTTTGACGAAGAAACTTCTAACTTAGTAGTTGGTCCTATTAATAAACAGCGTTGGATTTACTCTTGCTCTAAGCAATTGATGGATCGAATTATTTTTGCATATGGGGTCAAACATGATTTTGAATATACGCTTTTCAGACCATTTAACTGGATTGGACCACGTTTAGACCGTATTGATAGCCAAAAAGAAGGAAGTTCTCGTGCCCTGACTTTATTCATTTCCAATATCTTACATCATAGTGAAATTAAGCTTGTAAATGGCGGTAAACAACGTCGTAGCTTTACTTATATTGATGATGGTGTTGATGGCTTGATGAAGATCATTGAAAATAAAGATCAATGTGCTAGCCGACGTATTTTTAACCTTGGAAATCCTACTAACGATTTGTCTGTGGAAGAGCTTGTAACTATGTTGCTTGATCAATTCCAAAAATATCCAAAATATGCTTCATTGGCCCGTAATACCAAAGTGACTATAGTTGATGGCGAAGCTCATTATGGTGAATATTATCAAGATTCTCAGTTTCGAGTTCCTTCTATTGAAAATGCTCGCACTTATTTGGGTTGGAAACCGTCAACTGATATGAAAACAGCGCTAAAGAAAACTCTGGACTATTATCTTTTGGATGAAAAACATCTTCCGGAGATAGAATAGGATTGTGGCAGTTGTTTTGAAAAGAAATATTTTGCTACCTTAATAAAGTATTTTATATAATAAATAATCTTTACTCGTTGAAATTCCAAAATAACTTGATACTATCGCATTTCCTATCCTATGATTTTAAATTATTTTAGCTATGAAAGAAAAATTTAAAACTTATTCTACTCGCCTGAAATCAATAAATAAAAAGCAAAAACTATTTATTGGTATAGGAGCTTTATTGCTTCTTATTCTAGTCTTCTGGTTAATGCCCTCTACAATCAAAACTGATAATGCTTATATTCGTGGTACAAAAGTAACTATTTTTAGCGAAGTTAGCGGAGTTATTAAATTAATTAGTATAGAAGACCATCAGAAGGTTAAAAAAGGCGATTTATTGATTAAAATAGATGATACTGATCTTAATTTTCAAATGGAAAAAGCTAAAGCCAATTATGATTTAACAAGTCATGCAATTAAGCGTCAAGAGACGCTGGAAAAACAGAAATTCGCTGCTACTTCACAATATGAAGAGACTCTCAAAGATCATTTAATCAATAAAGTTTCGGTAGATGAACTTGGATATAAATTAAATAAAACTGAAATCAAAGCTCCAATTTCAGGTACTATTGCAAAAATGAAACTCGAGCCTGGACAATATGTAGAAGCTTACAGACCTTTATTTTATATAGTAAATGATAATAATATTTGGGTTGAAGCAAATCTCAAAGAAACAGATATCCATAAAATTCAAAAAGGGCAACAAGTAAAAGTTACTATAGATTCTTACCCTGGTAAAATATTTGATGCAGTTGTTGATTCTATTTCACCAAGTGCCGGATCTGAATTTGCAGCCATACCAATAGATAACTCATATGGTAATTTCATTAAAATAGTACAGCGAATTCCAATTAAAATTAAAATTCTCCATGATACAGATCTCCTAAAACCAGGAATGTCAGCTGTGGTTAAAATTAATGTCAAATAGTCCTGAAATTTCAGCACAAGACCTCAAAAGCTCTCAAGCAGCGTATAATTTCATGATTATTGCTATGTTTATGGCAATTCTTGATATTCAAATTGTTTCCAGTTCAATCATGCATATTCAGGCATCGTTTTCAGCTTCTATAGATGAGGTTGCTTGGGTACAAACCGCATACCTAATGGCAGAAGTAATTATGATACCAATGTGTTCTTGGTTTGTTAGCACATTTTCCACTCGCTATTTTTTTACTATATGTACACTCATTTTTACAGTCGCAAGTATTCTTTGCGCTATGTCTTCTTCGCTTAACCAATTAATATTGTTTCGTATACTTCAAGGATTTGCTGGCGGAGCTCTTATTCCAACAGTGTTTTCTTCAATATTTACTCTGTTTGAAAAAGATCAGATTACTAAGCAAACTATAAAAGCTGGATTAATGGCAACTATAGCGCCAACTATAGGTCCCACTCTTGGTGGATGGATTACTGAAAGCTTCAGTTGGCAGTGGCTTTTTCTTCTCAATATACCTTTTGGATTGTTTATTGCTTTTCATGTATATAAAAAATTTAAAGCGGACCGACCACAGCTTCAGCGTCTTAAACAGTTTGATTATACGGGATTTATTTTACTAGCCTTTTCACTTGCAACTCTTGAATATATTCTTAAAGAGGGGAATAAAGTTCAATGGTTTGATTCAAATAAAATTACTTTTCTAACGATTTTTTGCTTAACCTGTTTTATTATGCTAATTTTTTATGAAATCAGACGTAAGAATCCCTTAATTAAAATTTCAGCATTTACCAACAGAAATTTTACTATCTCATGTTTTACAAGTTTTGCAATTGGTGTTGCATTATATGGTATAACTTATATCTATCCTATTATTCTTAGTACTATACGTCAAATGAGTTCCATAGAAATTGGTATAGTGATGTTTGTTACCGGAGCTTCCCAACTATTTTCGGGACCAATTGCGGGTATGCTCGAAAAAAGAATGGATCCACGCTTGATGCTCGGTGTTGGCTTTCTAGTATTTGGGGGTGGTTTAATTATCAATAGCTTTATGACCCGCGATGTTTCATTCAATGAGTTATTAATTCCCCAGATAATTAGAGGCTCTGTCGTTATGTTCTGCTTTTTACCAACCACTAAGATTGCTTTTAGCACTTTAAACAAAAGTGAAATTCCTGATGCTAGCGGCTTATATAATTTGATGCGTAATCTTGGGGGTGCTATAGGCATCGCTTTTATAAACTATTTCCTTACTATACGGGCTAAGTACCATAAAGTTTTAACGTTATCGAATCTTGATGAAATTAAATCTCAGCAAATGATGTCTATGCCAGAGATTTATTATAATGATCTTGGTGAAGGAAACCCCTCAGCAATATTTGATACTATTCAAAAAGAAATTATGATCCGTTCTTATAATGACTTACTTTTCTTTCTTGGTTGTTACTTGATTTTCTGTTGTGTATTGATTTTAGCTCTAAAGAAAGTAAAAGAGTAATAACTTATTAGTTCTGCATTAACACTAGAGCTGATTCTTATTTTTTATTCAAATGTTGTTTCAGATATTCACCGGTGATGCTTTCTTTAACCTGAACAATTTGTTCTGGTGTACCGCAAGCAACAATTCTTCCACCTTTATCACCACCACCAGGACCAACATCAATCACATAGTCTGCGGTTTTGATAACATCCATGTTATGCTCAATTACTATTGCTGTATTGCCAAGCTCAACAAGTTTATGTAATACTTTAAGTAACTTATTGATGTCATCGGAGTGTAGCCCTGTGGTTGGCTCATCAAAAATATATAAAGTTTTTCCGGTTGAGCGTCTAGCTAATTCTTTAGCAAGTTTTACTCTTTGAGCTTCGCCTCCTGAAAGGGTAGTAGCGGACTGTCCGATTTTAATATACCCAAGACCAACGTTCATTAAAGCATCCATTTTTTCTTTGATTATTGGCACTTTATCAAAAAAGCTCAACGCATCCTCAACTGTCATTTCAAGAACATCAGCTATTGATTTATCTTTATACCTTATCTCTAAAGTTTCACGATTATATCTTTTGCCTTTACATTCTTCGCATACTACATATACGTCTGGCAAGAAATGCATTTCTATTTTTATTAGGCCATCCCCTTGGCATGTTTCACATCTTCCGCCTTTTACGTTAAATGAAAAGCGTCCAACTTTATAGCCTCTGGCTTTTGCTTCTGGTAAATTGGTAAACCAATCACGGATAGGACTGAACACGCCAGTATAAGTTGCTGGATTAGATCTTGGCGTTCTACCGATAGGAGATTGATCTATGTCGATAATTTTATCAAGATACTCAAGACCAGAAATAGTGTCGTATTTTCCAGGAACAACAGCTGTTTGTTCGAGTTTTTTTATCGCAGCTTTATATAAAGTGTGAATAATGAGAGTGGATTTACCACCACCAGAAACACCGGTAATACAAGTGAATGTACCAAGCGGGATTTTGATTTTCACATTCTGTAGGTTATTAGAACATGCTCCGGTTAGTTGAATAAAACGGCCATTTTGGCCGGAACGCCTTTTGTTCGGAATTGCTATGAATTTTGTACCTTTCAAGTATTGTCCGGTGATACTTTCCGGGCAATCCATTACTTCTGTAGGAGTTCCACTAGCTATAACTTCTCCACCATGTACGCCTGCGCCAGGACCGATATCAATAAGATAATCTGCAGTCATCATTGTTTCTTCATCGTGCTCTACAACAATTACAGTATTTCCTATGTCGCGCAGATTTTTTAAAGTAGCAATTAGTCTTTTGTTGTCTGATTGATGCAATCCTATGGACGGTTCATCCAGAACATATAATACTCCGGTTAAGCCTGAGCCAATTTGAGAAGCAAGCCTAATTCTTTGGCTTTCACCACCAGATAATGTACCAGAATTACGTGATAAAGTGAGATAATCAAGACCAACATTTTTTAGAAAACCGATTCTTTCTTTGAGTTCTTTAATAACTCTTTCGGCAATCTTATTTTGAGTAATATCTAGTTTTTCAGGTAAAGCATAGAACCATTCGAATACATCCGAAATTGTAAATTGAGAGATTTCACCAATATGTTTGCCTGCGATTTTTATACATAAAGATTCTGGTTTTAATCTATAACCACTACAACTACTACAAGGACGGGTTGATTGGAATTTTTCCATATCATCCTTTGCCCAATAATCATCTGCATTATGGTATCTTTTCTGTAAATCTGGAATTATTCCCTCAAAAGGTTTTTTAATCACTTGTGATTTCATTCCGTCATTTAATGATAACTCTATTTCTTCATCACCTGAGCCGTATAAAATTACCTTTTGAGCATTTTCTGGCAGTTTATCAAAATCTACATCTAAGCTAAACTTATAATGCATACTTAAACTATGTAAAATTTGAATTTGATATCTTGACTTAAGAGTCTCCCAAGGAGCTATGGCACCCTGGTTAAGTGATAAGCTTTTATTCGGAACTATGAGAGATTCATTAAAATAATGCTCGATTCCTATTCCTTCACAAACTTGGCATGCTCCAAAAGGGCTGTTAAAAGAGAATATTCGCGGCTCAATTTCATCTAGTTGAAATCCTGAAATTGGACAAGCATATTTTTCTGAAAAAATTAGAACCTTTCCTGAATCTAGAATTTCTACATTAATAATTCCATTGCCATGTTTTAGACCAATTTCTATACTATCTGCTAATCTATTATTTAGTTCATCATTTATTGAAAGACGATCAACCACCAATTCAATAATGTGTTTTTTGTTTTTATCTATGACTGGCAGATCATCTAATTCATAGATAATATTATCAATTTTTACTCTTTGAAAACCCTGTTTTTTGAGTTGCATCAATTCTTTGCGGTGCTCTCCCTTCTCCCCCTTAACAATTGGTGCTAGAATGTAAATTTTAGTATTTTTTGGTAAAGCAGATATTGCATCAACCATTTGAGATACAGTTTGGCTTTGAATAGGCAAGCCTGTCGCAGGAGAATATGGTATACCAATCCTTGCAAATAATAATCTTAGATAGTCATAAATTTCTGTGATTGTTCCTACGGTTGATCTAGGGTTTTTTGAGGTGGTTTTTTGATCGATAGCAATAGCAGGAGATAGGCCACTAATATACTCTACATTGGGTTTGTTTTGTAATTGTAGAAATTGTCTAGCATATGCCGAAAGACTTTCTACGTATCTTCGTTGTCCTTCAGCATAAATAGTATCGAATGCTAAAGAAGACTTGCCGGATCCACTTAACCCTGTGATAACCACCAACTTATTTTTTGGTATTTCAACATTAATATTTTTAAGATTATGTTCTTTTGCGCCTCTAACTTCTATTTTATTATTGTCCATATCCTTAATTATAAAAATTATAAAAATATTTTGATTTACATCTCTTGTGCATATTATATTGTGTTATGTACAATATAAAAGGTTTTTTTAAATATTAGTTAAATGAGGTCAAAATGGCTGGTAGCGTAAACAAAGTAATGCTTATTGGTAATGTTGGTAAGGATCCAGAAATCAGAACTACTCAAGATGGTAAAGAAATTGCTAATCTTGTTATTGCCACATCTGAAACTTGGAGAGATAAAGCTACAGGTGAGAAAAGAGAAAAAACAGAATGGCATCGTATAGTAATCTTTTCTGAAGGGTTAGTTAGTATTGTTAAAAACTATGTCAAAAAGGGTGCAAAATTATTTATTGAGGGTAGTCTTCAAACTCGTAAATGGACTGATAATGCCGGCGTTGAGCGTTTTACAACAGAGGTAGTTTTACAGGGTTATTCTTGTGGGTTGACTATGCTAGATAGTAGAGGTGGAGGCTCAGAAAATTCTTCTTTTTCTAATGACACTGTGAAATCTAAGGAAAAAGAATCTGGTGGTGATTTTTTGATGGACGATCTTGACGATGAAATCCCGTTCTGAGCGGTCTGAAAGACGTTCGATAACTAACAGGTGAAAGTCCTGTTGTAGCAATTGATAATTTGGCTACATAGCTATAGTACACATGTGGAAGGTGACTGAAACATGGGAGCAGTACTGGATAAACGTGGCTCCAGACTCAGACAGTG
>CAMCSP010000008.1 GCA_945877755.1 Rickettsia typhi | reverse complement strand
ACTTTTAGATTCAATCGAAGAAAATCTCGTTCAAGGGGAAAACTTTTTTATCAGTTAATACAACAAGCGCTGACAATTGATCCAGTACCAGCTAAATCACTATATACTACATGTAGTAGCTAGTGGAGTAAACTGCATAGCCAGGTAAGTTTATTCTCTAGTCTGGGAGAAATTAGTTCTTGACCGAGAATAAAGTTTCCTTTAGACATACATACCTGTTAATACTTGATATTTATAGTAATGGGTGCACTTAAAGAATTTATTTGGCCAATCGAGAAAAAAGAGCTAAAAAAATTCCTGCCCATGTCTCTGATGCTCTTCTTTACTCTATATAACTATAATGCCCTTCGTTCCATTAAGGATAGCCTTGTTGTTCCAAACATAGGAGCAGAAGCAATTAGTTTCATCAAATTCTTTGGTGTAGTCCCAGCAGCAATCATTTTTGTATTGATTTATGCTAAAATGACCAATGTTTGGAACTTTAGAAAAATATATTTTTATATTGCAGGGTTTTTTATTGGATTCTTCATTTTATTTGGATTTATCTTATACCCTCATGAAGTAGCAATTCACCCAGATTCTTTATACATAGACGACCTAATTACACAAAGCCTATATCTAGGCTTTTGCCAGGTCAACCTATCACATTTTAAATGGTTCTTCTTAGTATATAATAAATGGTTATATGCCTTTTTCTATATGATTGCTGAATTATGGACAGTAATGAATGGCTTATTATTCTGGCAATTTGCTAACCAAGTGACACAAACAAAAGAAGCAAAAAGATTTTATCCTATGTTTGCATTTATTGGTAGCTTTGGTACATTTACAGCTGGCGGAGTAACAAAATTTTGTACAGTACTACAATCACAATATAATGAAGACACTGTTTTTTTAGTACAGTTGATGATGTCAACCCTAATTATATCAACCATATGCATAATTTCATTATTTGAGTATGTAAATTGCAATGTAATTACCAATCTAAAATATTTAAATCAAATCAAAAACAATAATCTAGATAAAAAAATGCCTTTATTAGAAAGTCTCAAGGTTATCATGTCTTCACGTTATTTAGGATATATTGCTATACTAGTTTTGTGCTATGGCATCTCAGTAAACTTACTAGAAGGACCATGGAAAGCTACAGCAAGAAAACTTTACCCATCAACTAATGACTATATTTACTTTATGGCCGGCATTAACCAATGGACTGGTGGCGTTTCTATGTTGTTCATACTTATTGGTGCTAGCATTCTTAAAAAATATAGTTGGTTTACTTCAGCCATAATAACACCAGTAACTTTTTTTGTTACTGGCATAGCATTCTTCATTTTTATAGTATTTGATAAGGTTGCAACTACATATTTTGGAACATTCATGATATTTGACCCGCTTCTAATTGCAGTGTTTCTTGGCGCTACACAAAATGTGCTAAGTAAATCAACTAAGTACGCATTATTTGATCCAACAAAAGAAATGACTTATATTCCAATAGATGATGAGTTGAAATCTAAAGGTAAAGCAGCCGTTGATGTAATAGGTGCTAGATTTGCTAAATCAGGTGCTGCATTCCTACAATCAATGCTATTTATTATATTGCCAGCAGCTACCTACCTAACAATCTCCACCTTATTAATGACTATTTTTGTTATTGTGGTATTAATATGGATTATTGATGTAAAGCTACTCAGCAAAGAATATTCAAAACAATTAAATTCTTGATGAGCTGTTATAAATCACATTGTAATAAGCAAACATAAAGTAACAAAACGCTATAAAATCAACTAAAATTGCTGGTAACGCAAGCGAGAAAACCATTGCTGGTAAGCTAGCAAATACACCCAAGCGGAATAAAGACCCAAATTTTATTTCTTGTTTCTTAGTAATTTTATGTAACACCACAACTGTCATTCCAAAAAACACAGAATACATTATAGCTTGAATAACTAGTTCTATGAAAGCAAGTCCAAACATGAAAAAAGGTAAAGTAAATTTCATCATACTAAGCAAATTTTTCCAATATTGCTCTATAAAATCATGAGTTAGGTTTATATCTTGATCCTGGAAAAGTGAGCTAAATCTAAATTTGTAAGAATCATTTAAAAACACACCATTATTTACAACTACCACAACTGCTCGTTCTGATTGATACTTATTATCTTTTGCCTGGTCATCAATCACAATCAAAACCTTGCCTTTATCACTGCGTATAAAAATTGGCTTATCGTCTGCTTTACCAACAACTTGTAATTCATCATTCTTAATAGTCATTAAAGGCAAGTAATTAATAACTTGATCGACAGCTAACTTATTCATAAACGTCCAGATTTTATAGCTTTCAGCAGCAGAGATAACAACTGCTATAAGAGCAGCAATGCGCATCAAACATCCTATCTGCCTGCCATACAAATTATGGTAGACATCTTTGTAAAATGCCTTAGAAAAGAACGAAAAATATATGATTTTTAAGAGTGATAATAATTTTTGCACAACTACTTCCTATCCTTAGATGAGATTAGATAAGCCAGACCAAACTAATTGTAATTATTTGGCAGATATTGTATGCTACTTTACTTTAATAACCGCATTGGCGCAATTTATTATGAATAAAATTTCTACTCATTATAAAGATCTAGCTAATTGTATCAGGACTTTATCAATGGATGCGGTTGAGCATGCAAATTCTGGCCATCCTGGCATGCCAATGGGTATGGCTGATGTGGCAACAATATTATTTGCAGAGTTCCTTAACTTCACTCCTAAACAGCCAGAATGGCTAAATCGTGACCGCCTAATTCTTTCTGCCGGTCATGGATCAATGCTTCTTTATTCGTTATTGTATTTAACTGGATATAAAGAAATGAGTTTAGAGGATATAAAGTCGTTTAGACAATTACATAGCAGAACACCTGGTCATCCAGAATATAAGCACACTGAGGGGGTTGAAACTTCTACTGGACCGTTAGGACAAGGTCTGGCAAATGCCGTAGGTATAGCACTGGCAGAAAAAATACAAGCAAGTAAGTTAGGTAACGAAATAATAAATCATTACACTTACGTCATTGCTGGTGATGGCTGCTTAATGGAAGGAATTTCTCATGAAGCAATTTCATTTGCAGGTCACTTACAGCTCAATAAGTTAATAGTGCTATTTGATGATAATAGTATCACCATCGATGGTGATAAAAATCTTGCAGATTCAGAAAATCAAGCAATGAGATTTAAAGCAGCTGGCTGGTACGTACAAAAAATTGATGGACATAATCATTTACAAATTAGTCAAGCGTTGAAGAATGCTAAGGCTAGCAAATTTCCCTCTATGATCGCCTGCAAAACTATTATAGGTTATGGAGCTCCAACAAAATCAGGATCTGCAAAAGCTCATGGCAGTCCTTTAGGTGCAAATGAAATTCAAATAATAAAAGAATCTTATGAGTGGAATAAAATTGAACCATTTTATATACCAGATAAATTATTGGGTATGTGGAGAGATATTGGTAATAAATCTGATATTATTTATAATAACTGGCTTGAACTTACGCGTAACTTGCCAGCAAGTAAAAAAACGATACTTAAAAATTTGGCTAACAAACAATATATACCGCCTGCACTTACACATGCCATAAGCCAAGCTAAGAAGATCGCTTCTGATAACTTAACAAATGAGGCAACCAGAAAATCTTCTTTCACCACATTAGAGTATCTAACCAAAGAAATTTCTGAATTAATCGGTGGATCAGCAGATCTAACCGAATCAAATTTAACAAAAACAACCTCAACTCTGCCTATAACTAAAGATAATTTTAGTGGTAATTATATTTATTATGGCATACGCGAACATGCAATGGCAGCAATCATGAATGGTCTGGCAGTTTATGGTGGCATAATACCTTATGGTGGTACATTCTTGGTCTTTAGTGACTATGCCCGTCCAGCAATAAGATTATCGGCATTAATGGGGTTACGGGTTATCTATGTGCTTACTCATGATTCTATAGGATTGGGGGAAGATGGGCCAACTCATCAGCCCGTAGAACATTTGGCAGCACTTAGGGCAATTCCTAATTTACAAGTAATGCGCCCTGCTGACGCTATTGAGACCATAGAGTGTTGGGATATAGCAATTAGATCGACAAACACCCCATCTATACTTGCGCTTACTAGACAAAATCTACCTCCTATCCGTACTGTATACGATGAAAAAAACTCCGTAAACAAAGGCGGTTATATAATCTCAGAATCCAGCTTAAATCTGGATGTTACAATATTTGCTACTGGCTCAGAAGTTTCTATAGCCATCGATGCACAAAAAATTTTAGAGCTGCAAAATATTGGCACAAGAGTTGTTTCAATACCATGTATGGAATTATTTGACAATCAACCTTCTGAATATATAACTGAGATTTTGTGTAATAATAGTGTTAAAGTCGCAATTGAAGCAGCTATATCATTTGGTTGGGATAAATATATAGGTCCGCACGGAATATTTATTGGAATGCAGAATTTTGGCGCTTCCGCACCAGCACCAAAACTATTTGATTATTTTGGCATTAATACGGATAATGTGGTACAACAAGTCATTAAAAAAATAAAATCAAGGAGTATTCGTAAACATGGTAAGAGTAGCAATTAATGGCCTAGGCAGAATAGGTCGCTGCATTATTAGAGCAGCAATAGAGTTAAACAAAGCCGACATTCATATTGTTGCTGCTAATGGCACTGCAAAACCTGAAGATTATGTACCTTTGATAAAATATGATTCTGTTCACGGTACTTATCAAGGAGATATAACATGCGAAGGTGACTACATACATATTGGTAAGCACAAAATACAAATTCTATCACAATCGAATCCAGAATTGATACCATGGGATAAATTAGACGTGGATATTGTCCTAGAATGCACAGGAAAATTTACAAATAAGACTGATGCAGAAAAACATATAAAAGCCGGTGCAAAAAAAGTAATTGTATCTGCCCCATGCCAAGACGCTGATGCTACAATAGTATACGGTGTAAATAACCATGTACTAAATAAAGATTGTGACGTAATATCAATAGGTTCATGCACCACCAACGCTCTTGCTCCTATAATTAAAGTATTAAATGACAATGTTGGAATAGAATGCGGTTATATGACTACCATCCATTCTTACACCAATGACCAAAATCTGCTTGATAATCGACATAAAGATCCAAGACGTGCAAGAGCATGTACTTTATCAATGATACCAACTTCTACTGGCGCAGCTAAAGCCATAGGCCTAGTCATGCCAGAACTAAAAGGAAAATTAGCTGGATCTGCAATACGAGTGCCTACCCCTAATGTTTCATTGATAGATTTAACTTTCAATGCTAGTCGCAAAACCACAAAAGAAGAGATCAATAAATTTATTATCGATGCAGCAAACAAAGAATTTAAAAATATAATTGGAGTTGCTGAAACCACCATGGTGTCTATAGATTTTAATCATAATCCCAATAGTTCAATTTTTGATCCATATGAAACACAGGTAGTATCAGATAAAATGATAAGGATAGTTTCATGGTATGATAATGAATGGGGCTTTGCTGCGCGAATGCTTGATGTTGCTAAATTATTTAATAGCTTACTTTAAAAATGAAAAGTTTCCGTAAATTATCAGATTTTGAGTTAGAAAACAAAACTGTTTTACTGCGCATTGATCTAAATGTTCCTATAGTGCAGGGCAAAATTACTGATATAAGCCGTATTGAAAGAGTTATACCAACTATTAAATATCTTATTGCAAAAAAATCAAAGATAATCCTTTTGTCTCATTATGGGAGACCTGATGGCAAATTTACCATTGATATGTCTTTATCACCCCTCACAGATGCTATGAGTAGTATATTAAACGGGAAAGAAATAAAATTCGGCGTTGATATTATGTCTAGCTCTACAAAAGAAACTATTTCCAAGATGAATCCTGGAGAAATAATTCTATTAGAAAATTTAAGATTTCATGCTGAAGAAAAAAATAATGATATTGAGTTTGCTCGTAAAATTGCAGAACTTGGTGATATTTATATTAATGATACTTTTTCATGCTCACATCGAAAACATGCTTCTATACATGCCATAGCAACACTTCTTCCAAGCGGAGCTGGATTATTGCTACAAGAAGAATTAGATAATTTAAAATTATACTTAGAAGAACCTATACATCCAGTTCTTGCTATTGTTGGTGGAGCAAAAGTATCAACTAAAATAGACTTACTTAATTCTTTGATTTCAAAGGTTGATAGTATTTTTATAGCTGGAGCCATGGCTAATATCTTCTTACATGTTAAAGGTCATAATATTGGAAAATCAAAAATTGAAACAGATTTTATAGAAATTGCAAAAAATATCTTAAAACAAGCTGAAAAGAAAAATTGTAACATAATGCTGCCTATAGATGTAGTTACTACCAAAGAGTTATGTAACGAACCTAAATACAAAGTAACGAAGCTAGATCAAGTTGAAAACGATGATCTTATTTTTGATATAGGCCCAAAAACAATAATGCACTTAATTGGACAACTTGAACTAAATAAGACAGTTATATGGAATGGACCCTTAGGAGCTTTTGAACATAAACCATTTGATATAGGAACTGTAACTATTGCTCAAACTATCTCTGAATTAACTATAGAAAATAAAGTAATTAGTATAGTTGGCGGTGGTGATGTTGTATCTGCTGTAACAAATGCTGGGCTTAGCAATAATTTCACCTACATCTCAACTGGAGGAGGAGCCTTCCTTGAATGGATGGAAGGTAAAACTTTACCAGGCGTAGAAATATTATATAATAACCCATGAATCAACAAGATATTAAACATGCCTTTATCATTAACAACTTTGACGAACTGGTACTTGCTTTAAAAAAAGCTGATAACACAATCATTACCACCCCTGAAGATGCCATATCTTATATGGGTTTATTATACATAGAACAAATGCTTGAACTAGCAGCTCAAAGTTATGAAGATGTTTATAAAAGATTTATATTAAACACCAAAGACAATGCAGCAATATGCCACTTAGCACTCAAAGGAAAAATCAAACATATTTTATTCGCCGGTAATAAAGAAATGTTCCTAAAGCTTGCTGAAATTGCTACAAACTCACAAAAAACTTTATATTTTACTGATAATTCTAAAAATTATTGATTAGTTTGCTAACAAAGGTACAATACTTATAAAGTAGCTATGAGGTAGTTTTATGGAAATATCATACGAGCAAGCTAAGAAGAATTACGAAAACAATGATTTAGCAAACTCCTTACCGTACGTTTCGCAAGAAGCAAAAAAAGGAAATCAAGAAATGTTATACGCTCTTGGAGCAATGTATGAGCAAGGCTTGGGAGTAGAACAAAATGAAAATGAAGCAATAAATAACTATAAAATGGCCGCTGATAAAGGCAACCCTAAGGCTCAGTTTAAGCTAGGGACGTTCTTAGTTGCAGGTATTTATATACAGCAAAACATAGAAAAAGGAATGGAGCTTTTAAAACAAAGCGCTAAGTCTGGGGAGGCTGCAGCCCAATATAATTTAGGCTATATATATGAGCTTGGTTTGGTTGTTCCACAAAACTTACAAGAAGCATTAGTAATGTATAAATTATCAGCAGAGCAAGGTAATACCAGCTCTCTTGTTCGTGTGGGGTATATGTATCTTAATGGCAGGGGGGTAGAAGAAGATCTAGCAGAAGCATATAAATGCTTTTATACAGCTGCCAAGCAAGGAAATACCGAAGGGGGATATAATTTAGGATTAATGTTCGAAAATGGTATAGGTGTTGAAAAAGACCCACAATATGCTTTTGAATGTTATAAATTTGCTGCTGAAAATGGTTATGCCAATGCGCAAATGACTTTGGGAGAAAAATACGCAACCGGTAATCTTGTAGAAATGAATGAAGAAAAAGCCTTTTACTGGTTTAAACTCGCTGCTGAACAAGGCAACTCCGATGCTCAAAATAATCTTGGTGCTCTTTATGAAAATGGTATAGGCACAACAGCTGATTTACAGGAAGCGCTAAAATGGTATAAGCTTGCTGCAGAAGCTGGTAATCCTACAGGAATGTATAATTTAGGAAATATGTACGACAGTGAATATGATAATAAGCCAGCTGATTATAAAGAAGCACTAAAATGGTACACACTAGCAGCAAATAATGGAGAAAGCTCTGCACAAGCTAGTATAGGATCGATGTATGAGCATGGAAGAGGTGTAGAAGCAAATAAACAAGAAGCGTTAAAATGGTATACTCTTAGCGCAAATAACGACAACAAAATTGGCAAACAACTTCTTGAATCACTAGCTCAAAAGAAAGAAGAAGTAGTAGACACTAGCAAGGCTTCTGCAACTTAGTCAATGTCCATATTAGCATTAAAGTGCCAACATAAGCTACTAACTGCAATAATGTCGGTTGGGCATTATAACCTATTAAAACATTAAGAATCTGCCCTACTATGCTAGCATCTGATAAAAGTGCCGTGCTATTCCATATAGGATATGAAAACATTGTAACTAGACCACTAGCATTCAGAAAATTTACTGCCTGAGCCGCCATACCAGCCGCAATCAAACTTAGTAACAAAAAAGTTACTTGGAAGATATATTTTCCTGCAAAGCGAATAACTCCATGATAAATAGCATAGCCTATAATAGCTCCTAGGGTAAAACCAGCTGCACAACCACTAAATATAGAAACCATAGGCAGTTTATGAGATGCATAAGAGCTATAAGTAAATAGCACTATTTCAGAACCTTCTCTAAAAATGGTAGCTGCAATAATTATCATCAAAGAAACAAAAGAAGATCTTCCTGCATGTATCTCATTACTTACATCTTTTATCTTTTTTGATATTAATTGACCTTGTCTCTTCGTCCAAACTACAGTCCAGACAAGAAAAGCACATGTAATAGAAACAATTACAGCATTAAAATATTCCTGTCCTTGGCCATCAAATGCATTAGAAATAACAGAAGTAAATAAAGCAATTAATATCGAACCAAATACACCCAAAGCAATTCCACTAACTATCCATATATTACGATTCTTTAAATCCTTTGTGGCAACCAAAATAATACTAAGAATAATTGAAATCTCTAATATCTCTCTAAAAACTATAATAAAAATCTGTAACATATCATTTAACTATTAATTTACCTTGCGCTGTCTCTTGATGGAATTCACCAAAAAAACTGTATTCACCTGATGAAAGTGGACCAACTATAACAATAACTTTACCTTTTGCAGGAATAATTTTCTCACGTTTTAAATCAAAACTTTCGAATTCCTCAACAGTTGGGTCAAGATTCTCTACTCTAATTTTAATGACTGTATCAGCAGGAACATGAACAATATCTGGTACAAATTTGTGATCGATGATCTGCAAATCAATATATTTTGCATCAGCAAATGCATTCAACGAAAATAATATAAATATTGAAAAAATTATCTGAAACACAATCATCTACACTAATTAATAATATCTTAAGCTATACTAAACTATAATAACTATAAAGTCTAGCTGTCGGATAAAAAACCAAATTAATCTCTATCTGTATATGGGTTATGTATTTTTTTCAGCTTAAATCTAATAGGAACCCCATCTAGGCCAAAATATTCACATATCGAATGATGTAAATATCTACTATAGCTCTTAGTTATTTTATCAGGACGATTAGTAAATAACTGGAAAGTTGGAGGCTTACTTCTAATTTGATTAGCAAATTTGATACGCACCTTTCTTCCTGCTTCAAGTAAAGGCAAAGCATGTTTTGAAACAGCTACTTCTAACCATTTATTTAACTTTGATGTAGGAATCTGCATTTGCCATTTCTCATAAAGCTCTACGCAGACATCCATTACTTGATCAAGATGGGTTTTATATAAAGCCGATACAAAACTAATACGAGCTGAACCTAGATTATTAAGCAGTTGCTGGGCTTTAAAGATAATTTCTTCAGTCTCAACTTGCTTATCTTTAATAAGATCAGCTTTATTAACTACTAAAACAACTGGCTTACCTTCCTCATAGGCCAGATTCGCTATTGTAAGATCTTGCTTTTCAAGAGGCATAGTAACATCAACCATTAATATCACAACATCTGCCATTTTAATTGATTGGATAGATTGCCCTGTAGAAAGTTTTTCTAAAAATTGATAAATATTGCTTTTCTTTCTAATTCCTGCCGTATCAACCAATTGCAAATTATGATTTTTGTATTTCCAATCTAAAGAAATAGAATCTCTAGTTAGGCCTGGTTCAGGGCCAGTCAATAATCGCTCTTGTTTAAGCAATCTATTAATAAACGTAGATTTACCAACATTAGGCCTACCAACTATGGCAATTTTTATCACATCCTCAGATACTTCTTCAGGAATTTCTGCCTGTTCTGATCTTAAACTTTCAGCTAATAAAACATGCAAGTCACCCATGCCTTTATTATGCTCAGCAGAAATAGAAGCAACATTTTTAAAACCAATTTTATAAAACTCACTAATATTGTGCTGTGCTATTTTATTATCACATTTATTTATTAGTAAAATTACTGGTAAATTCTTTTTGCGTAACCAATCTGCATAAACCTTATCTTCATTAACAATACCACCCTTACCATCAACTACAAAAAGAACAATATCAGCATTACTTATAGCTAATTCAGTATGAGAGATAGTCTTGATTAATAATTGACTTTTTTTAGTATGAAAATCAAGACCAGCAGTATCAAAAAGCTTAAAAGTAAGCTCCCCTAATACACCAATTGTTTCTTTTACATCTCGAGTAACGCCCGGAAGATCATGCACAATAGCTTTGCTAGAAACTGATAGTCGATTAAAAAGAGTGGACTTGCCTACATTAGGCCTACCAACTATTACAACAGTAAACATGATATTTTACCTAACTACCGATAATATTCCGGAATTATTGATAAAATATATTTTATCTCCAACTGAAATAGGTGGTGAATAAACATTTTTAGAAATTTGATACTCATTAAGCTTAATACCGCTTGCTGGATCAAAAACACTTAATTTCCCATCAGAACTTGTTAGATAAAGCATATTATTAATCATAACTGGCCCACTGATGATAGCTTTATCTTTATTTGATTTGCTTTTTATAGTGATTTTTTCTGCTAAATCACTAACCCATTTAACTTGTCCTGTTTGTTTTAATACTGCAGTAAGCTGACTATATTTATTTACAGAATAAATATAGTTCCCGGCAATCCAAGCAAACTTATTCCCACCAACAGAGTCATTAGTCCATTTTATCTGACCGGTACTGACCTCTACTGCAAACATCGTGCCTGCATAATTTGATACATAAAGGATACCTTGGTTAATTATAGGAGTCATATCAATATCATTTAGGTACAACATAGTACTATTACCAGTAGATTTAATCAAACTTAGCTGCCACACAACTTCTCCGGTATTAATATTTAGAGCATTCAACTGACCTGAAGAATAAGGAGCAATAACTAAATTACCACTAACAACAGGAGAGGCAGATCCAAATACTCCAAACTGCTCAATGGCACCCTCATGAGTCCATAAAAGTTTTCCTGTACGCAAATCTATGCAATATAACCTGTTATCAACTGTTAAAGTAAAAACCTTGTCATCTTTAATAATAGACGTAGATCTTGCAATGCTACTAAGACTATATCTCCAGATCTCAGAGCCATCATCTTTATTTAAAGCAATAAGATTGGTATTCCCAAACGTTACAATCAGGAAGTCTTTATCACAAACTAAACCTCCACCAATGCTATCTTTTGCCAATTCTTTGGCAAATAACTTCTTTGACCATATTGGCTTAGAAAAATTGCTAACATTATATGCAACAACATATCCCTGATTATCAAAGCTATAAAGTATATTATTGAATATAACTGGTGTAACACTCACACCATAAAGATTATTTGAATGCGCTAATTTTGAATTACTAATCTTGTAGGAGAGCTCGGATGGTATTTTGATATTTTCTGGCATAGCAGATACAGAAAAATTACTATTTAACCACTTATCATTTATTTGTGAGTGTGGAATTGCAATAGCTTTTCCAGCAAGAGCCTTGTCTGGTTGTGCATATTCAATTTCTTGCATCAACTCAATATATTTTCCTGGTAATTTCTTAATTTTATCCTTGTTGGCGCAACCAAAAATAGACCCTATCATTATAAATAATAGCAATATTTTCAAAACTTTATTCATAACAATAATTTCCTTTATTTAATTACCAATATCATTAAGCAGCATATTAGCCAGAGAGTTTATATTATCAAATGCTCCTGAGCTTCCAACTAAATTCACTAAAATATTTTTTGCTTCCACATCTTGATTTTTAGCTAGTAAAGCCTGCGCATATAATAATTTTATCATACCATAAAAAGGTTCAGAAATACTACCCTCGTCCAATTGATCATAACCTTTAAAGTCCTTGAAGTCCTGGCTTATAATTGTCGACATAATCAAAATTCTAGAAATATTTCTAAAAACAATATCGTTTCCTTTATTATTATATAAATCAATAAGTAGTTTAAAAGCATCATTGTATTTTTTCTGTGAAATCAACACCTTAGAGTAAGAAATCAATGTCATAGAGGCATAAGACTCTGAATTACCTAAGGTAATTTTTTTGTATAAATCAGAATAACCCTCTGCATCTATATTAGCATTAACTAACCTAAAATAATCAATACTAAAAGCTAGCTGTTTTTGCTCATGTTTATAGTTACGATAAACAACCGCAGACGTTATCAATAAAATCACTAAAGAGATAATGATAAAGATCTTAGTAAAATTTTTAATGACATATAAAAACTTTTCTGTTTTTATATCTTCTGTAATTTCTTGAATAATGTCTGCCATAATTAAATCAAAGCTTGAACCATGTACTGTATGAATATACTATCGAGCCAATAATTGCAATGAATTTTAATCTTGAGATAGAAACTAAGAAAAGACTACAAATATAAATTTGTGTATATTAATAATTAACTTAAAGTTTAAGTAAAACAGACTATGTCACAAGCACCAATACTACGTCTAGCCAACATTGGCCATAATCACCTACAAAATAATATAGAAATAACAGAAAATGTGTTATCTATTGGTGTTGGTAGTGACGTATTGAGAGGAATCTCTCATTTTGCAGAAAGCGGGTTAATAAAAGTAGGGCTCCATAATATCGACACAGTTTGTTATGCTTTTGAACAAATGCTAAATATTAAAGGGTTATCATTTTTAGAATCTGTGGAGCCTTCAAATCTTGGGTTATTTTCTTTACCTTTATTGCCAAAACCTTATATAGGAACAGCCAAAAGACAAGGACGCAACCAAATGTGGATTGCAGTATAACAGCTACATTCTAAACGTAGCCTAATCCTCTGATTCAATATCATCATTTCTTAAAAACTCACCAAGTTTTGCCTTATGATGACTTTTTATATTTGTTTTATATTTCCTTAATTGATGTTCTGCCCTAGCTAAAGCCTTATCAAAAGCCACATAAACATCATCAGCCTCATCATCACCTTTAATCGGTAAATGCATGCCTGTGCCATCACGTATAACTATATCTGCTTTAAAAAAAACAGACTGCTTATGAAATACTACATGGGCCTCAATGGCATGTTCAAAATATTTCACTACATGATTAGTCAATTTTTCTTTAACGTACTCCTGTAAAGCTTGTCCAATACTAACTCCTTGACCAGATACTATAACTTGCATAATCACTCCTATCTTTATGTTAAATCACCCCAAATGAACTTTGTGATAAAGCTGTTCTGCTATTAAGGTGTACGTTAATTAGTAATCCAAATGCAATTAAAATGGTAGCCATAATTGTACCTCCATAAGATAATAACGGTAAAGGCACTCCAACCACTGGTAATAAGCCCATTACCATCCCCATATTAATAAAAACATGGACAGAGAACATCGATACAACGCCATAAGCAAGCAATTTTCCAAAATGACTTTTACAATTTAATGCAATGCCGGTCCCATAAACAATTAATATAAAATATAAAAAAATTATCAACAATGCACCAACAAAACCAAACTCCTCGGCAAACATAGGAAATATAAAATCTGTTTGATGTTCTGGTAAAAACTGTAATTGTGCCTGGCTTCCAAACATCATCCCTTTACCAAACAATCCACCAGAGCCTATAGCTATTTTTGATTGAATAATATTATAGCCATCTCCCAAAGGATCACTCTCAGGATCAAAAAAGATTAAAATCCTTTGCTTTTGGTAATCATATAAATAATGCCATGTAATAGGCAAAGAGCCTAATACAACTACAAATGAAAGAACAAATTTCCACATTCTAACGCCCGCAATGAAAAACATTATTGCACCAACCATCAGAGTAATAATTCCAGTCCCTAAATCTGGTTGTTTAATTATCAATAAGGCAGGTGCTAGCAACATTATAATTGGAATAATTAGAGATCTAATTTGTAAAATATCCTGATAAGAAAGTGCATGAAAATACCGCGCCAAAGCTAATATTATCGCTAGTTTCATGGGCTCAGCAGGCTGCAACTTCATAAAACCTAAATTAACCCAGCGCGTTGCCCCCATAGCATTATGGCCAAAAATCTCTACCAAGATCAATAAAAGGAGGGTTATCCCATAAAAAACATATGCGAATTGATAAATTATTTTAAGCTCAACTAATCCAATAGCAAGCATCAGTGTAGAAAAAATGAGAAAAAAAGAAATCTGCTTACTAGCCCATGGCTCCATCGAACCAGAAGCAGCATCATACATCAAAACAAAGCCAATTGATGATATTAAAGTAATAATTAATACCATAAACCAAGGCACAAGTTTTAAACCAATGAAGATTTTTTGAACTCTTATGAACATTAGCAATATTATCTTTATAATTAACTTTGATTATACTCCGATATAATCTCTTTTAAAAACATCTTAATCTCTTTGTTAGTAACATTTTTAGAAATCATAATAGAACTGAGTTTGTTTAGCAGTTTATTTAACTCATCAAAATCTATTATTATTGGCTTTGCTACCATTACAGATTTATATTCGGTAGGCTCAGGTTGTTCATATTCATAAAATAATTCTTCGTACAACTTTTCACCTGGCCTTAAACCAGTGTATTCAATATTTATATCGACACCAATTTTTAAACCCGACAATTTTATCATTTGCTGCGCAAGGTTCTTAATCTTAATCGGTTTACCCATATCAAGAACATAAACATGACTATGAGAATTATTGTCAGAAATAGAGCCCTGTTTCCCTGCTTGTAATACCAGCTGAACAGCTTCGCGCAAAGTCATGAAATATCTTTCAATTTTAGGATCTGTAACCGTAACCGGGCCACCAGCACTAATTTGTTGCTCAAATAGTGGTATAACTGAGCCAGAAGAACCTAAAACATTACCAAATCTTACCGAAACAAAATTGGTTTTCTTATTAATATATTTTTGACCAATACCTTGTAAATATCTCTCAGCAATACGTTTTGTTGCCCCAAGAACATTAGTTGGATATACCGCCTTGTCCGTAGAAATAAAAATCATAGACTCAGACTTATATTTTAATGCAAGTTTTGCAATGTTAACCGTACCAAAAACATTGGTCATCACACCTTCTGTAACATTTTCTTCAACAATTGGTACATGCTTTAATGCTGCAGCATGAAATACTATCTCTGGCTGTTCCTTTGAAAAAACACGTTCTAATTGAGCCTCATCTCTAATGTCGGTTATATAAGAGCTAAATTGTAAGAGTGGATAAACAAGCCTAAGTTCATTAATTATTTTATATAAATTAAACTCTGAGCTATCTAAAACAATAAGTTTTTTTGGCTTAAAGCTAGCTATCTGTCTTACTAATTCACCACCTATAGTTCCACCAGCACCAGTTACTAATACAATTTTTTTATTCAAGAAAAATGATACCTGCTCTTTATCGAGAAAATTCTGCTCTCTAGACAATAGATCTTCAATAATAATTGGTTGTGAAGATGAAGATTTTTCCAATTTATATTGCAACTCCGCCAACTGCGGCAATCTTCCAAGCTTAATACCATAACTATCAGAAATTTTAATCAGTTGTTTAAAATATTCTCCTACACAATATTGCTCAGTAACAATTAACCTTTTAGGCACCATACCTTTAGCTTTTAACTTAGCGTAAACCTTCTCAAATTCTCCTAAAGTTCCATAAACTTCTACGTTATAAATTTTACTGCCAATTTTAGTTTTGTTATTATCAATAATACCAATTGGCAAATAAGGACTATTACCAGACAAAAACACTTCTCTTAAGAAGAGCTCTATACGATTATCTAAACCGATAACTAAAACTGGTACAGCTTGATCTAAAGTTTTATTTGTGTTCTGAAGTTTAAATAATTTGTATAATATTCTGGTCCCTACAAGCAACATAGGCATCAAGAAACAGTTAACAACAATAACTGATCTTGGAACGCCGGTAAGTCGGTTGATAAAAAACATTGTCAACGCATAAATCATGGTTATCGCCAAACAAGTTTGCACGATAAACAAATAATCTTGCTCAGAAGAATAACGCCAACTTCTGTTATAAAGCTTTGAAAAATAAAGAAAAACAAAAGATACTAGAAAGAATATTGAACTATACTCAAAATAGGTAGTGCTAAATTTATATAACGAAATTTCATCTAACAACCTAATACCTAATGCAAAGTTAAAACTAAAATTAACTAGCAAAAAGTCATGTAAAAAAATAATTTGTGAACGCTTTAAAATCACCTAAAACCTTGATTAAGTTACTGACTATATTGGTATAACATAAAAGACTATGCTCGACAAGAAACTAAAAATCCCCTATTCATTAAGTTAAATAAAGATAGCTTTAGAAAAATAACATAATGACGATTAATCTCTATAATAGTTTAACTAAAACAAAACAAAAATTCACGCCTATAGATAGCAAGCTTGTTACTATGTATGTTTGTGGTCCAACTGTATATGACCGACCTCATATTGGCAATGCTAGATCAACAGTGGTTTATGATTTATTATACAGATTGCTGACTTATACCTATGGACAAAAACAAGTTTTGTATGTGCGTAATATTACTGATGTTGATGACAAAATTTGTGATGCGGCGAAAGAGCGTAGGATAAGCATTGATAATCTTACTAAAGAAATGATCGAATATTTTGAACATGACATGCAGGCTTTAAACTGCCTATCACCAAATATAGAACCCAAGGCAACAGAACATATCAATGAAATGATCGATATTATTACAACATTGATTGAAAAGAATCATGCCTATATAGCTAATAATCATGTATATTTTGACGTTAGAAGTTATAAAAATTATACCAATTTATCAGGTAGATCTTTAGATGAATTGATTGCCGGCAGCAGAGTTGATGTCAGTGAAAATAAAAAACATTCAGCAGATTTTGTACTTTGGAAGCCAGCAGAAGCAAATGACGACGCTTCAGCTATTTTTGATAGTCCATGGGGTAAAGGTCGCCCTGGATGGCATATTGAATGCACCGCAATGAGTACTAAATATTTAGGTCAAGATTTTGATATTCACGGCGGCGGTGTTGACCTAATCTTCCCTCATCACACCAATGAAATCGCCCAAAGCTGCTCTTGCTTTGAACATAGCAATTACGCCAAATTCTGGGTTCATAATGGCTTCTTGACTGTCAATGGTGAGAAAATGAGTAAATCATTAGGCAATTTCTTCACAGTAAATGAATTACTAGAGAAAAAAGTCGCTGGAGAAACTATTCGCTATATTCTTATAGCAACTCATTATCGCAAACCTCTAAATTGGAATGATAAAGCTAGAGTAGATGCTCAGAAAACATTAGACAATTTTTATAGAATTATTGAATTCAAACATGGTGATCCAATAGACCAACAATATATTGATAAAATTCAACAAAAATTAAGTGATGATCTCAATTCTCCAGAAGCTTTGGCCACATTACATGCTATAGCAAAAGATTTTCATAAAACTAATGACCAAGATGAGAAAATTAGATTAGCAAATACGCTATATAAGGCCGGTCAATTATTAGGATTTTTCAATAAAAAACCCAGTGAGTGGTTTGGTCAGGACGACGATCAATTGATAGTATCAGAAATTGAGGAAAGAAAAAAAGCAAAGCTGGATAAAAATTGGACTCTTGCTGATAAAATTAGACACAGCCTTAAAGCAAAAGGTGTTATGATAGAAGACTTACCAAACGGAATTACTACTTGGCGTAGAGTTGAATAAATGGATAATAATTCTTCCCCAGTAATCATTCTTGCAAGACCACAATTAGGAGAAAATATAGGTACAGCAGCACGGGCAATGCTTAATTTTGGCTTCACCTCTTTGCGTATAATCAATCCTCGTGATGGCTGGCCTAATGAAGCAGCATTATATACCGCTGTGGGAGCTGGTCATCTTATTGAAAATGCACAGATATTTACTGAGTTTGAAGCAGCTATAGCTGATCTTGAGCTTATTTTTGCTACTACCTCCCGCCGCAGAGATCTTAATAAAAATATTGTTAGCGCCAATAATCTATATAATGAAATATTAGTATCAGAAATATCGCCTCGAAAAATAGGTATAATATTTGGTGCCGAGAGAAGCGGTTTAGAAAATGATGAGTTAGTATGGGCCAATAAGTTGGTATCTATAGAAGTTAATGAGAATTTCACTTCAATGAACCTAGCAGCAGCTGTGGCAATCGTTTGCTATGAATTACGTAAAATCAACAACGCTAATAGTATAATAAATACTCCAAAAAAAAATAATGAAGCAGCTACTCAAAAAGAAATACTAAATTTTTTCAATCATTTAGAGCAAGTAATGGACCAAACTAACTTTTATCAGGTTTATACTAAGAAACCCACCATGCTCCACAATATCAAGAACATCTTTAAACGCGTCGATAAAATTACCTCCAAAGAAATTAATACCTTAATCGGCATATTTAAAGCAATGGAGAATAACTCTCACAATATGGATTGACAAATATGGTCATTATTGTATATTTCTCCTTTTGTGAGATTTAATTAATCAAAATTTTGAGTGTAACGTGACGAAAATTCTGAAATCAAAGTATAAAATTAGTAGAAGACTAGGCGTAAGTTTATGGGGTGGTGCCAAAGATCCATTCTTATCAAAAAACTACCCTCCAGGTCAACATGGTGCTTCTGTACAGCGTAGAAAAACTGACCATGGCACCCAATTACATGCTAAGCAAAAGCTTAAAGGTTACTACGGTTACATTACTGAAAAACAATTCTTTAGAACCTTCCAAGAAGCTCATAGAATGCGTGGCAATGCCTCTGAAAACTTAATAGGCCTATTAGAAAAAAGACTGGATGCAGTAGTATATAGACTTAACCTTGCTCCAACTATCTTTGCAGCAAGACAGATTGTAAATCACAAACATATCTTAGTTAATGGCAAAACTGTTAATATTCCAAGCTATTCAGTAAAGGATAATGATGTTATCGAGCTTAAGGAAAAATCAAGAACCATGCCTATTGCTATGGAAGCTACTCAAAAAATGGAACGTACAATTCCAAGCTATTTAAGTTTTGAACCAAAAGACATGAAAGGTACTTTCCTAAGAATACCTAACTTGGCTGATGTTCCTTACCCTTGTATTATGGAACCACATTTGATCATTGAGTTTTATTCTAAATAAGTTTATTTCTCAGAACAAGTCATGGATAGTTATCCTGTCAATTCAGATAAACAATCTTTACGCGCTCATTATCGAGAGATTCGTAGCCATATTTCTAATAAAGATACTGCTTTAGCATCCGAAAATATCAAAAATCAATTATTAGATTTTATAAGTGAAAACTATAAAACGCCCATAGTCATCGCTGGATATTTACCAATTAATCATGAATTAGATATTTTACCTTTGCTAGAGGCTCTTCATACCAAAAATCATATATGTGTTATGCCAAAAATAATTCCAAATAAACCTTTGGAATTTAAAAAATGGCGGGCCCAAGATAAAACTGAACTAAATAATAATATTCCAGAACCACTAGAAACTGCGCAAACTCTTATCCCTAATATAATAATCACCCCCCTATTGGCATGTGATAAATCCGGTAACAGACTTGGATATGGGAAAGGATTGTATGACATTACTATAGCGCATTATCGCAATCTTAATCCTAGTTTATTGGTAATTGGCTTATGCTATCATCAACAAATATCAGAGACAGATCTACCGATAGAAGCTCATGATCAGAAACTAGATTTGATCATTACAGATCAATAAATACAACAATAACTTAATCTATTCTTTCATTACCATAAAATTCCTAAATAGTTCAAGCAACTTACCTCATAACCATAGAGTTTTTGATTAGACAATAAGCAGGGACCTTTTACTAGAACTTTTATTTGCTCCATAAGAGAATTAAAGTCATTTTATATTATGTTTTGGTATTTCTTTTTTCATAATTATCAGCAACCTCTTAATTTTATAATACGCTCATGATATTGACCTTTATCAGCAAATATATAAGCTCCAGCAACCAATACATTAGCGCCAGCATCAATAACTAATTTTGCAGTATGATCATTAATTCCACCATCTACAGCTAATTCAATATTGGTATTTTTAGAATTATTAATCATTGAACGCAGATCTCTAATTTTGGGCAATTGAGATTCCATGAAGGACTGCCCACCAAAACCAGGCTCAACTGTCATCAATAGAACTAAGTCAACTAAATCAATAATTCCTAATATACTTTCTGCAGCAGTATTAGGCTTTAGCGATACACCAACTTTCTTACCAAATGATTTAATTAAAGAAATCACTTCTAAACTATCATTTACTGCCTCAATATGAAAAGTAATTATATCAGCCCCAGCTTCCGCAAATAGCTTGATGTATTTTTCAGCATTCTCAATCATCAAATGTACATCAAATGGAACTGATGTATAAGATCTCATAGATTTAACTATTACTGGCCCTAAAGTTATGTTAGGCACAAAATGTCCATCCATTACATCAATATGGATATAATCAGCACCAGATTGGCTAACAGACTTTATTTCTTCTGCTAAATTAGCGAAGTCACAAGACAAAATTGATGGAGCTATTTTAATTTGAGGCATACTTATTCTCCTAAGAAAGCTTTCAGACAATTAAGCGTAACATCTCTATCTTCTTGAATAAATAATTTATAAAATGCCGATAACTTTCTATAAGACTCATTATTATTTTTTTTACATAGACCAAAATACTTATGAGCTTTATCTAATAAATTTAACTCTAAGGCAATTCGTATAAAAATTAGATAAGCTTCATCACTTTTATTTAAAGAAGCCAATTTTTCTAACTCCTCAAACCGTTTCATTATCGGAAGATCCTGATAAATAGACTCCATTTTTTCCAATAATTTATAATCCGGGTTTAGTGTCCAAGACTTGCTTATAAAACTAACTGCATCTTTAGTTTTTGCTTGCATACAAAGCAAATCTGATATCAACAACACTGTTTCTATATGAGCACTATTTAAACCAAGGCTCTTTTTTAATACAGAAATTGCTTCATCATTTAGATTCTGACCTAGATAAAATTTTGCCTTTAAATAATATATCAACGACATTAAAGATTTTGCTTCCAAAGTATCAATCAAACGCTGTTTAGACAGCTTTTCTAAAGCACTAATAGCCTCATCCCACCTCTGATTTCCAATGCTTACAGTAATTTTTACTCGATAAAACCAATTTGGTTTATAAGATAATTTTTCTAATAACACCAAATATTGACTAGCAGTTTCAAAATCAGCAGCCTTTAATTTGTTAGTAATAAGTTCTTTAATGGATGGCACAGAGGTTTTAGTATCTTCCATCATTAATAACAAAAATTTTTCAACATCACTTTCATTACAGCGACTATCTAGGCAAGAAACACGCCAAGAAATTAGGTTTGCAATAGGATGCCTAATTAACGACACATCATTCTTCTGATACAGCTTGACTGCTAAGTCTTTATTTCCTGATTCTAGTGCACAAACTATATCGAATATTTCAGTTACAATTTTTTGATAGTTAGATTCATTACGTAATTTGATCAAGGTTTTAGGTAAATTTCTTAACCACCAAAATATACCAACAACCGAAGAAACCAAAAGCACTGACAACAATAACATTATACAAAATACACCTGCTGAAATGATAATGTAATAATCAGAAAAATATACCTCGATGTTACCCGCGTCCCTAAAAAAGAAGTACAATAGCGAAGAGAGAGCAGCTACAAAAAGTAGAAAAAATATTGATCTAATCATTACTACATACCATAGAGAATTTGCTTCGATATTGTGGAGATATAACCAACTCATATATCACATTAACTGTATTTTGAATCTGAACAAAATTATGTAGCTTAAGTAACCATTCACCAGCAATATTTTTTTGAGCTTCTGGCATTGAATTAAACAAATCAAACGTTTGTTGCAAATCGCCATTATCCAGCGCAACTTTTGCCTGAGCTAGAAGGCCATCAACCCCTCCACCCTCAATTGCACGGGGGCCAATTTTTCTTATAGATATCATTTTGTAGAAATATTTATGAAACCAATTTTGAGTACGCTCATCCGAAGTAACACTCATAATCAATCTGCCATATAAATCTTGAAATTGCTTATTAAGTTGATAATAATTCTCTATTTTTAAAAGATTGTATAAATTCAACCGCGCAACTAATTCTTTCAATTTAGAATCAGATAAATACATAGAATTTAGTTTATTAACTATTTGAGAAATATCATTACCATTTTCTAAACTAGCATTTATAGTGCTAATTAATAATATCTGATCAACATAATTTGCATCTAAGCATTCTTTATGTTGGAGTTTTTTTCTCTCCTCAACCAATTGAATATTATCTAATTCATCATTTTCAATTATATTCTTGGGTACAGTATCTGTTGATATATTTAATTGGCTTTTTTCAAAAATTTTAATAAAAGAAAAATACGAGGCAAAACAAATTATAGAAATGGTCATTAGAATAAAAAAAAGCTTCATAAACTTTGTTCGCACACCTCTTCCTTTATGTGTATTTTTACTAACTTGCTTCATAATAATTTTTGATTTTTTCTATAATTTTTTCTTGCTGGTCAATATCAAATATAGATATAGACTTCCAGTTATACCCTTCGACTAATAGCTTAACTTTTTTACTAATAACCAAAAGGTTAATGCCTGAAAGAAATTTTAGCATATCATTTTTCTTTATCAAATCCAAAAATATCTCAGCGGTATTGTGTGAATATAATAGCATTACTTTAATCTGATTGTTGATTATTTTATACTTAAGCTCCTTAGACAAATCTTTTGATGGCACAGCTTTGTATACACAAAATTTTTGTACGCTATAACCATGCTTTTCTAACTCTTTCTTGAAATCCAAAGTAATCAATTCGCCGCAAAAATAAAGCAGCTTACCCTCCTTAACAGTAATTTCTTTTAGAATAAGGTCAACCAAGGATTTGGCACTATTGTTAGCAACATAAATATTATTAAGCTTAAGTTTTTTAGCCATTTTTGCGGTTACGTTACCAATAACAAAAAATTTTAAATGAGCAAATTTTTGAATAGTGTTTCTAATTGCATTAAGTGCATTCTTACTAGTAAAAATTACGGCCTGACTTGAAGATAACTCAACAGAATTTAAATCATAATCTAAATATTCCATATTAAACATTGGTTCAATATAAATATTAATACCAACACTCTCAAGTTGTTTAGCAAGATTGTCGCTGTCTTTAATAGTACGGGTTAGTAGAACGGTCATATTAATCTAATAAATGTTTAAGTTGTAAAGCTGCATCCAATCCAAGATCGTAGCCATCTTCTATTTTACCAAATCTTTCTGTCTTAGTAATTTTTTTACCATCAGGCGAAGAAATTAAACATCTCAAATGTAACTGATCACCATTAATAATTGCATATGCAGCAATAGGAGTCTTACAACTAGCATTTAACCCTTCTAGAAAACCACGCTCTGCAGTAACAGCAGCAAATGAGGTTTGGTGATTAATTTTATTTAATAAGCTTAATATTTTTTCATCTCCCTTTCTGCATTCAATCCCAATCGCTCCCTGTGCCACTGCTGGCAACATATCATCTTCACTAATAACAATGTATTTCTCAGGAGAAATTTGACAACGCTTCAAACCAGCAACAGCTAAAATAGTTGCATCAACTAAATGCCGCTCCAACTTTTCTAACCTTGTATCAACATTTCCACGTATAGTAACAATTTGAACATCTGGTCTTAAATGCAAAAATTGTGCCGCACGTCTTGGCGCACAAGTGCCAACAGAAGCCCCTTTTGGTAAGGAAATAATATCAGCGCCAGTAAACGATAAAAATGCATCACGCGGATCTTCACGTTCTAATACACAATTCACAATAAGTTCATCAGGTAAAAACGCCGGCATATCTTTCATCGAATGAACAGCTATGTCAATAGATTGATCTAATAATGCTTCTTCTATTTCTTTAATAAACAGACCTTTACCTCCAACGTCGTATAAGTTTCTATCTAATATTTTATCACCGGTGGTTTTAATCGGAACTAAAATAAGCTGAGTAGAACTTAGGCCAGCATTAGAAGCAAGCAATGCTTGTTTCACTTCTTCTGCTTGAATTAAGGCAAGTTTGCTTGCTCTGGTACCAATTCTTATTTGCATTTATCTAAACGTATCTATTACTAATGTAGGTAACTCACCCAAAGTCAATATTGCTGGCATATTAAAAGGAACAGGCCAGTTATACTCACCATGTCCAACTTGCGAACATGATAAAACTGGAATATTTAATGAATTAGCAAACCTAGCAACAGCCATGTCGCATAGCATTGTGCCATCTTTTTCAGGATTACACATAATATCTCCAATCATAACGGCTAGTGCTTTATCAAATATACCAGCGTGAGTAAGATGAGTTAACATCCTATCAATACTGTAACCCCTTTCGTCAACATCTTCTAATAAGACAATCTTATTGTCAGCATTAAATTGCCATGGCGTCCCAAGACTGGTTTGGATAAGCGCAAGATTTCCCCCAACGACCTCAGATTTTATTTCTTTGTCGCTCAAATTAACTGTATTTAATAATTTTAAATTATTAAACGTAGCTTTAACTCTACCAAACAAAGCTTCTTTCATTGCACTAATTTCAGCTTCATTAGTTTTACGAACAATAAACTCACTAAGAGTTCTACCATGCAAAGTTGACCAACCATATTTTTGAGTACATATAATATGTAAAGCTGTTATATCACTATAGCCAATAAGAATTTTAGGATACATTGGCAATGGTAATTCATGTAGACTTGGTATCAACCGTCCTGCACCATAGCCGCCTCTAAAAGCCCAAATCACCTTTGAATCTTCTGTATATATTGCTTGCTTTAATTGATTGAACCTAAACTCATCTGTATTTGCAGAAAATGGATCCACTCCGGATAAAAGCATATTATCTGGTATGCGGGGAGTAAGACCAAAGCCTCGAACTATATCTGCAATTGCTTTTAAATCTACGTCTTTGGAAGAAGATGGGGCTATTATGTCAACAATATCACCATTTTGTAATTTTCGATATGTCATAATTTACCTAACTAAAATATTTAAGATAAATGGGCTAAACTATTTGAAATCATATTATCCAACTCTCCATCTAAAACATCACTCGTAGCACTAGTTTCATAGTCAGATCTATGATCTTTTACCATTTGATATGGCTGTAATACATATGATCTAATCTGATTACCCCAGGAATTATCAGTCTTTTTAGCATTTTGAGCTTTGATTTTATCTTCTCTGGTTTTTAACTCCAACTCATATAACTTAGACCTCAACATAGAAAATGCATCTGCACGATTACGATGTTGTGACCTACTACTCTGACACTGTACCACAATATTAGTTGGCATATGGGTAATTCTCACTGCACTATCAGTTTTATTTATATGCTGTCCGCCAGCTCCAGAAGCACGATAAGTATCTATTCTCAAGTCCTTATCATTGATTTCAATCTTGATTGAATCATCAACAATTGGATAAACCCAAACACTGGCAAAACTAGTTTGTCTTTTTCCAGCAGCATTAAATGGTGAGATCCTCACTAGCCTATGCACTCCACTTTCAGTCTTTAACCAGCCGTAAACATTTTTACCTTCTATCCTAATAGTCGAAGATTTAATTCCGGCCTCCTCTCCATCCAGCTCATCTATAATTTCAAATTTAAAATTATGACGCTCACAAAATCTGATATACATCCTAAGCAACATTGATGCCCAATCATGACTTTCGGTACCACCTGCCCCAGCATGGATCTCTAAAAAGCAGTTGTTTTCATCAGCTTCACCAGAAAATAAACATTCTATCTCAAAACTCTTTGCATCGCGTTCTATATTATTTAAATTAGCTTCAACCTCGCTAAGCAAAGTTTTATCCTCATCTAACTCAGCTAGATTAATAAGCTCAACCGTATCTTTAAAATGATTTTCTAAGTTATAAAATGAATCTAGCAAATTTTGAACAAAAGTTTGCCTCTTGAGCAAATCTCTAGCTTTGTTGTTATCATTCCAAATATTGGGGTCAACCGTTTCAATCTTTAACTTTAATAATTCGCGTGATAACTCTTCAAGGTCAAAGAGACCTCCTGAGCAACACAAGAGACTGCTCGATTTTTTTTACAACATTTTCGGTTTCGTTACGCATTTTATAATGATTACAGGTTTTATTATTAAAAGTTTTCAGTATAATAGATTTTTATTTCTAGTATTTGTAAGATAATTTTTAATATATGTACAGCTTATCTTTAATTCGTAATTTTGCCATCATCGCCCATATTGACCATGGTAAGTCAACCTTGGCTGACCGTTTAATTGAATTTTGTGGGGGCCTTGAATCTAGGGAGATGACTTCTCAGGTACTTGACTCAATGGATATTGAGAAAGAACGTGGAATTACTATTAAAGCACAGACCGTAAGGCTAAAATATAAAGCTGATGATGGAAAAACTTATGTTTTAAATCTTATAGACACTCCTGGTCATGTTGATTTCTCTTATGAGGTAAGTAGATCTCTTGCTGCATGTGAAGGCTCACTGCTAGTAGTGGATGCAAGCCAAGGAGTTGAAGCGCAAACCCTAGCTAATGTATATAAGGCCATCGATAATAATCATGAAATTGTGCCCATACTTAATAAAATAGATCTACCAGCAGCTGAACCAGACAGAGTTAAAAAACAAATCGAAGACGTAATCGGTATTGATGCGAGTGATGCTATACCTATTTCTGCTAAAAGCGGTCTCGGTACTAAAGACGTTTTAGAAGCAATCGTAAAAAAACTTCCAGCTCCAAAAGGAGATGTAACAGCACCTTTATGCGCATTGCTAGTAGATAGTTGGTATGATAGCTATCTCGGCGTAGTAATTTTAGTTAGAATTATAGATGGTGAGCTGAAGAAAGCATCGCAGATAAAAATGGTTGCTACTGATGCTTGCTACACCGTCGATAGTGTAGGTATATTTACCCCCAAAAAAACACCAGTTGATTCATTAAAAGCTGGAGAAGTCGGGTTCTTTACTGCTTCAATTAAACAAGTTGTAGATTGTAAAGTAGGTGATACCATTATCGAACAAACTAATTTTAACCCTAAAATCTTACCAGGATTTCAACCAAACCTTCCTGTAGTATTCTGCGGATTATACCCAGCTGATTCTTCAGAATTTGAAAAACTTCGTGAGTCTTTATCTAAGCTAAGACTAAATGACTCAAGCTTTGAGTATGAGCTAGAAAGTTCTAGTGCTCTTGGCTTTGGTTTTCGTTGTGGATTCCTCGGGCTATTACATTTAGAAATCGTTCAAGAACGCCTTGATCGAGAATTTAGTTTAGACTTAGTAACTACTGCACCTAGCGTAATTTATAAAATTCATATCAAAGACTCAGATAAGGTTTTGGAAGTTCATAATCCAAATGATATGCCAGACCCAATGAAAATTGATTTTATTGAAGAGCCTTGGATTAAAGCAACCATATTGGTGCCAGATGAATATTTGGGTGTAGTATTATCACTATGCACAGAGAAAAGAGGTATACAGGTTGATCTTACGTATGTTGGCACACGTGCAATGTTGACATATAAGCTTCCTCTTAATGAAGTAGTATTTGATTTCTATGATAAGCTAAAATCCTGCTCACGGGGATATGCGAGCTTTGATTGGCATATAGACAGTTATGAAGAAGGAGATTTAGTAAAAGTAACAATTTTAGTAAATTCTCAACCAGTTGATGCGCTATCGCTAATAGTGCATAGAGCTCGTTCAGAAGCTCGTGGTAGAGAGTTATGCTCTCGCCTAAAAGACCTCATTCCACAGCATTTATTCCAAATTGCTATTCAAGCAGCAATTGGTGGTAAAATTATCGCTAGAGAAAGCGTGAAAGCTGTACGCAAAGACGTAACTGCCAAATGTTACGGTGGCGATATCTCTAGGAAGCGCAAATTATTAGAAAAACAAAAAGCTGGTAAAAAAAGAATGCGCTCTTTTGGAAATGTTGAAATTCCTCAATCTGCATTTATTGCCGCACTAAAAGTTGGTGATAAATAAAGCTTTACGCATAAAATGCATGTTCATTAAAGCTCTTTCTCTATTAAAAATGGTAGGCTCGACAGCATAGTAATAGGGCTATGGACTTATTCAACAAAAAATATCGTTAGATTATACATTGCAATGTCAGAGTATGCTTCATATATGCGATAAAGATATAGGATCCCCTTTGGTAATCATCTTCTATACTCATTTTGGTTTTGGTGCGCCTGAATATACTCTCTCGAGTGATCTATTGCAGTTGATTGATCTTGAGGTTTAGGCATAATTTCTTTCATAATTCTATAAACTTCTTTTCGAACAATTGCTCCTTCAGAGACCTCTTCTATATTACTCCCTCCACTCATAAAAAAAGCACTTAAATTGTCAGTCATTTTGCTCGCTGAGAGTGCCCAGGCATCAAGGCTTGTCCAGGAATTATCGGCACCATGTGTTTTCAAATCCTTCCAAACGGACTTTAGTATTAAGTTTTCTCTTTCCAACCTTATTGCACTATTAGCTTTTCCTAACTCATCCGAAAAATTTATTTTTAATATTTCTCTTAGGTCTTCAGGTTTTAAAAGATCCATAGCTCTCTTTTCATGGCCTCTTAAACCTACTGTATAGTAAAATCAGTTAAGATATAGTACAGATATGCTATTATCAATTTAAGTAAAAAAAATTGATAATGAGGGGAGCATGTATAGTAAAGATCTAAGAAAAAAAGTTATAAATTTTTTAGGCAAAGGAAATACCCAAAGAAAAACAGCTGAAATTTTTGGAATAAATAAAGCTACAGTAAACAGTTGGTATCAAAGATATAAGAAAGAGGGGCACTTTTCGAGTAGGAAGATGAGAGGAGCAAAACCTTCAATTAACGAGCAGGAATTTATAAAATTTGTTGAATCGAGATCTGATTTAAAAGTTTCAGATATAAGAGAGCGCTTTAAATTAAGTCATGGAGGAGCTTGTTATTGGCTTAAAAAACTTGGATTCGTGTTAAAAAAAAAGAGTTCAATTACGTGGAAGCAAAGGAAGAAAAAAGACAAGAATATTTAGAACTGATAAAAGATATTCCAAAAGATAAGCTTGTATTTATAGATGAGAGTGGGATTGAGGTAAGTGCTAGTAAAGTGCGCGGATGGGGCAAGAAAGGAAAGATTTTGCATGGAAAGAAAAGTGGAAAATATTATGAGAGAATTAACATAGTTGCAGGTTATGTAAATAAAAGGTCGATAGCGCCGCTAACATTTACCGGATCTTGCAACAGGGAATTGTTTGAAGCATGGGTAGAGCAAGGTTTAATAAAAGAATTGCAGGCAGGGCAATGCATAATTCTTGATAATGCTGCGTTTCATAAGTCTAAGAAGGTTAAAGAACTTATTGAGTCAGTTGGCTGCAAATTAATTTTCTTGCCACCTTATTCACCGGATTTAAATCCAATTGAAAAATTTTGGGCAAATATGAAAAAATGGATTAAAGAGAAAACTCCTGAATTTACTACAATAGGAAAAACTATATCAGAGTTCTTTCTTGTACCAAATTTCAACTGATCTTACTATACTGATTTGGAACCCAAACAATGCCTTAACTACATCTACTTGACCAGATCTTATAGCCGAGTATAGCGCTGTATGTTCATTCATATCCTGCATCTCAAGTAGTTTTTGTTTATTTATTCCCAGAGTTTCTATTATTGTTTTAACTATGCCTACTTGGCCTCTTCTTGAAGCCAAGTGTAGTGGGGTTTCTCGGTTATGATCATCCTGCATCTCAAGTAATTTTTGTTTATTTATTCCAGGAGTTTCAAATATTGCCTTAACTACATCTACTTGACCATTTTCTATAGCCAAATGTAGCGCTGTTCTGCCACGTACATCCTGCATCTCAAGTAATGCTTGTTTATTTATCCCAGGAGTTTCAAATATTGATTTAATTGCATCCACTAAACCGTTCTTTGCAGCATAATGAATAGGTGTGGACTGTTCATTACCATATCTTTCGGTCAATTCTTTTGCACTCAGTCCAACTTTCTTACAGTACAATTCAAATAAACCTGCGCAATTTTCGATTATACCTGCTCCAATAAGGCTATTAGCTTTAGTTGCTGTATAAAGTATATTCACTTCTTTTAATGTAAGTGAGGTCATTTCACTGAGCTTAATAGGAGCGCCTTTAATCTCAATAACCTTTAATTTACTATATCTTTCCGGCAAATTGCTTCGGCTTAAAAAGCTGAGTATAGTTCTTGCATCTGGCGTTGAATTAGTTACTGCAAATTTATATAAATCTTTTACCAACCCTGCTTTCTTCGGTAAACGGCTTAAATAATTTAAAGTGCTTTCATAGCCATGATCTTGATCAAGATG
>CAMCSP010000007.1 GCA_945877755.1 Rickettsia typhi | reverse complement strand
TTAATAACAGCAGCTTGAAGTGGTTTAAAACCAGTTCCTGAAAACCGACTTTGAAGGACCTGCCTTCATCTTCTACAAAGCTTTACAAAATTTTGGTTACATAACTAATACATGTTGACCTCCGTTCTTCTATGGCACACGCCTATTGCTTGCATCTTTTGCGAGTGAATGAAATTCATCTCTAAATTCTTATATTCAGTGATGTCAATGATATGACAGAAATAACTATCCGTCTTAGCAATATAAGCAATGTAAAATAGACCAACCAAATCATTGTTATTGAATCTAACTTCAAAAGAAAAAGCGCTAGCACTATCTTCTTGTTTTTGTAAATAATCCAAAAGATTGATTCCGCTTTCTTTATCTAAATAATCAGTTAACAGCGTAAGTCTTGCAGAGCCTTCTAATCCAAGCATTTTGTAAAAAGCATCATTTGCAGTTTTGATATTCGCTTTACTATCTATAGTAAGCGCTGGAATTGGATGATCATTAGAAAGTGAGTTTAGTTCTGCTTTTTGAACATTATTCAATAAAATAAAATATTTATTCTGCACATCTTCATAAATCTTAATTCTGGTAAAATCACTAATTTTTTCTCGATGATAGAAAAGCGATACCATATTTGTATTTTTATAAGACTGAAATGCAATATCTGAAATATTATCTGTGCCATCAATACCAATAAAGCTACGTAATGAGTCATTAATGCTTATATCTCCACCACGCTCTTCAATATAAGCTGGGACCATTAGCGATTTGATAAAAAGATGCCAGTATTCTTTTAGATTAAAATTAATTTTGGAATTCTGTGTCATCGTAATTAATATACAATCACTAAAAATCATGCCAACATCACATATATCCTTTAATTTATATAGCCTCACTGTCATATTTTCATGAGTAATTTCCATGGGGAACTTATAGTCTAGATAAGTATAAAATAGTCTTCTTATATTATTATTACAAAAATCTATTATACTATCACTGCTCTTAAGAAATACCTTACCTATATCATCGGCAATCATGTATTCAGTAGAAGCAGAAAGAAGCTTTGATGTCCATAAATCAGGTAAGAATAACTGTAAATCCTTATAAAAAGCATAACTTCTAAATATTAAAGTTGAAAAACTGATTGCCAATATCAACAATGCTGAAACTAAAATATATTTTTTATTCAAACCAGCGAGCAATATCTCATCCGCAAGTAGAAACATAGCGGTTATTGTTACTACAACTAACAAAGAAATAATCAAAGAATGGTAAGATTTTATAGGAACAAAACTCTTAATCATGGCTTTCTAAATCTCTATGAATTAGGCACTTCAATATATCCTCTAATTTAGACTCTGTAGTAGATATGTCTGTTATAGTCAGTTTTCTCTCAACTATATGACATATTACATCATTTATATGATGATGTTTCCCATATTTTATAATAACTTTATCTACTTCTATCTTTGCATTTAACTTATTTAGATATATTGCGTCAAGTATCTTATCAGCTGCTTTGTTTAGCTTAATCGTAAGGATCTTATCATCAAATAAGAGCAATAGTTTTTCTTTAACATCGTTAGCTATAATTGTCCCACGATTAATTACAGCAATATGGCTGCACATTTTTTCAGCTTCTTCAATATAATGGGTTGTTAATAGAATAGTTGTACCGGCTTTATTTAATTTGATTACATATTGCCATAACTGTTCCCTAAGCTCTATATCAACACCAGCAGTTGGCTCATCAAGAATTAAAATTTTAGGACTATGCACCAAAGCCTTAGCAATCAATAACCTCCTCTTCATACCACCGGATAAACTACGAGATGGTAAGTCCGCTTTATTTTCTAAACTCAGTGCATGGAGGATTTCATCTGTTTTTCTTTGACCCTTAGCTATACCAAAATAACCAGCATGATTCTCTAAAATCTGACGTGCAGTAAAAAATGGATCAAACACTATTTCTTGAGGTACAACTCCTAGGGATAATTTTACCTGGTTTTGTTCAAAATCTAAATTATAGCCATTGATTATACAACTCCCTGAGGTTTTATTAGTAATCCCTGATAGAATATTAATAAGCGTAGACTTGCCAGCACCATTTGCTCCAAGTAATCCAAAGAAAGATCCTTGTAGTATATCAAGATCTATAGAATCCAACGCAACAAAAACTTTTTCTTTATGTAAGCCTTGGTATTTTTTACATAATTTGTTGATACTAATTATGTTAGTATTCATTTTTAATTTACGCTATTAATTCATGCCTTTTCAATAATTCCAATAATTCTCCAGATGCATACATTTCCTTAACAATATCACACCCACCAATAAATTCTCCCTTAATATATAGCTGAGGTATAGTTGGCCAGTCACTATAAGTTTTTATTCCTTCTCGTAAATCACTATCTAAAAGCACATCAAAATCTTTATATTCAACTTCCAGGTTATTTAATATAGAACATACGGTGGCAGAAAAACCACATTGAGGAATCTGCGAGTTACCTTTCATATATAATACTATATTATTACTTTCAATATCATTTTTTATTTGAACTAAAATTGTATCACTCATAAAATATTCTCCTTAATTGTTTAACGGTAATGTTTTAATAGATAATGCGTGCAAGATACCACCTAAATAACCTTTCAAAGCTTGATTTACTAAACGATGTTGCTCAACTTTTGATTTATCATGAAATATTGCTGACTTTATTGTCACCTCATAATGATCGCCGTCGCCAACTAAATCTTTTAATATCACCTCAGACTCAGGAAAAGCTTTTTTAATTAATAACTCAAGTTCGCCAGTTTCAATTGCCATATTTCTCCTATGGATATATTAAATAAACATTATATAATATATCATTATGAATCTAAATGTCTTTAAAAATACAAATTTTTCCATAGGTTTGCTAGGCGGCTCTTTTAATCCGCCACATTTTGGGCACTTATTTATTACTAATCAGTTAATTAACAAGCTTAATCTTGATTATGTATGGTGGATTTTAACTCCGAAAAATCCGTTAAAAGAATCCAAAGATCTAATGAGATTTGAAGAAAGAATGCTAGCCTGTCAAAAAATTACTGCACAAAATCCAAAAATCATTGTAACGGACTTAGAATATAAGTTGAACAATAGTATAACTTATGAGACCTTGAATTACATTTTCAAAAATTATGGCGGTAATAATTTTGTCTTTATAATTGGTGCAGATAATTTAGCCAATTTCCACCTATGGCACCATTGGCAGGATATTTGGCAGAAAATTAAAATTGTGGTTTATGGTAGAAAAAATTACCAACACAAATCATTAAAATCTGAAGCTGCGATAAAGTTTGGCAAATACAGAGTTACCTCATATAATGACTTCAAAGAAAAAAAACCACCATGCTGGATTATGACTCATGGTGAATTAATAAACATCTCCTCTACTCAATTAAGAAAAAAGGCATTAAATGACAAAGAAAAAGAAACAAGAAGATAAATCATTTATAACTATCGTTGAAAAACAACTTAATGATAATAAAGCTGAAAACATTATTAAGATTGATTTAGTTGGCAAACACTCCATCTGTGACTATATGTATATAGCTACAGGAAATTCAAACCGCCATGTAAAGTCAATTGTAGATCATATTGAAAATGCACTTAAAGATGCAGGAGTTCAAAATGTTGCGATTGAAGGTACAGAAAACTGCCAATGGGCGCTAATTGATACTGGTGATATAATAGTCCATGTTTTTCAACCTGAAGCGCGCGAAACCTTTAAACTTGAAGCTCTATGGCATAAGAATAAGCAATAATGAATATTATTATATCCTCAGTTGGCAAAATCAACCGCCAGGAGCCAGAGCAAAAAATTATTGATGAATATCACAAACGCATTACCTGGAAGCTGCAAATTATAGAATTATCTGATAAAAAAATAGCCGCCAGTGATACTCGCAAACAACAGGAGTCACAACTTATATTAAAATCAATACCTAAAGGATATTTCGTTATTATATTAGATGAAACCGGTAAAAATCTAACTTCAGAGGAATTTGCCAAATATATTAGCAATCTACAAACTTCTGGGCACAGCAACATCGCCTTTGCAATTGGCGGTGCCTATGGACATAGCTCAGAATTATTAGCAAAATCAGATTATGTAATAGCACTCGGAAAAATGACTATGTCTCATAAATTGGCTAGGGTGGTTTTAATAGAACAACTATACCGCGCACAAACAATAATCTCTGGCCATCCATATCATAAATAAAAAATATTATAATTAGATCTTGTAAATAAAAAGAATGATACCTATATCATATCTAACAACAATTTATTTAAGGAATTTATTATGAGTAAAGTGATAGGAATAGACTTAGGAACAACCAATTCTTGTGTAGCAATTATGGATGGCAAAAATCCTCGGGTTATTGAAAATGCTGAAGGAAAAAGGACTACACCATCAATAGTAGCATTTACTGAATCAGGTGAGATGTTAGTCGGCGAAGCAGCAAAAAGACAAGCTGTAACTAATCCAAAAAATACATTATTCGCGATCAAAAGATTAATTGGTAGATCTTATGATGATCCAACAACACAAAAAGATAAAAAATTAGTTCCATATAATATTATCAAACACTCCAATGGCGATGCTTGGGTTGATGTTAAAGATAAAAAATATTCACCAAGCCAAATCAGTGCATTTATTTTACAAAAAATGAAGGAAACAGCCGAAAGCTTCCTTGGTGAGACTGTTACTAAAGCAGTTATTACTGTTCCTGCTTATTTTAATGATGCTCAAAGACAAGCGACCAAAGATGCCGGTAAAATTGCTGGGCTAGAAGTATTACGTATTATAAATGAACCTACTGCTGCAGCTTTAGCTTATGGCCTTGATAAATCTGCGACTAAAACTATAGCCGTGTACGATCTTGGCGGCGGTACTTTTGACGTATCTATTCTAGAAATTGGTGATGGAGTTTTTGAAGTAAAATCAACTAACGGCGATACATTTCTAGGTGGCGAAGATTTTGATTTCAAAATCGTTGAATATATTACAAGCGAATTCAAAAAAGATACAGGGATTGATCTTTCTAAAGATCCCCTATCTTTGCAGCGCTTAAAAGAATCAGCTGAAAAAGCTAAGATAGAATTATCAAGTGCTTTAGAAACAGAAATTAATCTGCCTTATATCACAGCTGATGCAAGTGGACCAAAGCATTTAAATCTAAAATTAACAAGATCAAAACTTGAAACCTTAGTAGAAGATTTAGTTAATAGAACCATGGATCCTTGCAAAAAAGCATTGAAAGATGCAGGTCTGAAAATCTCAGATATTAATGAAGTAGTACTTGTTGGTGGTATGACTAGAATGCCTAAAATCATTGAGCAAGTTAAAGAATTATTTGGTCGTGAACCGCATCGTGGTGTAAACCCTGATGAAGTTGTGGCACTTGGCGCTGCAATTCAAGGAGGTGTATTACAAGGTGATATAAAAGATGTATTGTTACTTGACGTTACACCATTATCAATTGGCATTGAAACTTTAGGTGGGGTATTTACAAGATTGATCGATCGCAATACCACAATACCTACCAAGAAAAGTCAGGTTTTCTCTACAGCTGATGATAATCAAACCGCTGTTACTATTAGAGTCTTCCAAGGTGAAAGAGACATGGCAGCTGACAATAAACTATTAGGACAATTTAATCTTGAGCATATTCCACCAGCACCAAGAGGTATGCCTCAAATTGAAGTATCTTTTGATGTTGATGCTAATGGTATATTGAATGTTGCTGCTAAAGATAAAGCTAGTGGTAAAGAACAAAAAATTACCATTCAAGCTTCAGGTGGGTTATCTAAGGATGATATCGAGAAAATGGTTAAAGATGCTGAAGCCAATGCTGATGCAGATAAGCAAAGAAAAGAAATAGCAGAAACTCGTAACCATGCTGAAGGTCTTATTCACTCAACTGAGAAAAGTATCAGCGAGCATGGTAATAAAATTGAAGATGGCATCAAGAAGGAAATTGAAGCTGATATCTTAGCTTTAAAAGATGCTCTAAAAGAAGAGAAGAAAGATGAGATCGAAGAAAAAACTGCAGCATTAATGAAATCAGCAATGAAAATCGGTGAATTCATGAATAAAGCAGAACAAGACGCAGCAAAAACACAAGGCGCAGAAGCATATGCTCCTGATGATAAAATGGTTGATGCTGACTATGAAGAAATTAAAAAAGAAGAAGATAAGTAATCAAGCATTTAGATTAAGGAAAAAACTACTCAAGGCAGAGTCTTGGGTAGTTTTTTCTGATAGTAAAAGTAATCATTTATGAGCAAGAAAGACTATTACGAGATTTTAGGAGTCAGTAAAACTGCGGATGCCGACGAGCTAAAAAAAGCTTATCGGAAACTAGCAATGAAATATCACCCAGATCGTAATCCTAATGATAAAAAAGCAGCATCTACCTTCCAGGAAATTAATGCCGCTTACGATATATTAAAGGACCCTCAAAAGAAAGCAGCTTATGATAGATTTGGCCACAATGCATTTGAACAATCTGGAAGACCAGGTGGTAGCGGCAGTGGTTTTGGAGGCTTTGAAGCTGGAGGAAACTTCTCTGATATTTTCAATGACTTCTTCGGAGATTTTGCTCAACAACAAAACGGAAGAGGCGGCTCAGCAACACGCGGAGCAGATTTGCGTTACAACATGCAGGTTTCATTAGAAGAAGCTTACAATGGCAAAACTGAGAAAATTACTTTTACTGCCTCAACAAAATGTGATGGTTGTAAAGGTACAGGTAGTGCAGACTCAGAAGTTTCAACTTGCAAAACATGTAATGGCTCAGGTAGAGTTCGTGCTCAGCAAGGATTCTTCATGATTGAACGAACTTGTCACACTTGTAGCGGTTCAGGAAAAGTTATTAAAAATCCTTGTAAAAAATGTCACGGATCAGGAAAAGTTCGTAAAGAACGAACATTATCAGTTAATATCCCAGCTGGTGTTGAAGATGGCACCCGAATAAGGCTTTCAGGCGAAGGAGAGCCTGGGGAACACTCAGGCCCATCTGGAGATTTATATATCTTCCTATCCATTAAAACTCATCCTTTATTTGCAAGAGAAAATAACGATCTACATTGCACCGTACCAATCAAAATGGTCATAGCTACTTTAGGTGGAGATATTGAAGTTCCAACAATTGACGGTAATAAAGTAAAACTTACTATTCCAACTGGAACTCAATCTGGTGATAAATTCAGATTAAAAAACAAAGGTATGCCTAGAATGAAGTCATCACTACATGGCGATTTATATGTTCATGCCCAAGTAGAAACACCCGTGAAGCTTAAAAAGAAACAAATAGAATTGTTAAAACAATTTGATGAACTCTCAGAAAATAATTCCAACCCAAATTCTGAAAGCTTCTTTAAGAAAGTTAAAGATCTATTTGATTAAGGTTTGCTGAGCTTAAGTTTATATTCTTTAGCAATAATACAAATTAGTGGAATAACAAATAATGTAAAGATTGTTCCTAGTGCCAAGCCACCAACTATAACCCAACCAATTTCATTACGACTAACAGCCCCAGGGCCTGTAGCAAGAGCAAGTGGAATGGCACCAACTATCATTGCAAGCGTAGTCATCATAATTGGTCTTAGGCGCGTTGAAGAAGCCTCAATAACAGCACTACGTATATCCATACCTTGCAGCAATTTTTGATTAGTAAATTCTACAATCAAAATTGCATTTTTGGTAATTAAACCAACCAAGGTAATCAAACCAATTTTACTATAGATATTCAATGACCCTCCAACTAACCACAAAGTTAACAGAGCTCCAACAATTGCAAAAGGAACAGAGCATAAAATAATTGCTGAATCAAGAAAACTCTCAAACTGTGCAGCTAAAATAAAATAAATAAACAAAATTGCTAATCCAAAAATTATATAAAGATCATAACTTGATTTTTGCATGTCCTTAATTTGACCTGCAAACTCATAAACTACTTCTTGATTGGTAATTTCCTCTTGAGCTATTTTCTCTAAAATTGGCACCGCAGAGCCAAGCCCAACACCAGTAGCTAAACTTGATGAAATAGTAACAGAACGTAATTTATTATAATGATTAAGAGCACTTGGCTGTATAGTATTTTGATAATCTAACAGTGATAGTAAAGGAATCATTTTACCTTTATTGTTGGCAATATAAACTTTCTCCAGCGCATTAGCATTTGCTTTATCGCTATCTGCAAGACTAATATCCACGTCATATAATTCACCATCTTTCTTAAAGCCATTTTCAATTTTACCTTCTACAAAATATCCTTGAAGAACCTTAACGATACTAGAAATATCAACATCATAAAATGAAGCTTTATCACGGTTAAGATCTAATTTCAATGCTGGGCTATTCAGTTTGATATCCTTATCTACATTCAAAAATATTGAATTTTGGCGCATTTTAATCATAATTTTTTCTGCTAATTGCTCTAATTTGTTAAACTCAACATACCCTCTTAAAACAATTTGCACTGGATTATCATGACCAGTATCTAAAGATGGGGGATTAACTGCGAAAGCCCTAATGCCTGGTATTGCTGTAACCTTCTGATTCAATATATTTGCTACCTCCATTTGACTAGCTGATCTTTGATCCCAAGGCTTCAGATCAACAAACGTAAAAAGCTGATCAGGTCCTATAAACGAAAAGTAATTGCTTATATATTTATTGCCAGATAAAATCCCCTCTAACTCTCCAAAATATTTCTTATTATATTCAAAACTAGAGCCTAGTGGTGCCTGTGATGGTATAAATAAATATCCTCTGTCTTCTAATGGTAGTAATTCCTGCCTAAGAAAAAGCGATAAGCCTATACCAATAGCAACAATACCAACTAATAAATAAACCAAATATTTTTGTAAAACTATAACCTTAACTAACAAGGTATGATAACGATCATGCATCTGGTTAATTAAGTAATTACAATAATTAAAAAATTTATTCTCTACATCATTTTTACTAAGAATTAAGCTAGACATCATTGGTGATAAAGTAAGTGATATAAATCCTGAAATCACCACACTGAAAGCCAATGTCCAGGCAAATTCATTAAAGAACTTTCCAATAAAGTCATTCATAAATCCTACAGGCAAGAAAACCGCCACTAACGTAATGGTCATCGTTATTACTGCGAACATTATTTCCCTAGAGCCACATATCGCTGCTTCCATAGGTTTTAGACCTTGCTCAACATACCGATAAATATTTTCCATCATCACCACCGCATCATCAACTACTAAACCAATCGCTAAAATCATTGCAAGTAATGTAAAATTATTGATACTAAAACCAAACATCAGCATCAAAGCAAAAGTCCCAATTAGAGAAATCGGAATAGTAATAATAGGAATCAAAGCAGCTTTGAAAGATTGCAAGAAAATCAGTATCACTATCACAACTAAAGCAATTGCTTCAAATATAGTAAAATATATAGCCCTTATAGATGCGTTGATGAATTTCGCATTATCAAATCCAACCTTAATGCTAAGAGCATCTGGTAAAATATCGACAATTGATTCCAATTCTTTTTGCACAAGAACAGAAATATCTACAGGGTTAGACTGTGGCTGCTTAGACACCGCAATTATAATTGCATTATTGCCATTATACCTACTAAGGCTATCTTTACCTGTCGCTCCAAGAGTTACATTTGCTATCTCCTTTAGTCGTAGCAAATAATTATCGTTCTTTTTTATAATGATATTTCTAAACTCTTCTACATCAGACATATCCAAATTCATCATCAAAGACATCTTAACGTTGCCGCCATCAAGAGATCCTATAGGGTAATTTTGGTTTTGACTTTCTACTGCTGACCTAATATCAGCTACAGATACATTATGCAATTTTAATAGATCCGGCTTGGAATCAATTTGTATCTTATAATCTTGCCCTGCATAAATTTCTACTTTAGAAACACCACTTAAAACCTCTAATTTCTTTGTTATAAAACGTTTAGCAAATTCCGTTATTTCCGCAATATTCATTTGATCGCTGTATAATGCTAAATAAACAATAGGCCTAGAGGCATTGTTCATCTTACTTACTATCGGTGGATCCATATCTTTTGGCAAAAGACCAGCAATCGCAGCAATTTTTGCCCGCACGTCATTTATCGCAACATCTAAATTAGTTTCTAAAGTAAAATTAACAACAATCTGAGCCGTTCCCCAACCACTTATCGAAGTAATAGTTTCAATACCTTCAAGACCCACCAAACCATCTTCAACAATATTAGTAATTGCAGTTTCAATAAGGTAGGGGCTAGCCCCCTTATACTCACACTCCACTGTAACCACTGGGCTTTCTATATCTGGATATTCTTTAGTACTAAGTTTGCTATATGAAACTAAACCAATCAGCACAATAAAAATGCTGAGTACACTAGCAAATATAGGGCGTTTGATGCATAACTCGCAGATATTCATTTTTTCTCTTCTACAGATAATGGATGTGCTTCCATGCCTTCATGTAACTTCATTTGACCAGAAATAACTATTTGATCAGTTGCAGAAATACCTGATTTAACCTCAACCATATCACCAAAATCAACGCCCTTTAATATTGGGACTGAGTGTATTTTCCCATCTTGAAGCTTAAATAATACTGAGCCTTTTTCAGTAGAAACTACAGCCTGCTGCGGAACAATTAACGCCTGATGTAAATCAGTAATAACATCAATAGAAGTAAACATCCCTGGAATAAACTTATTTCCGGCATTAATTACTGAAGCTCTAACGCTAAAGCTTTCGTCTTCTGGATTAATAACTTCACTTACGGCAATAATTTGACCCTTAGTATTGGCACCAGCATCAATTTTATATTCAACTTTATCACCAGCTTTTATCATACGATGAAAATTACGCGGCAAATTAAACTCTACTTCCAATGGATTAAATTGCTCTAGCCGAAAAATTTTATCTCCAACATTAACCATTTCATATTCTTGCTTTAACTTAAAACCGATAATTCCATCAAATGGCGCAATTACTTTTGTTTTTTCTAACTCGTCGCGTTTTTTAAGGAGTTCTGACTTTGCTAGAGTTAACTCAGCCATTGCCTGATCCAAATTTGCTTGAGAGGCGGCATTTACTTTTAGTAATTTATTTGCTCTATCAGATTTCAATTGAGCCAAATTCAAATTTGCCACTGCTATTGAAAGATTTGCCTGGGCAACCTGATCATCAATTTGAGCCAACACATCACCTGTCCTAACTGCTCCCCCATTATTAAAATATATATGTATAATTTTCCCAACAGATTCAGCTAATAAATAAACAGATTCAGGGGAATTAATAATGCCAGCAGAATGCACTTTCCCATAAATTTCTTGTGATTTAGGTGTGATAACCTCAACCCCAGCAGAAACTTGGCCAAATGCAAAGGAAGCACTATGATAAAAAATTAAAATTAAGAAAGAGAAGTATATTCTCCACAACATACTTATACCACTAATATGATTTCAATATTAGTATAACATAAAAAGAATGATTATACTAAAATTACATTTATCAAAATGTAGAAATATTTATGATAGCGTCAGGAAGACTTAACTAAGAATTTCGTATATTCTTTATACAACAACTTCACGTTAACGATCCAGATTAATGAGACAATAATAAATATTATCATCAAATATGGTGATATGCTAATAAATGTTGCCGCTGGAAAAATAAGAAATATAGCAGACTGAATTAATGCTCCCCCAGATTTAGCAACACGCGCACCAACGATATCTACAGCAGCTTTACCTTTAGTTTTCAACTCATTATCAATTGGAATATACGACATCTCTTTAGTGGGATCAAAAAAAGAATACTTAGTTGCCTTACTCAAAACATTTTGAGCAAAACCAAATAGCACTGCCAGTACCAAAGGATTTAGTGCAATTAAAGATAATGCACCATCAACTTGATCATTATAGAAAACTATAAAAACAAAAAATCCAACACCAGTAATACATAAAACTACTGGAGTAATAATAGCCCCAACAAACCAGTTAAATCTTAGTAATATGTTAGCGCCAACAATCATTGCTATCATTGATGCAATACCTGTGTATTGAGCAAGCGTACCCATAAAATGGGCATAATTATTAGTGTCTGGATAAAGTTCTCTAACTTTTGCTTTCCAAGGTCCTTCAACTAGGTTAATTGTAATACCATATGCTAAAAGTAATATAGCGATATGCCCTAAATATTTTGAAGAAAATATGACTTTAAAGCTCTCAATTAATGATAATTTATCTTTAGGTTTTGTACTTTTAATATCAGCATCTACAAAATAACGAGGATCTGTTAAAACATATCTTTGAATATAGTAATAAATCCCAATAATTAACACTACAGAGCCACTCATTAGGCTTAGCAAGGATTGTACTCCAACAAAAGAATCAGAAACATCTGCGCTCGCAATAACATCAGATTCCTCTCTAAGCGCAAATAAATATTTCACTAAGCTTCCAGCGATCACTAATCCTATATTTCCAATAAAACCAAACATTGGGTAAAATCTTTTTGCTTCAGTAGTCTTAGTAATATGGTTGGCAAACTGCCAAAATAGCAATGATAACATTGCTGATCCCCACAGTTCAGCAAGAACATAGAAAACAGCAAATGACCATTTGCTGTATATTAAAAAGAACCATTTAAAATGTAGAAGATTTAGTTGAAACACTTTAAAGTCTAGTGTGTGATTAATTAATTGAGCAATCATTTCCGGATCTGGATGTATGGAAACCGCTTTTGGATATAATAAAAAAGCAAAAACCATAAACCATATTAAAAAGAATAATGCAAAATAAACAAATATTTTTTGTTGAGAAATTACGTTAGTAAGCTTCGAATAGAGCAACATCAAAGCAATCGCCGCAGGCACTACACAGTACAACTTGATAAAGCTAATAACTTCAGCGCCAATATTAGGAACCACCAAAGCATCTTTTAGAGAACGTAAACAATTGTAATTAAATAAAATACAAACCATCATAAGAGCCATAGGCAAGAATTTCTTTAATTCGTGTCTTTCTATAGGCCACAATATTCTTAACAACTGATTAAACATAATTTTAGTTAACTCTAAACTCATAATTACAAAACAACAAAATTGGCAATACGAACCAGAGCACACTCCCTACTCTATAATAAAACCAAGTTATTAATATACATTAAAATGATACAATGGTAAAGTAGTAAGAAAATTAAGTAACTCACCTAAAACATCCTATTACACGGTATTCAAATACTAAAACCTGACCTCAATACCAGCATCCTGAACAATCTGCTATTAAAATTAACATTGCTAAATCTATAGCTTTCATGTAACTACTTAGGTTAGTTTTTACTTTAAAAAATATCATTATGGCAATTATTGTAAAAAAATTTGGTGGCACTTCTGTTGCAGATCTTGAGCGCATTAAAAATGTTGCAAAATTAGTAATGAAAGAAAGAGCTAACGGCTATCAAGTGGTAGTAGTGGTCTCAGCAATGGCAACAGTTACTAATAGCTTGGTTGACTTGGCTAAAAAAGCATCATCTTTAGATGACAATGAAAAACTTGCCGAATATGATTCTATACTTTCAACAGGAGAGCAAATATCCTCGGCATTGTTAGCATTAATTTTGCAATCGTATCAAGTGAAAGCCCGTTCTTGGTTGGGATGGCAGATTCCTACAATTACCGACAATACTCATTCCAAAGCTAATATATTAGAAATTAATACTGATAAAATACAAGAAGCTCTTAATTTAGATATTATTCCGGTGATCGCCGGTTTTCAAGCAGTCACAAGTAACGGACGTATTACGACAATTGGCCGTGGTGGATCAGATACAACAGCAGTTGCAATAGCAGCAGCGTTAAAAGCAGAAAGATGTGATATTTATACCGATGTTGATGGTATATTCACAGCTGACCCTCGTATAGTTAGCACTGCTTCAAAGTTAGATAAAATTTCATATGAAGAAATGCTAGAACTAGCATCCTTAGGTGCAAAAGTATTACATACCAGGTCAGTAATCATGGCAATGAAACACCATGTTTTGGTTAGGGTACTATCAAGTTTTAATGAAGATTCTGGAACAATTCTTACAAATGAGGATAAACAAATGGAACAAAGATTAGTTACTGCAGTTACTTGCACTAGTGATGAAGCAAGAATTACGTTATCAGGATTACCAAAAACCATCGGTGTAACTGCTATTTTTTCCTTGCTAGCTGAACATGGAATTAATATTGATATGATTGTGCAAAATAGTAGTAATAAAGGCAGAAATATTGATATCACCTTCACTTCAAGCAAGGCTGATTTCCATAAACTAGTTTCTATTTTAGAAAAAAATAAATCTATACTTAAATATTCTGACCTAGATGCTGACCCAAATGTGTCTAAAGTGTCAGTTATAGGAGTGGGGATGCTATCTAGCGCTGGCGTTGCTCAAGAAATGTTTAAGGCTTTAGCTGATAAATCTATAGAAATTATTGTAATTTCTACATCTGAGATTAAAATTAGTGTGTTAATAGCTGAAGAATATATGGAACTTGCAGTAAGAACACTGCATAGCACATTTAAGTTAGATAGTTAAAAATGACTAAGAAGAATTCAACAGAACTTTGGAAAATAGGCGCTGAATTTCTGCATGCCGAACATTCTATTATGTGTGGTGCTATGTCTTGGGTATCTGAACACAGCTTAGTTTCAGCAATTTCTAACGCCGGTGGCTTTGGTGTTATTGCTTGCGGATCAATGGGCCCAGAGCTACTAGATAAAGAAATAAAATTAACACGAACAAAAACCTCTAAAAGTTTTGGGGTAAATTTAATTACCATGCATCCCCAAATAGAAGAATTAATACAAATTTGTATTAATAATAATGCATCTCATGTTGTTTTAGCAGGCGGATTACCTAAATCTCATAGCATTACTAAATTAAAAAATCATGGTATAAAAGTTTTATGTTTTGCACCTGCCCTATCTTTAGCAAAAAGACTAATGCAAATGGGTGCCGATGCTTTAGTTATTGAAGGCATGGAGGCTGGTGGTCATATAGGACCAGTTTCAACATCTGTACTTGCTCAAGAAATTTTACCAAATATAACTGAGATACCAATATTTGTAGCTGGAGGAATTGGCTGTGGAGAAATGATCGCTAGCTATTTGAGGATGGGTGCTTCTGGATGCCAGCTAGGAACAAGATTCGTATGTTCTTATGAATCAATAGCTCACCCTAATTTTAAAAAAGCATTTATTAATGCCGCTGCTAGGGATGCAGTTTCTTCTGTACAAATTGATCCAGAATTTCACGTCATTCCGGTAAGAGCTCTAGCAAATAAAGCCTCTGATGAATTTATAAAAATACAACTGACCACTATTAACGATTACAGAAATAACATCATTTCCAAAGAAGAAGCACAGCTTAAAATAGAAAAATTCTGGGCAGGTGCATTAAAGAAAGCAGTTATTGATGGCGATATCGAGTATGGTTCTGTAATGGCAGGGCAAAGTGTTGGCATGGTAAAATCTGAACAATCCGTGCAAGAGATAATTGATGAGCTAGTGTTGCACACCAATCATTCCTTAAATAAATAACCAACAACATGAAAATAATATTATTGTTAGCGTCACTAATTCTTTGTTCCTGTGCGAGTAGGGAGCCATCATCATTTATAAGCAAATATAATCGAAGTGCCCCTATTGAGAATTTAGAAAGTCAAATTAGCACCTCAACTCACTTTAGATATGGTCACACCATACTAGTGTTTGATTTGTTAAACTTAAATTATAAAAATAACATCTATCCATCTAGGGGAGGTGCACAAGTTAGTGGCCTTTATTTATATTTAATTTCAACAGATATGAGTAAAGAAAAATTTCTGCACTTGATGACTATGTTGCAACAAAAGGTAATATACAAAACCCTGAATCAACAAAAATCTTCTAAAACTCTAAACGAAAATGCTACACGCAAAATTAAAGAACTCACAGCTTTCATTTTAGGATTAGACCAACGTCTAAAAGCTCACAAACTTAAACGTCACCATCAATTGGCAATCACAATGACTAAAATGGCTACTTATCTAAAGAAATATGGTAAAAAGCTAGATTCCATGAGCCTGAAAGATAAATTAGAGATCCTTCAAAAGATCAATACAGTTATAGAAAGACTACCATTAACTAGTCCATTAGCTCAATACAAAGTCACAGATAGATATCGAATGAGAGCTGGATCTTTTTTAAAAAGCAAGAAGATGCATAGCGGAATTGATTTAGCTGCCAGCAAATCCTCAGATGTATTTACTAGCGCAGCTGGAATAGTAACATATGCTGGAAGAATGAATGGTTATGGTAATATCGTTATTATTGATCATGGGAAAAATATAAGTACTTGCTATGCACATTTACAAAAAATTGCTGTTCACAAAGGAAATTATGTACTTCTAGGTGAAAAAATTGGTATACAAGGAAATACCGGTCACAGTTCTGGTGATCATTTACATTACGAAATAAGATTAAGTAACAAACCAGTTAATCCAGATATTATAAAACGATTCTAGAAATTACACAAAACCTCATGCTCTTTCATTGCATATCTGTCTGTCATCCCAGCTATATAATCTGCGATAATTATTGGCAGATTTTTTTTATTCTCACTAATTTTACTTAGCCATTTATCTGGTAAGCATCCAGGATTCTCAAAAAACACATCAAATAATTCTTTAACAACTTTTCTTGCCTTAAAAGTCATTCTATTAACAGTATAGTGCATATACATATTATCTTTTAGATAATTCCTTAATTTTGATACTTTTTCCTGCATTGCTTCAGAAAACTCAATAATTATCTTAGGTGCATCTTGAACATCTTTCAAAGTTTTAACCTTCATTGAATCGATATTATTTCTGGATTGGGTTAAAACATCAATCACCATCTGATTAATCAATCTACGTATAACTTCGTGTATTACCCGCTGGTTCTCAGCATCTTTTTGAATAATTCTGACCTCATCAATGATATCATTGATGAGGTCAGAATTATAAATATCATCAATAGTAAAAAGCCCTGCTTTTAGTCCATCCTCCAGATCATGACTATTATACGCAATATCGTCAGCAATGCCTGCGACTTGAGCCTCTAATGAAGGAAAAGTTTCAAGTTTGATACCATGATTTTCTGCATACTCTACCATTAACTTAGAAGGCTTTTTATTAATTAAATATTTACCAGATAGAGGACCATTATGCTTAGCTATGCCATCTAAAGTTTCGATGGTTAAGTTTAAACCATTAAATTTGATATACCTCTCTTCTAATTGCGTTAACAATTTAAGAGTGTATGCATTATGATCAAATCCTCCATAATCAACTAATTTTTTATTTAATGCATCCTCACCAGCGTGACCAAAAGGCGGATGGCCCAGATCATGAGCAAGACTAAGACATTCTGTAAGCTCTATTGACAAACCCAATTCAACCGCAATCACTTTAGAAATCTGAGCAACTTCCAACGAATGTGTTAGTCTAGTACGATAGTGATCACCAGTGTCATTAACAAACACCTGAGTTTTATACACCAATCTTCTAAACGCAGCTGAGTGAGTAACCCTGTTTAAATCACGCTGAAATACATTTCTAAACGTACCTTCTTCCTCATGTAATCTTCCTTTAGAAAATTTTGGGTCAGAAGCATATGGGGCTAAGTATCTTTCCATTCCTTGCTTTTTTTAAGTTAAAATATATAATCACAACTATAAGTATATATAATATAATATCATGGACAACACAAATACTACTAGTATCACACTTAGCGACAATGCAGCCAGCAAAATTAATGAGCTGACAAGCAAAGAATCTTTAAACAAAAAACTAAGAATTTCTGTTAATGCTGGTGGCTGTTCTGGTTTTCAATATCAATATGATTTTGTACAAGATACTAACTCAGATGATATAGTGCTAGAGAAAAATGGTGCTACAGTCTTAATTGACAATATGTCTGCTGAATTCATGAAAAATGCTGTAATTGATTACATAGAAACCCTTGGCTCTGCTGAGTTCTTAATTAAAAATCCTAATGCCTCAAGTAAATGTGGCTGTGGTAACTCCTTTTCTACTTAGTCCTTGCCTTATCAAATCCACCTATAACATCACTAGTTTTTAATATTGTGGGCAAAATTATTCCACGAGGATATTTCTTACTATATATCACATCAAATGGTATCCCCCGTCTATTATAACTTTCAAGGTAATCACTAACTTCTTTATTCATTGAAGTATAATCAGCACGCATTACAATAATATTATGTTTTTTGTAATATGAAAGCATATACTCATTATCCAGAACTACAAATTTATTGTATTTACAAGTAACACACCAATCGGCAGAAACATCAACCAAAACTATCTTACCCGCAGCTATATATTCATTTAACTTCTTTAAAGTAAATTTTTTCCACACAGATAATACCTCTTCTTGACGTAAAGTATCATCTTTATACGTAAGTTTTGGAAGAAAAAATCCGCCAGTTATTATTAATACACAAACTATTATTTTGATTAGTCCATATTTAAGTAGGCCTTGCTTATTTTCAAGAAAAAATTTAAGCAGTAAAGAAAGCATAAACAAAATTACTGCAGCTTTTGTATCTAATAAATTTGATATTATAAATATTAGCCATAACACAGTTAGATAAACTAATATTGCTAGAAATTTTTTAAGCAATAAAATCCATTTTCCTTGCTTAGGCATGTGTTTTATTAAACCTGGATTGACCGCTAGAATTATGTATGGCAAAGACATTCCTAAAGCAAGACAAAAGAAAATAGAGTAAATTTCTATCTTTCCATAAAGCAATGAAAAACTTAGGGCTGAACCAACAAAAGGAGCAGTACAGGAGGTAGCTATTAACGTAGTAAATGCGCCTGATAAAAAACTTCCAACTATCTTACTTTCATTTGAATATTTACTCAAAATAGCACTTAACGAGGTTGGTAAAGATATAGTGATTTTCTCATCTAAATTACAAGCAAAAAATATTAAGCTTAAGACCAAAAATGTTACAAATTGAGGTTGTTGAAAGTTTAAACCAAGACCAACATATTCGCCACCTGCTTTTAATAAGTGAGCAATTGAAGCAAAAATTAAAAATAATGTGATGATACCAAAAATAGTAGCTAGAAAATGATGCCTGATTTTTTGTCTAGTCTGCTGTCTAGCATTTATTATTGATAATAATTTTATTGATAGAACCGGTAATACACAAGGCATAAAATTTAATACTATACCACCGACAAATGCGATAACCAACATTTCAAATAAATGCACATTAGAACTTACACCTGAGTTTAATGAGGCTGGAATATTAAAATGCAACATATAGGATTTCTGAGAACAAAATTTATCACACACAGCTATTAAAATATTTAGGTCAAACTCAGTGTTGGAATTTGGATCTATAAGATTAATTAAAATAGGTATATTTAAATCTTCTGTATAATAAAAAGCATCATTTGTTGATTTTTTAGGCGTCGGCCATTTGATTTCAACCGAATTGATATTACGTTTATTTTCTAATGCAACCCTACTTTGAGGCCCCTCATTAGCATGGTTTTTAACAAAAATCTTAATTTTTTGTTTTAGATGAATGTTCAAATGAGAAATTAGATGCTTTTTCTTATCGTCATAACTATCGATAGAGTAATTAATACTATATTGCTTTTCCTCAATCCTATCCTCGATTTGACAATAACCTTTTACTGTCAAAAATAGAGAAAAAATAACAATTAGGTAGCGAAAGATATTTGTGTTTAACATGCTCAAGCCTGAAGGTCTTTTATCTTTGAATGATATAATTCAATTATTAAATAAGCAAATTTTTAATTACCTTACTTTAAAAAATCCTTTATAATAACTATATCACTTCTAAACAATAGGGGATGATGATGAAAAAAAATAAACATATTCAACATATTGTTGATTTTACAGGTAGACTTCTAGCAGCCAGTCCTTTGATTGATAAAGAATCGTATTTCCATAAGTCCGTAATTTATATTGTACAAAATACCCCTCAAGGCACACTTGGCATATTGATTAACCAACCTATAACTAATAAAGAAACCACATTCTATGTTAAAATCCATGAAAATGCTGAAGAAAAATCACTGAGTTTGAGTAATATTGATACTTATTTAGGAGGTCCGGTTGATATTTCTAAAGCTCTCATTTTACACTCAAATGATCGCGAAACTGATAATGATAAAATAGAGATTAGTTCAGACTTGCAAGTTTTACAAAAGATAGTTCAAGGAAAGGGACCAAAAATGAGTTTATTAGCTTTGGGGTATTGTAGTTGGACTCCTGGCCAATTAGAACAAGAAATAAAGGATAATCACTGGTTTGTATTACCTTCAAACAATCAAACTATCTTTGAAACAAGCAATCAAGATAAATGGTTATCAGCATTAGAGAACTTTAATATAAGCCCATACAACCTTTCTCTTACATCAGGTAACTGTTAATTCATGTCAAAATTACTACAAGTCAAGATTCTTACCTTGTTCCCAGAATTATTTCCTGGTCCGTTAGATTTATCCATAACTGGAAGAGCGCTAAAGAACAAGATATGGTCATTAGAAACAATTGATATAAGAAGTTTTGCTTCAGACAAGCACCGTACTGTTGACGGACCAATTGTTGGTGGTGGAACCGGCATGATTTTAAGACCCGATATTATTGCCGATGCAATTGATTATGCTAAAGCTGGTTCAGACGATTTTACAGTAATTTACATGTCTCCCCGTGGTGAGAAGCTAACGCAAAGACTAAGTGAAAAATTTTCTAAGAAGCAAAATAAACTAATAATAATTTGCGGTAGGTTTGAAGGTATAGACCAAAGAGTTATAGATCACTATAGCATTAAAGAAATAAGCATCGGCGACTATATTTTAACAGGGGGTGAGATTGCGGCTTACGTTTTTCTCGATAGCTGTATTAGACTATTACCAGGAGTTCTTTCTGATAGTTCAGTATTTACTGAAGAAAGTTTTGGCAGTGAATTAAATAAATCACAAGAAAAAACCTACCGTAATCTATTAGAGTATCCTCAATATACCAAACCTATCTCCTGGAAAAATAGAGCAGTACCTGATATTTTACTTAGTGGCCATCATGAAAACATTAAAAAATGGAATTTGGAGCAAGCAGAAAAGTACACAGAGACGCGTAGGCCTGATTTATGGAAGTTGTATAAGAAAAACAATAAATTAAGTTGAAAATTAGATTAAAATCGCTTATTTTAATCAATCACTGAAATTTAATGCTATTTGAGGATTATTTATGAACTTAGCACAACAATTCGAACAACAACAAATTACAAAACTTTCCGAAGGTAAAGTATTTCCTAAATTTATTGCTGGAGACACTGTTAAAGTTCATGTGAAAATTATCGAAGGTAGTACAGAACGTGTTCAGGTTTACGAAGGGTTATGTATTGGTAGAAAAAATCGTGGCTTGGGTTCAAGCTTTACAGTTAGAAAAATCAGCCATGGTGAAGGTGTTGAGCGTATATTCCCGCTTTATTCTCCTAAAATAGCCAATATTGAACTTGTTAAAAGAGGCATAGTACGCAGAGCTAAATTATATTATATGCGTAACTTACGTGGTAAATCTGCAAGAATTAAAACAAGACTGGATTACAGCTTACAAAGCTAAAAAATTTGTAGAATGATCTCTTGCAAAATCAAATCATTCAATGAACTATCTGATCATTATGATTTATTCGTATTTGATTTATGGGGGATTGTATATAATGGTGTTGAGTTATATCTTCAAACAGTGAAATTTATTGATCATCTCAGATCACTCAAAAAACATATAATATTCCTATCCAATGCACCAAGACCATCTAGCATAACTGCCAAAAAATTAGCCGCACTGGGATTGATAATACTAGATTCAGAAAAACTTATAACCTCCGGAGATTTTTTCCGTTTTTGCTACCAACATAATATAGATAAAATGTTCGGACCAGATAAAAAAATCTACAATTTAGGTGGTGACTTCAATACTGATTTACTGGAAGGGCTAGATATGAATTACGCACCTGATATTTCTAGTGCTAATTACATTATTCTTTCTATGCTTGCGCAAAATGAAAGTGAGTTAGCACATTGGGATAAGGAAATGCTACAAGCAATTACTAACAATATTCCTGCTCTTTGTATAAATCCAGATATGATTGCTTCACATGGAGATAACATGCGCTATACTCCTGGTACTTTTGCGAAAAGGTATAGTGATCTTGGAGGAGTGGTTTATTATTATGGTAAGCCGTACTCACCTTTATATCATTATACATTAGACTCAGTTATCAAAGAAAATGGCATTATTAAAAACAAGATAATTGCTATAGGAGACTCTCTAGCAACAGATATAAAAGGTGCTACTTCGTATGGCATTGATTCATTGCTGCTTCTTAATGGCGTACATAGAGGTACTGATATAAACTCAGACATAATCTTGGAAGATTTATTTAAAAAATTTGAACTGGAGCCTAATTTTTTAATGGCCAAACCAAATTTCGAATAAAATAGATTTTTAGTAATTGATTATAACTTATACTTATGTTACTTGTCCCAATAGAATTATTTAAGTTATAGGAGAATTTATGAAAAAAGTAATAATTTCTGGAATGATTGGTAACGCACTTGAATGGTATGATTTTGCGTTATATGGACATTTCGTAGTTATACTTAGTAAATTATTTTTCCCAACAACTGATCCTTATCTAGCAACACTTGCAACTTACGCAACATTTGCTGCTGGCTTCATTATGCGCCCTGCTGGTGCTTTAATATTTGGATACATCGGCGATAAATATGGTCGTAGAACATCTCTTTCTGCATCCATCTTAATGATGGCTATTCCAACCGCCTGTATCGGGCTATTACCAACATATGAAAGCATAGGGATCTGGGCACCAATCTTGCTAATAATTATTAGATTACTCCAAGGGGCTTCTATAGGAGGTGAGTTTAGTGGATGTATTGCATTCTTAGTTGAATACTCACCAATGAAAAAAAGAGGATTAGTTGGCAGTGCAAGTATGGTTAGCTTATGTGCTGGTATGTTACTTGGTTCTATAGTTGCTACTTCTATATCAAAGTTAATGCCTGAGGCAGCTTTTGAATCTTGGGGCTGGAGAATCCCATTCTTACTAGGGATGCTTATTGGTCTCGTCGGTATATATGTTCGTATCAGCTTGCATGAAAGCCCTGTTTATCTTCAAGCAAAAGCACATAATTCTCTTTCAAAACAACCTTTAAGTGAAGTGCTAAAAACTTATTCAAGAGAGTTATTTGTTGCTATAGGGTTATATTTAACAGTTACCGTACCAATTTTATACCTTCACAATCTTTGTTAAAAATTTCATGTCTACCAATTTAGGGTACTCATATACTGATTCTTTAACGGTTAATCTGATTAGCATCACCCTAGCAATGTTATTAATGCCATTTTCTGCTTGGCTTTCTGATAAATATGGTCGCAAACCAATTATGCTTTATACAACCTATGCAATGATTATATTAATCTATCCTATCTTCTGGCTATTACTTAACGGTGAATATGAACAAGCTTTAATTTCTCAGCTAATCTTTGCTGTGTTAGTTGGGATGTATATGGGGCCAATTCCTGCAGCTTTAGTAGAAATGTTTCCAACAAGGGTAAGATTTACTGGCGTAGCATTATCTTATAATATTAGTGCTGGTATATTTGGTGGTTCTGCGCCTTTAATTGGTACATGGTTAATACAAGTCACTGGCAAACAAGATTCTATGGCTTTGTATATCATGGTGTTCGCAGTAATAACATTGGTGTCATTAAAATTTTATAAAGAAACATATCGTAAGCAGTTGTCATAAAATTATAATTGTTTAAAGAACTATATAATTTCATTATCGCACAATTCTACTTGGACCAAAAATCCTGGGTTTTATGGTTAGTAGCTTTTTTCTGCTTTGGCATTATTCTATATTTTTCTTTGCCTACAGAACCGAATCTTTATATTGAAATAATTATATCTCTAGTAATTCTTGTTAATATAATTCTATTTCGTCATAGCAATTTTGTATGGCTGCCAATTTTATTGTTATGTTTATCTATTGGATTAGTAAGCGCAACTTATCGAACCATAGATGTTTTGTCTCCTAAATTAGATTGTGAAATAAAATTAGCAAAAATTTCTGGCAGAGTGTTAAGCATAACTCCTATAATAAAAGGCTCACAAGTTATACTTGATCGAATTTATATTAGTGACTTTGATAATAAGAAAGTTCCTAAGAAAGCCAAGATTACAATTAAAGGTGTTAATAAGTTAAACGAAATAGAAATTGGTGACTATATTAAATTTAGTGGAACTTTACGTCCAGCAAGTAAACCATTTGTGCCTGGCGGATATGATTTTTCTAGACAAAGCTTCTTTGATCAAATTGGAGTTACCGGCTATAACAAATCAAATGTTTATATTATTAAAAAAAATAATAATAAATTGAAAAATTATATTTCCAATCTACGAATCAATCTTTCAAAACGTATTAAAAATATCTTAGGAGATAAAAATGGCAATATTGCTGCAGCATTAATTATTGGAGAGCAAAGTTCTATTGATAAAACACTTTTATTAGACATGCGTATTTCTGGTCTTACCCATATTTTATCAGTATCAGGATTACATCTATCTATGGTATCAATAATCTGCTTTTTCTGCGTAAGATTTTTACTTAGTTGCTCAGTTTATTTATGCCAAGAATATGATACCAAAAAAATTGCAGCATATTTTTCCTTATTATTTACTTTGGGATACCTACTAATTTCCGGAATGCAAATTGCTGCCGTAAGATCATATATTATGGTGGTGTGCGTGATTATAGCAGTTTTATTAGATCGTCAAGAATATGCCCTGCGATCTGTTTGCTTAGCAGCCTTTATTATGTTACTAATTCGTCCTGAATCTGTAGTTCATCCAAGCTTTCAAATGTCTTTTGCAGCAGTAATAGCTTTAGTATCTGGATATGAATATTACCTGGCAAAATTTTTAAGCAACACAGAATATACCAATCTTGATCGAATCAAACATTATTTTTTTGGCACATTGGCAGCAACTTTTATAGCCGGACTAGCAACAGCACCTTTTGCAATTTATCATTTTAACCAATATGCAAATTATTCGATGTTAGCAAATTTAATAGTTGCTCCTGTTACCTCTTTCATAATTATGCCGTCAGTTGCTCTAACCTGCATTTTATTTTTTTTTGGTTTAGAAAAACTTTCATTATGGATCTTAAATTATGGCATAGAGTTTTTGGTTTACATAGCCAACTGGATTAGTCACCTGCCTAAAGCATTAGTGATGTTACCTAATATGAGTATAGAAACCTTAATGCTATTTGTGATCGGTTTGTTTTGGCTATGTTTATGGCAACAAAAATGGCGTTTTTTTGGCGTTATACCAATTATTATTGCTATTGGTTTATTATTGATCACACCTAAACCAGACTTAATAATAGATGCTCATACCGGTATAATTTTGTTACGCAGCAGCGATGGTAATTTAGTAAGAACTGAAAGTAAGCGTAGATTATCAGACTTTATGCAAGATTATTTTAATGCGCGAATGCAAACCAATGAAATCATCAGCATCACCCATAAAAAATACTTAGAGGAATTTCATTGCGGAGAAGTTCAATGTTTTATTGGCAAAAATTATAAATTATACTTCCCTCTTAACAGCAATGACTTCCAGATTAAAATTGAATGGCCAAATCATAAAGAAGTATTACTTAGCAGAGAAGATCTAAAACGCAATGGTTCATATTTTATTACCCTCAAGCTAAACAAACCTGAAATTGAGTCAGTTGCTGATTCACTGCAGCACCGGCCTTGGAGTTGAGAAGACTTTTGCTAATGAACTTGATTCCAGTGCAAACTGGATTCAGCCCAAAAGATAACTCTAGAACTTCACCTTAACACCAGAGCAATTTTGTTGTAATACTCACAATACATATTGATTGGGCATTTCTCACATAATGGCCTTTTTGCTTTGCAGATATATCTGCCATGCAAAATTAGCCAATGATGGGCATGATTTAACCATTTTTGTGGAATTGCTTTCAATAAATCCTGTTCCACTTTTTCAGGTGTGGTGCTATGAGAAAAACCAATTCTTCTTGCCGTGCGGAATACATGGGTATCAACAGCTATAGTCGGCATACCAAATGCACAATTCATAATTACGTTGGCAGTTTTTCTACCAACCCCAGGCAATGATTCCAAATCTTTCATGTTATCTGGAACCATAGAATTATACTTTTCTGCCAACTGATGACTTAATTTGATTATGTTCTTAGCCTTAGTATTAAAAAGCCCTATAGATTTGATATAATGTTTTAACCCATCTTCACCAAGTTTTAAGATGTCTTCAGGAACAGAAATAATCTTGAATAATTCTTTAGTAGCCTTGTTAACACCTATATCAGTAGCCTGTGCGGATAAAACCACAGCTAGCAATAAAGTGAATTTATTAGTATATTCCAACTCGGTTTTAGGATGTGGATTTGCCTTAGAAAAGATAGTAAAAATACGATCAATTTGTTCTTTATCCATAATCTTTATATGATTTTTCAATAGTTCGGCTATATTATGTAGTAATTGATAATACCTAAAATAGCAAATGACAGCAAAAAATTATAGTGATCAAAAAAAATTATCTGAAATTATAGCTTCTATTACTCGTTCAAATTCTCACCTTCAGTCATTAATTTTTGGCGGTAGTAAAGGCATTGGCAAGTCAACTGCAGCAAGAGATATAACAAATCATCTTTTATCTGATCGAAATGATCTATTACATAACTTGTTATGGATTGATTCTGATGACGAAATTATTACCATAGAACAAGTCAGACAGATAAAAGAATTTTTCAGCCAGACAATTTTCAATGATTCATATCGAATAGTGGTGATCGATAATGCTGATAATTTAAATATCAATTCAGCAAATGCTTTGTTAAAAATTCTAGAAGAACCCCCGCAAAAATCTTTGCTAATCCTAATTTCTCATCAACCATATAATTTAATTGATACGATAAAATCACGTTGTGCTTTGATTAATTTCCGCGCTCCAGAGAATGCTCATGACATCACAAAACAAAATACAAAAATTGAAGCAAAAGAATCAGAATTATTATTGAGACTTGCGCATAACATTCCAGGTATCGCCATCTACCTTAGTCAGAATCAGGGCTTGGAGTTATATGAAAATATGATATTTGCCATTAGCAATTACGATTCATCATACGATAACACCTATAAATTCATTGAAAGCTATTTTTCTGATAATTCAGTTGAGAAATGGCTAATATTCAGCTACTTACTCAAATATCTATTAGAGAAAATAATAAAGACCAGCAGTATGGCGCATAATAATGATCTATTTGATGAAGAAAAGAAAGTCATCGATAAGCTAGTAGCAAAAAGATCAACTCAAGACTGGTTCGTTATTTATGATCAAGTTCTTCAACTAACAACTACAGCCAAAAAACTATATTTAGATTATAAAAATGTTGCTATAGTGCTAATACAATTAATTAATAAAGAGGCTTAGGTGAAGAATTTTTATGTAACTACCCCAATTTATTACGTGAATGATGTTCCTCATATTGGCAGTGTTTACACAACTTTAGCAGCAGATGTTATCGCACGTTTTAAAAGGCTTGATGGTTATAATGTTAAGTTTATGACTGGCACCGATGAACATGGTCAAAAAGTTGAAAAAGCTGCATTAAAAGCAGGTATGGATCCACAGTCATTTACAGACAAAGTATCTTTAAGGTTTCGCGAAGTTTTTGATTTAATGAATATCAGCTATGATGATTTCATTCGAACTACCGAATCTCGCCATAAAAAGGCTGCAACCGCACTTTGGATTAAATTACTAGAAAACGAGCAGATCTATTTGGATAAATATTCAGGTTGGTATTCTGTCCGCGATGAGGCTTTTTACAATGAGGATGAGTTAGTTGAAGGCAAGGCCCCAACCGGCGCTGAAGTTGAGTGGGTATCTGAGGAAAGTTACTTTTTCAAATTATCAGCTTATCAGGATAAATTATTGGAATTATATGAAAAACAACCAGATTTCGTTTCTCCAGGCTTTAGAAGAAATGAGGTGGTAAGTTTTGTTGAATCAGGTTTGCGAGATTTATCGGTTTCACGCACCACCTTCAAATGGGGAATTCCAATACCTGGTAATAATCAGCATATCATGTATGTCTGGTTAGATGCTCTTACTAATTATCTATCAGTAGTTGGTTATCCTGATGTTGAATGCAAAGATTTTAAAGCATTTTGGCCAACAGATCTCCACATCGTGGGTAAAGATATAACTAGATTTCATGCAGTCTATTGGCCGGCATTCTTAATGGCTGCTGGCATTGATTTGCCTAAGCGCATCGTTAGTCATGGTTGGTGGTTAATCGAGGGCGAGAAAATGTCTAAATCTCTTGGAAATGTTGTTAATCCTTTAGATTTAGTAAATGAGTTTGGTGTCGATGCAACCAGATATTATTTAATGCGTGAAATCCCATTTGGAAATGATGGCAACTTTACTCGCCATAGCTTTATCAAACGTATTAATAGCGAACTGGCCAATAACATTGGTAATTTAGTCCAACGAACCTTGTCGATGATTTGGAAACATTGTGATGGAAAAGTACCACAAGCTTCTAAATCAATATATGATCAGAAAGAGTTGTTACAATTTGCCGAAAGCCTTATAATAAAAATCCGTACTCAAATCGACCAACAACTTATTCACATCGTTATTGAAGATATTATCGATTTATCAAATCGTGCAAACACCTACATTGATCATCAATCACCATGGACACTCAAAAAAACTGATGAAGAAAAAATGAAATCAGTATTATATGTGCTTGCAGAAACCATTAGATACATTGCGATCATCCTCCAACCCTTTGTTCCAGATTCTGCTACAAAAATTCTTGATCAATTATCAATTAGCAAAGATGAGCGTAAATTTAAACATTTAAGTAGGAATTATGCATTAAAAGCCGGCACTGAAATCCCTGAACCAAAAGGTGTATTCCCAAGGATAGAATGAAAATTATCGATTCACATTGTCATCTAGATTTTGAAGTATTTAAGGAAGATTTTCCTGATATGCTACAACGCGCTAAAGATTCTAATGTCACAGTGATGCAAACCATTTGTACCAAAATATCAGAATTTGAGAAAATAAGAAAAATTGCCGAAGCTTATGACAATATTTATTGTTCAGTTGGCATTCATCCAGATGAAGTTGAGCATGAAAAATATATCACAGCTGAAGAATTGATAAAGTATACTAATCACCCAAAGGTTATAGGATTAGGTGAAACAGGCTTGGATTATTATCGTGGAAAATCAGCTTCCGATTTACAAGCAAGTTTATTTAAAGAACATATTAAAGCATCCAGAGTGACTGGTTTACCTCTTATTGTTCACACAAGGTCAGCAGACGATGATACTGTAAAAATCTTATCTGATGAAATGAAGATTGGCAAATTCCCAGGACTAATTCACTGCTTCACTGCTAGCAAGGAGTTAGCTCAAGCTGTTATAGAGCTCGGTTTTTACATATCTATTTCAGGTATTGTAACATTTAAAAACGCTACTCAACTACAAAATACAGTCAAAGAACTACCTTTAGAATGCCTATTGGTAGAAACTGATGCACCATACCTTGCACCAACACCAAAACGTGGCAGTCGTAATGAACCAGCATTTACTAAACACACTGTGGAATTTCTAGCAAAATTATTTGGTAAAACTCCAGAATATATAGCAAGAGTCACTACTGAAAATTTTTATTGTTTATTTAAAAAAGTTAAAAATGAGGCAGCAGACTAACAACTACTATTTCTTCATTAATTACCAAATCATTAGGCACCTCTAAGAACTTCATATTTACCAATTCCTTTGATGGAATTGTAATAAATATTCTGTGACCAACAGGTAGATTATCCATAGTAGCAGATATTTCTTGTGGTATTTTATTACTGCCTATTTTTATAGATTTTGTACCACCAGGAAGCTTATTAGAGTCGTAAATTACGTTATCTTTTATATCTCTTATTTCATAAGATAGTAACACCGATTCACCACAAGTAAAACTACGCATTGATTCTGTTGTCTGATCAATATTCTTACTAAAGATTTTATTTTTAGAGATAATTTCTGTAGTATTATTTATATCAATCAATGTAACATTACTCTGATAAAGAGGTTCTTTTTTTAGAAGAGCAATCTTTGATTTAGCAAAAATTATTTTTCTACTTCCTCCTTTTTTCATTCCTAGCACAGCTTTTTCCAAATTTTCAGGTAATGCCCCACTTCCAATCTTAAAAGTAGATTTTTCCTTTTTAGAAACTATATTAGCTGTAACATCTTTATTATCATCTATTTTGCTAACGTAATATTCTATAACTACTTCATGACCGCAGGCAGACTCAATACCAGCTCCTATAGCAATGTCATTAAAATGAAAGTTCTTTAAAAGTATATCTTTTGTTAATTCATCTTGAGATTCTAAATTTTTCAATACACTCTGAACAATTTCTTTTCCTTCTGGAGTTCTCATAGCTTGGCTGATAATACCAGCAACTTTTCTCTCAATAAAAGATGAATCCTCACTTGTTGCCGTCTTAAGTTTACTAGTGTTAGCATCACTTTCTTCCTGGATAACTGGTAATGGCTCTGCAGTTAATAAAGAAACAGCTTTAGAAAATTGCTCTGAAATCTCTTTAGACTTTGACTCTATTTTAGATTTATTATAATTATAAATTGCCACACCCACGAAGATCAGAAGAATAAGTTTTACTAAACCTGCATAACGCATTTAATTATCCTGATTAAACTTGAAATAAGCTAAAGAATATTCCATTACACTAAAAGTTCAAGGTGTTTTTATTTATTATAAGACATTGCTATGATATTTATAAAAAAGTTGAATAACTCATACCTTATTTCAACTGTTAACGTGTAACAGCTGGTTTCCTCTTGCGGGAATTGTTTTTTTATCATAGCTTTGCTTTATAAATTTTTTATAAGAGGAGATTATTATGAAAATAGCCGAGAAGATGGATGTGAAAAAAGCTATTGATGATATATTAAGCTTACCTAGACAGATGCAGGCCGAAAAAATAGAGGCGCATTCTAAAGATGAATGGTTTTTGAAAGAATTTGCTGCAGTGTTAGTACCTTTAGCAGAAAAGAAACATTATAAGGCGGGGCACTTAAGCAATATAGCAAATTGCCTGCCTCAATGCTAAAGACTAATATAATACAGCTTTTAAAGCAATTCCCGGAAGTGCCTGACACAAGATTAGCCTTAGATAGAGAGTTTCCTGACGTAAAAGAAAAGATGAATGCAATTATTGATGATTTAAATGCCGGTCGCATTCCTAAATCAAGATATAGGGGGTTATTGCACGTAAACTTCTTTGATAATGATCCTAGCTATACAGAAAATGGT
>CAMCSP010000006.1 GCA_945877755.1 Rickettsia typhi | reverse complement strand
ACATAGCAACTATAGCTCTTATTTTAGAGGGATCATTCCTTTTGGTGAAACTCGCTTCCAGAGGGGTCAAATGTTTTGGTGACGGGTGGGGTCAAATAACGTGGTGAAATCTCATCTCAAGGGGGTCAAATGTTTTGGCGATCGACAGTATATAGATCAAGATATGGACCCTATAGCAAGGAAATGTGGGTTAGATAAATTATCTTTATCATAAAGTAATGGTGAGCTCTTATCATCAAGCAAATAAACATCTCCGCCTGCGGCTTTTAGAATTGCGTGGCCGGCAGCAGTATCCCAGGTCATGGTATTAGTAAAGCATGGGTAGAGATTGGCTTTTGCTTCTGCCACCATGCATAGTTTAAGAGCGCTAGACACAATATAATGATTCCGTACTTTATATTTGCTCAAAAAGTCTTTTATCTTTGAGCTATCACTAGAATTACTAGTCACAACATCACAACTGTCTTCTTTGTTGAACTTAGATGAGATCTCTTCAACTTGGCCAGTAGCATATTTTTTCAATGCTTGATTATTGGAAGTAAAATATGTCAATTCTAATGCTGGCATATAGATTACTCCAAAAACTGGCTGATTATTCTCGATCAATCCAATACTCACAGCAAAGTGGTCTTTTCCTTGAATAAAGTTCTTAGTTCCGTCTAATGGATCTATTAACCAATATTTATTACCCAAAATTTTTTTACGCTCAGTATCTTCTTCGGAGATGATTTCAAAATCAGGGCATATTAATGGTAATTCTCTAATAATAAAATTATGAGCTTCCAGGTCTGCTGTTGTTACTGGAGATTGATCATGTTTATTAATTATTTGAAAATCTGCTTTATGATAGCACATTATGATCTTGCCAGCTTCTTCAGCTAGTTTGATTATGTCATTTCCTACTTTTTCACTGATGATCATGAAAACTAAACTAAAATGATGCTTTGCCCTGTTGTTTTTCTGCTTTCAATATTATGATGAGCTAATGGTACTTGTGTCAATTTATATTTATATTGAATATTTGCTTTAATAATATTTTTATTGGCTAGTGCAAATACTTCATTAGCGCTCAACAATAGCTCATAGCGATCTTTTTTGTATGTAAATAAACCTGCAAAGGTAACAAATTTTCCTTTATCATAAAGTTTATTTATATCAAGCAATGGAGCAGGACCTGAGGATTGACCATAGCATGCTAATAATCCAAAATAACCAACACACTCTAAAGATTTGTCAAAAGTAGAGTTGCCTGCTGAGTCATATACAGCTGATACACCTTGACCTTTAGTGATTTCATTTACTCTTTCAAGAAAATCTTCTTTTGAATAGTTAATTACGTGGTCTACCCCAAGATTTTTTACTATTTCCACTTTTTCATCAGAACTAACCGTAGCAATTACATTAGCTTCATAATGTTTTGCTAAAACACAAAGTAGCTGTCCAACTCCGCCTGCAGCAGCATGTACTAAAATTGTATTATTCTTTTTTACAAAAAATGTTCTTCTTAGAAGTAAATGCGCTGTCATTCCTTTAAGTAATAATGCTGCAGCTTGCTCGTCTGTAATGTAATCAGGAACGTTGACCAGATACTTCTGATCAATTACTCTCGCTTCACAATATGCTCCATAAGGTGCAGTTCCATAAGCAACTCTGTCTCCTACTGTGATGCCTTGAACCCCTTCACCAATTTCTTCAACGACTCCACAGGCTTCGCAGCCAACAATACCAGGTAAAGGAATAGGGATAGACCCGTCACGTTGATGTGTATCAAGAAAGTTAATGCCAATTGTCGTTTGGTGTATCAGTACTTCACCAAATCCTGGTTTATTTAATTTTATTTCTTTTAATTTAAAAACGTCAGGTCCACCGAAATTATCAATTACCACTGCTTTAACCATAAACACCTCTTATTATTTTTTTAGTGCAATTATTACTTCCTTCATGTATCTTATACTTATTACAACTATAAAGTGCAATAATTTAAAAAATGGAAAAGTATAATTTTATAATATATTTATCATATACTGTTTTCTTCGTGGTTATTATAGGGCTGACTTTTAAAAACATCACGGCTTTTTATCGTACTAAATTAAGATTGAGTGATATTTTAAATAATTCTAATGAAAAAAATAAATAAGCGTGTCATTTTTATCACATTTTTAGGGTTAATTTTAATTTCATCTGTTAGCATTCTATTAAATACGTTAAGTAAAAACATAATGTTTTTTATGACTCCTACAGAAGTAAAAGCATCTGCTAATACTCAAGATAAAACTATTAGGGTAGGTGGTTTGATCAAGAAGGGCAGCGTTAACAAGAGCAAGCTTATTATAGAGTTTGTGCTTACTGATTGTAAATATGATGTTAACGTTGAATATGATGGAGTACTGCCTGATTTATTTCGTGAAGGGCAGGGTATTATTGCAACTGGGAAGATGGAGCATGGTACGTTAAAAGCCACAACATTGTTGGCAAAGCATGATGAGAAATATATTCCTAGAGAACTATACAAAGCAGCTATAGACCAAGATACTTGTAAAAATAACTAAGATGACCCCAATTTTTGGCAATTCCATTTTATATATTGTACTGCTAATTAATGCGGTATCATTCTTTAGTCTTTTTGGGTTGATGAAGGGTAAAGTATCAATTGTAAAGTATATAAAATTCTACACAGATCTTACTTTCATCTTCTTATCATTTGCTTTTATTTTATTAGTCTATGCTTTTGTTATTACTGATTACTCCCTTAATATAGTGGTAAATTATTCACATGAAACTAAGCCATTACTTTATAAGATAAGTGGAGTATGGGCTAATCACGAAGGTTCGATGTTACTTTGGATTTGGTTGTTTTCTATGTTTAATATGTTGTTCTTATATTGCAATAATTTTTCGAAGTTAGATGCTGCAAAAATTCTTACTATTCAATCCGCAATCTTATTTTGTCTTCTTTCTTTTATTCTGATTAATTCTAATGCTTTTGCTCCTACGCAAGAATATTTCCCAGTTGGAAGAGGTCTAAATCCATTGCTCCAAGATTTTGGATTGTTGATTCATCCACCAACTTTATATCTTGGGTTAGTAAGCTTTTCTCTTGGATTTTCTATAGCGATTATAGCATTATTAAATGGTGGTGTTGACAAAGATTGGTTTGATAATTTTAAGCCATGGGTGATAATTCCATGGCTATGTCTAACTGCAGGCATAGGGCTTGGGAGTTGGTGGGCTTATCGAGAACTTGGATGGGGAGGCTTTTGGTTCTGGGATCCAGTAGAGAATGCTTCGTTATTACCGTGGTTATCTTCAACTGCTTTACTTCATTCTATAAAACTTTCATCTATCAGAGGGGTTTTAAAATCTTGGTCGTTATTATTGGCGATTCTGACTTTTATTCTAACAATTTTTGCCACTTTTTTGGTACGTTCAGGAATAGTGACATCAGTACATAGTTTTGCATTAGATACTGCAAAAGGAACTTTTATTTTTGGTATGCTTTTTCTGAGCGTAGTTATAGGGATTATAATTTTCTATAAAAATGCTCACAGAATTAAGAGCAGAGAAATTACTTATAATTTTAGTAAAGATGCAGGCATGATTGCAAATAATATTTTATTATTATTTATTGCAGTAGCGATATTGGTGGGTATTTTATATCCGATTAGTTATGAATTTTTTTATGATAAAGTTGTGGTAATTAGCGAGGTGTATTATATAGCGATACTTAAAGCTAGTATAATTCCTTTGCTAATATTAACCTCAGTTTTTGCATTTTTAAAATGGGGAAGCGATGAAGTTAGATGCCAGATAACATCTTGGATAATACTGTTTATTTCAGCTATGTTATGTGCCTTTGCTACTTATTTATATAAGCCAATAGATTCAAATTTTATTTTACTAATTCTAGTGTTTTCATATTTTGCTGGCATTAATTTAATTGTACATTTTATTAAAAGTTTGGTTATGTCTAATTCGTATTTTCATAATGTGGTGCCAATGTTTTTAAGCCACATTGGTTTGGTTATGGTTGTTATATCTATTGCTTTGAATAGTACGTGGCAGCAAGAAGTTAGAATAATGGTAAAAACAAAAGAAATCATTGAATTTGCTAATTATCATATTCAGCTCAAAGAGATTAACTATAAAAATAATGATAATTTCTTGTCTAGACAGGCTACTTTGGTTGTATGCGATAATAATAATATGGAGTTAGCTGTTTTGTATCCTGAAACAAGGTTCTATCCAGTCGAAAATATTTTTACTACAGAAAGCTCCATATATTACTCATTTTTTAGCGATTTATACGCTACTATAGGTGAAATTTTGCCAGGCAATAAAGTTATTGTGAGATTGCAGTATAAGCCATTTATCAGTTCAATTTGGTTGGGAGTTGGGTTTATGGTTTTTGGTGGTTGTGTAGCTTTAATTAAGAAGAAGATTAAATTATGACTGTTTTTCAAGCCAAATCATTAGCTAAGATCAATCTTTTTTTGCATATTATGGGCAAGAGAAAGGATGGCTATCATGAGTTAGATAGCCTTGTGGCATTTACAAATGATGTCTATGATATAATTAATGTTGAGCTATCTGATCAATACCAACTTGTTATTAATGGACCTTTTGCTAATCAATTGGCTACAAATGAAAATATTATTACTCGCACAGTTAATTTATTAAGTCAGAAATATCACAAACCACCTTTAGCTAAAATAAGTCTAACCAAAAACTTACCAATTGCATCTGGTATTGGAGGCGGTTCAAGCAATGCTGCTACTGTTATAAAGCTATTATGTGAATTGTGGAACTTATCAATTCCTAATGCAGAGCTGATATCAATTTGTAAAGTCATAGGTGCAGATGTGCCGATGTTTACTGTTAATCAAGCTTTATATTTTAATGGTATTGGCGAAATTCTTACTCCTGTAAAAGAATTTCCAAGTATTTATGCTATATTAATTAATCCAGGTATTTTTATATCCACTCCTGAAATATTTAAAATGGGTTTGGAGGAGTATTATAAATCACAAATATATCATCAATATTCTTTCGATAATCAAACATTAATTAGCTTTTTAAAACAAACTCAAAATGATTTATATTTCAACTCTTTACAACTAGCACCTTCGCTAAGTAATATAGTAAATACTTTGGCTGGTTTTGAAGGTTGTGAGCTGAGTCGTATGTCTGGAAGTGGATCAACTTGTTTTGGACTGTTTACCAATATACAACAGGCGGAAACGGCTTTAAAATCTCTTCAGGTAATGTTTCCAAATTACTGGATTAAGTTAACTACACTAAAATAATGAGGTGATGTAATGTTTTGGAAGAAGAAAAAAAATGACACTATATATGCTTCTTTGAATCGTAGATTATTTGCTGGAATGGTAGACTTATTTTTACTGATTGTGATTTGGACGCCTTTAGAAAACATAATTTTAAAATTGATTTATCAAGGCAAACCAAGCCCAAGCCAAATGATGTCTATGGATATCCAGCAAAAGCTTGAAGCTAGTTCAGAATCTAACCAACCTAGTTTGGGTACGATTTTTGACAGTTTTAATAATGTATCAAGTACTTATGGTCTCGGTGGATTGTTAATAGAGCAATTTCTTCCTCTTTTTATACTGGCCATTCTTACTTTTATTTTTTGGGTAAAAAGACAAGCAACTCCAGGTAAAATGTTTATGTCTTTAAGGGTCGTTGATAATAAAACTTTAGGAAAGCCTACAAAATTACAATTTATTACAAGATTACTTGCTTACCCTATTTCTTTTATACCGCTTGGCCTTGGTATGTTTTGTGTTGTCTTCAATAAAAACAAACGCGCTTTACATGATTTTATTGCTGGAACTGCGGTTATTAAAGTTCAAAAAAAGAAAAATGAAAAGTAATCTTAACAAAAAACTTTATGGAGTTTTAGGACTTGCTAGATCTGGTATTGCTACCGTTGAATTTTTGATAAAAAATCATATTAGTTTTATTGCTTGGGATGATAATGAGCAAACAAAAAATAAACTATTAGAACAATTTCCTGGAGTTGTTCTCGTGGACATTAATGATAAAAAATGGTTAGAGATTGATTGTTTAGTAATTAGCCCAGGAATTCCTACTACATTCCCTAGACCACATCCGTTAGTGGCAATATTGCGCGCTCACCACATACCAATAATTTGTGATATTGCATTGCTTTATAAAGCTAATAATTTAGCAAAATTTATTGTGATTACTGGCACTAATGGTAAATCTACTACTACTGCCTTAATAGGTCATATATTAAAAACTAACAAAGTTAAAACAGAGGTCGGGGGTAATATAGGCATAGGTGCGTTGGCTTTAGCGCCACTACAAAAAGAAGGGGTTTATGTAATTGAAGCATCATCATATCAGCTTGAATTGCTTGAAAACAATGATTGTCATTTTAACATATCAGTTTTGCTTAATATTACTCCAGATCATTTAGAACGTCATAATAATATGGGAAATTATATTAAAGCTAAATGTAACATTTTTAATAACCAATCAAAACAAGATTGTGCGATTATTTCAGTAGATAATCCAATCACTAAAGAAATCTATCATCGTTTAAAATCAGAGAAAAAAATTGGTACTATTATTCCTATTTCTACTAAACAAAAACTGGAAGATGGAATTAGTATTATCAATCAGCAACTTGAATTTAAAGATATTTCCATTGCTTTACCATCTTTATCGCACTTGAAAGGTGATCATAATGCTGAAAATATCGCAGCTAGTTATGGAGCTGCCCAATTTCTTGAGCTGAACTCGCAGCAGATAATTAATGCAATTATTTCTTTTCCTGGCTTGGATCATCGCTTGCAATTTGTTGATCGATATAAAAACATTGTTTTTTTTAATGATAGTAAAGGAACTAATGCTGAGTCTACAGAGAAAGCATTATTATCTTTTACAAAAAACATATATTGGATAGTTGGTGGTCAGCCAAAAACTGAAGGAATTAAAAGTTTAGCTCCTTTGTTTAATCGTGTAAAACACGCGTTTATTATTGGTGACGCACAAGAAGAATTTGCAGAGACGATGAGAAATCTAATTCCTTATACTAAAGCTCAAAATTTGGTTAATGCCTTTAAGCTTGCTACAGAGATGGCTTTAATAGATGATTCATCTCAAGATGTTATTATTTTACTTTCACCAGCTTGTGCGTCATGGGATCAGTGGAAAGATTTTGAGGAGAGGGGCCGAGCATTCTGTAATTTTGTAAAAGAATTTTTAGCTAGTCATAGATAGTTTAAATGCTTTCAACGTATAAATTTGGTGTAATTGCTGAATATTTATCAGTCTTGATACTGAAATTAAAAATGTATAAGATCATAGCTATACGGCATCGAAATTATTTCGGTGAGATTGATATTATTGCTCTTAGAAATAATGTGATTGCATTTATAGAAGTGAAGGCTAGAGCTAGTGATGTTGGGTATGATTTGGTGCAGCAAAAACAAATAAAGCGTATACGAAATGCAGCTTCGTTGTTTCTGGCAAATCATCCAAAGTATCAAAGTAAGGATGTAAGATTTGATTTAATTGTTATTATAGGTATCTCATGTCCAAAACATTTACAAAATATATGATGCTTATGAATGGCAAATTTTTTGACATTATAAAAAATAATATCTTCTATCAGTGTATTTATAATTTGATAAGGCATGAAGCGATAGAATATGCAGGCTACCTGACATATCTTAATGTGCTTTCCGTATTTCCATTTATATTTATTTTTTTTGCAATGATTAGTTTAGTGGATGAGACTAAATTTGGTATAGATTTTTTCAATATAGTGTTATCTTATTTACCACACTATGTTTTAGATACATTTGGTAAACAAATTAATGAAATTGCGAATGGCCCACCAAGCAGTCTTATGAATCTAGCTTTGATCGGAGCGATATGGACTGCGTCTTCTTCTATAGAAGCGTTGAAATCAATATTCAATAAAATATATCTTGTGCGTAACAAACCAGCATATTTGCGAAGTAGGTTAACTAGTGTAGTACAGTTTTTAGTGATTATTTTTGCTATTATAGCAACTATTACGGTTTTTGTGATTATTCCAAAATTTTTGCCAAAAATACCAAACATTGTGCAATATCCAATTTTTAATAATCAATTTACTTATTTGTGGGGTAATCTAGTTTTGCTCTTAATAGTTTCGACTATGTATTATACTCTAACTAGTGCTAAAATAAGTTTTGTTTCTACGATACCAGGGGCAATTATAACGATAATTTTATGGATAATTAGTGGTAACTCGCTTTCTTTTTATATGATTAATTTCAATCAGGTGAGCGTTATGTATGGCGGCTTAGCTAGTATTATCATCACACTGATTTTCTTATATATATTTAACCTAACGCTGATTTTCGGTGCGGAGTTTAATCGACTATTTGCGCAGAGACGTTTTAAAGCTGATTAGTTCTCTTGCTTTTCTTGTGTTATCCGTAAAAAAGAGATCAGCTTTATCAGTATTCAAGAACTCGTAGGTTATAATGTATATCTTTTCTGCGGTATTGAAATCTCTAGAGCTAGAAGTTTAATTTTTGGAGTTGTGCGGATAATAAATCAATATTTGTCCCATATTTTTGTAGACTCTAGGTGGTGCGATATTTTGTTGTAAACAATGACACGGCGAACACACACACAGCACTTATGACTATGGCTGGGCCGGATGGGGTGTCAAACATGGCTGAGATAATCATTCCTGAAGTTACCGAAAGAACACCGAAAACAGTAGCATAAAGCATCATCTGTTTAGGAGTGTGGCTGAGGTTGCGAGCAGTAGCAGCTGGTATCACTAACATTGAAGAGATTAGCAGTATTCCCACTATCTTAATAGAAAGGCTGATTAAAACCGCCATAATTAACATAAACTCAAGCTCAATCGCTTTGGTGTTTATGCCTTCAACCATTGCCATATCTTCATTAATAGCAGCGCTAAGTAGTAATTTCCATCTAAAGCATAGCCATAGTAAAATGAAAATAGTAAGAGTTGAGATTATAATGATATCGTTTAGATCTACCATTAACAGATCACCAAAGAGATAAGACATAATGTCAATGCGAATATATTTTACAACAGAGATGATTAATAACCCAATTGCTAAGAAGCTGTGCGAGAAAATAGCAATTAACGTGTCATTAGTGTGCTGTTTTTTAAGATATATTATAGTTAATACGAATAATATACTTACTAATAAGACAGTGTAAGTGGTATTAATACTCAAAATAATTCCAAGCACTACTCCTAAAGTTGCGGAGTGGGCAATGGCATCGCCAAGGAAGGTCATTCTTTTCCACAAAACTACACATCCTATCGGGCACATAGATAAGGCAATTGCAATGCCGCAGATTAAAGCATAAATCATGAAGTCATTAAGCAATATCATTATTTAATATCCTCATGATGGTGTTTGTAATAGGCTAAGGTTGTGTCTATTGGTAAACCAAACAGGTTGTCATAAGATTGTTTCTGAATAGTTTTAGGGAGACCTTGGCAACAAATATGTTTATTTAAACAAATAACATGATTGGTTGATCTCATCACTGTATGTAGATCGTGAGATACCATAACCATACTTATTTTTTGTTCAAGTCTGATTTTCTCTAGCAATAAATAAAAGTCATTTTGTCCTTTGATGTCTAATCCTTGTAAAGGCTCATCTAAAATCATTAAATCAGGATTATGCAGCAATGCTTTGGCTAGCATTAGCCTTTGCAATTCTCCACCTGAGATATCATGTACTTGTTGATCAAGTATATTAGTGAGGCTTGTGTATGAGATAATCTTGAAAACATCAACGTTACTATAATCAATGTTATAGTTCAAAAACAAGAAATTACGTACGGTTAGGGGAAGTTGCTTATTGAAAATAATTTTTTGAGGCATATAGCCGACTCTAGTATTTTTTTTTCTGTAAATTTTACCAGTGCTTGGCTTTAATATACCTAATAATATTTTTAGTAAAGTAGTTTTCCCACCACCATTCGGACCGATGATAGTTACAATACTTCTTGGTAAGACCTCAAGACTTATATTGTCCAGAATTTTGTTATTACCATGGATATAAGATATTTCATGGCAATGAATTAGTGGTTGCTTTGAGTCGTTCATAAAAACTATTTTAAAATAAAAGCCCCATTAAAAACGGGGCTTTCAGATTAGAAAATGAAATTGTTATTTTAGTTTTCAACTTTTTCATGGCTTTGAGTGTGATGATCTTGTATCTCATCAGTGAATTCTCTTAGCATGTAACCTCTTCCCCATACGGTTTCAATATAATTTCTACCACCAGATGCATCATATAGTTTTTTACGTAATTTACATATAAATACGTCAATAATTTTTAATTCAGGTTCGTCAATGCCACCATATAAGTGGTTCAAAAACATTTCCTTAGTCAAAACAGTACCTTTGCGCATAGATAGCAATTCTAGAATTGCATATTCTTTGCTGGTTAAGTGCACAGTTTTTGCATCAACTTCAACAGTTCTATTATCAAGGTTTACGCACACTTTGTCAAAACGAATTACAGATTCGGAGTGTCCTTTTGAACGTCTAACAATAGCTTGAATACGAGCGATTAGCTCACCACGATTAAAAGGTTTTGTTAGGTAATCATCAGCACCAAATCCCAAGCCTTTGATTTTTTGTTCGGATCCTGATAATCCTGATAAGATAAGAATAGGAATTTTTACTTTTGCAGAGCGTAGCCTCAATAATACTTCATAGCCATCGATGTCTGGTAACATTAAATCTAAGATTATTAAATCATAGTCATAAAGTTTCCCTACTTCCAGACCTTCTTCGCCCAACTCAGCTGTATCACATATGATACCCTCCGAGGCAAGAGCAAGCTCTATAGATCTGGCTGTGGTTTTGTCATCTTCAACTAACAGCACTCTCATGTTTTATTCTCCTTAAAAAATTATTAAATTAGCAGCTCTTTAACTTATTTATCTTTATTGCTTTAAAGTTAACTTTCACAATATACACCACCCATTTACAAAGTAAAAGCAAATAATTAACCAATTTTATTATAAAAATATCGCATTTTTGCAAATATATTGAGTTTTAGTCAGAATATTTGTTCATGTTAACAATTTAATAAGGATTATGATGTAATATTATAAAATACGGTTAATATTTTAAAGAAAGGTAAAAAAACTTATGTTATCCAAGACCTTAGAGGCAACTATCAATAAATCTGTTGCTATAGCTAAGCATTATCATCATAGACAAGTGACTTTGGAGCATTTATTGCTTGCTTTGACCGAAGATGTTGAGGCAAAGAATGCGCTACTAGCTCTAGGAGTGGATTTGCACAATATTGTTGAGAAAATAACTAGATACCTAGCAGAAGATACAAAACTTAATGTGGCTGATGAAATAAAAAATATAACAACCTCTCCTAGCATTACTTTCCATAGGGTAATCCATCGGGCTGTTATTCAAGTCAACCTCTCTAAAATTAGTAAGTATGTTAATGGGGTGAACATACTTGCAGAATTATTGACTGAAGCTGAATCTTTTTCTTTCCAACTGTTACAAAAATCACACATATCTCGTTTGGATGTAATAAATTATATGATGCAACGAGGAAAAAAAGTTAGAAGTAGTAACATGTCTACTATTGATCTTGACGCTCCATACGCAAAAAGTGATGAAAAAGAAGCTGATTCAGAATCACCACTTAAAATTTACTGCGTAAATTTAAATGATTCTGCTGAAAATGGTAAGATTGACATATTAATAGGGCGAGAAGAAGAAATAAATCGTACCATCGAGATTCTTTGCCGGAGAACTAAAAATAATCCTTTATTTGTTGGGGAACCTGGTGTTGGTAAAACTGCTATTGTTGAAGGTCTTGCTTATAAGATTGTACAAAATCAAGTGCCAAAAGTTTTAAAAAATGCAGTGATTTTCTCTCTTGATTTAGGTGCTTTATTAGCAGGAACAAGATATAGAGGCGATTTTGAAGAAAGATTAAAATCTATTCTAAAAGAATTAACTCAAGTCCCTAATGCAGTTTTGTTTATTGATGAAATTCACAGTATTATTGGGGCTGGGTCTACTAACAATAGCGCTTTAGATGCTAGTAATCTTCTTAAGCCTGCGTTAGCACGAAGCAGAATTAGATGTATTGGTTCTACTACTTTTGCTGAGTATTCAAAACATTTTGCTAAAGACAAATCTTTGGTAAGGCGTTTTCAACAAATTACAGTTGATGAGCCGTCAGTTGAGAACTCTATTGCGATTCTAAAAGGTTTGCAGCCATATTATGAAAAATACCATAATGTGAAATATACCGCTCAAGCTATAGAAGCAGCCGTCCATTTATCAAAGCGCTATATCAATGACAAGCAGCTTCCTGATAAGGCAATTGATGTAATCGATGAAGCTGGTTCGCATATTACTATTGCAAATGATCACAAAAATATCACAGTTAATGTGCGTGATATTGAGAAAGTTATTTCCAAAATGGCGCAGATACCAACTATTTCAATTTCTACTAAAGAAACAGACCGTCTAAGGACTCTTGATCAGGATCTAAAAGGATTGATTTATGGTCAAGATGAAGCAATTGATGAGCTGTGTGCTGCTGTTAAGATGTCGCGCGCTGGGTTAAGAGATGAAAAGAAGCCGGTTGGTTCTTATTTATTCTCAGGGCCAACAGGTGTTGGTAAGACAGAACTTGCAATACAATTAGCTAAGTTGCTTAATATGGAATTAATACGCCTTGATATGTCTGAGTATCTTGAGCAACATTCTGTTGCTAAGTTGATTGGTACACCTCCTGGTTATGTTGGTTTTGATAGCGGTGGTCAGCTTACTGAATCTATAACTAAGTCACCATATTCTGTGGTACTATTAGATGAGATTGAAAAGGCTCATAAAGATGTTTATAATATTTTATTACAAATCATGGATTATGGTCAATTGACTGATCATCAAGGGCGCAAGGTCTTTTTTAATAATGCTGTATTGATTCTAACCACTAACGCTGGTGCAGAGCAAATGAACAAAGCTGCTATGGGCTTTGATCGTGATGCTAGGGTAATGGAGGATAAAGAAGAGATTGAAAGAGTATTTACTCCTGAATTTCGTAATCGTCTTGATGCTATAGTATCTTTTAGGTCTTTAACTCGTGAAATTGTTGCACAGGTAACAGCTAAATTTTTTGCTGAGTTAGAAGAGCAACTTAGATTAAAAAATACTAGTTTAGCCATTACTGGCCGAGCTAGCCAGTATGTTTATGATCATGGTTATGATCAGAAAAATGGAGCGCGTAATATGGAGCGTTTAATTAGTGATAAGATTAAGAAAGTTATTGCTAATGAGCTGCTTTTTGGAAAATTGGTTAATGGTGGAAGAGTATTAATAGATTTTGTAAATGGTGAGTTAATCTTTAAAATAAATCCACGGGCTGAAAGTAAGTCTCCAAGGTCATCAGATACAAGCAGAGAGCTTCTAAAAGAAGATTCTTAATTGATTATTATGAAATAGACAGAGACCCATTATTTAAGAGATTGGCACTATTAGAAGAAAGTAAGAAAACACTTTATAAACCTCACTGAATATTTTATCAGAGGAATGTTGTTCCTAACTATATAAAGATATGTGTAAACTGATTTGGATTTCATGGTAATTTTTACAGATTGTTGGATATCAAGTTAGGTTGTTATAAATTAGCTATTTCTCCAAAGGCAAAAAAGTTATAGATATCAGAAGAAATAATGTATATATTATTCCTCTCTTAGTGTGTGTTTATTTTGGCAAAAGGTAAGTAGGATAGATTAATTTATGTCTTTTCAATTGGATTCTTTAGTAATATCTGGCAAGGAAGTGTTACCTATTATCGAGGGTGGTAAAGGCATAGGTGTTTCTAGCGGTCGATCTTCAGGAGCTTTTGCATCAGCTGGTGCGGTTGGCACTTTCTCTGGGGTTAACGCTGATCGTTATGACGAAACTGGGAATGTCAAAAAAGAAATTTATCATGGCAAAACAAGACGTGAAAGGCATGAGGAGTTGATTGCTATGGGCATTGAAGGCGGAATTGCTCAAGCAAGAATTGCACATGAGCTTGCTGGAGGCAGAGGGCCAATACATATTAATATTTTGTGGGAAATGGGTGGTGCACAAAGGATTCTGGAAGGGATATTAGATAGCACCAAGGGGCTTATTCATGGTGTTACGTGTGGGGCAGGTATGCCATATCGTCTAGCAGAAATAGCAGCAAAATATCAAATTTATTATTATCCGATAGTTTCTTCAATGCGTGCATTTAGAGCATTGTGGAAAAGGGCTTATCATCAGGCATCGCAATGGCTAGGCGGTGTGGTTTATGAAGATCCATGGCTTGCAGGTGGTCATAATGGGCTTTCTAATAGCGAAGATCCTTTGATTTTCCAAGATCCATATCCAAGAGTGGTAGAATTACGCAAATTTATGAACGAAGTTGGCTTACAAAATGTTCCGGTAGTTATGGCTGGTGGTGTTTGGCATCTTAAAGATTGGGAACATTGGCTTAAGAACCACGAGATTGGACCGGTGGCATTTCAGTTTGGCACAAGGCCAATTTTAACACAAGAAAGTCCAGTATCTGATGCGTGGAAAAAGAAACTCATGACTCTCAAAGAAGGTGATGTTTTGCTACAAAGATTTAGTCCAACGGGGTTTTATTCTTCTGCAGTAAGAAACAACTTTATAATAGAATTAGAGCAGCGAAGTAATAGGCAGATTCGTTATTCCACAACCCCAGTAGTTGAGGAGAATTTAACTGAAGCTTTGCCAGTTGGAGCTAGAGGACGGCCGGTGTATGTTACCAAGGAATCTTTGGCAAAAGTGTTGTTGTGGAAAGAACAAGGGTTTGATGAAACGATGAAAACCCCAGATTCTACTTTAATTTTTGTTACTGCCGAGAAAGCTCAAGAAATACATAAAGATCAAGTTGATTGTATGGGATGTTTGAGTGGTTGTTTATTTAGTAATTGGCAGGATCATGGTAATTATACCACTGGTAGAAAAGCTGATCCAAGAAGTTTTTGCATTCAAAAAACCTTGCAAGAAGTTATTCATGGCGGTGATGTTGAAAATCAGCTGATGTTTTCTGGTCACAATGCATATAAATTTGCCACTGATTCATTTTATGAAAATGGGTTTGTGCCAACAATACAACAATTAGTAAATCGTATTGCAATTGGTTATTAGATGAGTTCGATAATTTCACAAAAATTCAGGTTACATGATGTTGTGAATGAGAAAGACCGTGATGCTATTGAACAAGCAAGAGCTGAGCTTTTTACTGAAATGAATGAGGGTTATCCTGTTTATTTGTCTGAAGAGAGCGATAAAGATCTAGCTCTGATCAAAAAAATCGCTAAAAATATTAAAGACCATTTTTCTGATTTAGTCATTATAGCAACTGGGGCTTCTAATACTATACCATATAGTGTTGCTTCTTTAAGTACTTTATCTAACGTTAATGTTTCATATTTAGACAACGCTGATCAAATTTCAGTAGATAAACTTCTTAATAAGCTAAACCCAAAGCATACAGCTTTCTTGACTATTAGTAAATCTGGAGAAACTATTGAAACATTGGCTGTAATGTTGTTATGTATTGATTGGATTAATATAAATCTTGGTTCAACTAAACCTGCAGAACATTTTTTTGTTATTACAGATCCTGTTGAGAACTCTTTAAGGAAAATTGCGCAGCATTTAAACCTAGTCATACTTGATCACCCAAAATCTACTGGTGGAAGATATGCAGCTTTTAGCTCAGTTGGGTTATTAGTTGCTGAGGTAGTTGGTTTTAATGCTGAAGTTATTATTGATCATGCAAAAGAGGGATTTACTAGTCAAATCAATGCAAATTCTTGGGTATGTGAAGGTGCTAGTTATATGCTTTCTATGTCTAGGCTTTACTCTAACTCTGTTTTTATGATTTATGGCGATCAATTTAATGGTTTTAGCCAGTGGTATAGGCAGTTAATTGCTGAAAGTTTGGGAAAGAAATTGCAAGGAATAAATCCTATGATAGCTGCTGGTTTGATTGATCAACACAGCCAGTTACAGCTCTATTTAGACGGCCCTAATGATAAGTTTTTTACTTTTCTAGCACAAGCTATAAAAAGCGATGATGAGCCTAAAATTAGCAATCAACCTGCCGATTTTGGACTTAATTATCTTTCAGGAAAATCTTTAAAAGATATTATGAATTCACAATTTATTAATGTTCAAGAAATGTTGTATGAATGCAAAAAGAATATTCGCGTGATATATACGAAGAATCTTCAAGAAGAGTTCTTTGCTGAATTTATGATGGGACAAATGCTAGAGGTTATTTTGTTTGCCTATACTAAACACATTAATCCATTTAATCAACCAGCTGTAGAGAAAATCAAAGATGGCATAAAGCATATTCTTAAAAAGGGGATTTACTAGGATGAAAATAAATCATGTTAATTATTTTCTTGGTGTTTTTTGGTTTATAGCCAGCTTATTTATAAGTAGCTTAAATGATGTTTTGACCAAGTATCTTGGTAGCTCTATCAATCCGTATGAAGTTGTGTTTTTTCGTTATTTATTTGGCACTTTAACTTTATTACCATTTATGATGTATTATGGCAAAAGGACTTTTGTGACATCTCGTCCAATGGTTCATGTGTTAAGAGGTTGCTTGCTTTTTGGTGGTATAGCTTTGTGGTGTCATGCATTGAATGTTGTGACTGTTACAGCAGCAACGGTTATTAACTTTACTATACCGTTATTTGTATTAATTTTTGCAAGGATATTTCTAGGAGAGAATGTTACTTTAACTCGTTGGGTAGCAACTATAATTGGTCTCATAGGAATTATTGTTGTAATTAATCCTATTTCTGATGATTTTAATGTTATGTCAGCATCGTTGATTTTTGGTTCTATTATGTTTGCAGGTCTTGATGTAATAAATAAGAAATATGTTATCAAAGAATCAATGTTTAGCATGTTATTTTATTCTAATATTGTAACTTTGGCCTTAAGCTCTGTTCCAGCATTTTATAATTGGTCTTTTCCTTCTACTCAAGATTTATTATTATTGCTAGTTCTTGGTGGTGGTGCTAACTTAATATTATATTTTCTGTTAAAGTCTTTTGCTTTGATAGATGCTTCTGCAGTAGCGCCCTATCGTTATGTTGAGTTGCTTATTTCAGCTAGCTTAGCGTATTTTATATTTAATGAAGTTCCAACTGCGCATACTTTAATTGGAGCAGTAATTATAATACCTTCTACATTGTTTGTAATTTATAATGAGATCAAAAAATAATTCAAAAACTAATTCTAGCGATAGCAAGAACCAAGAATCTTTTTTTGGATTTCAACGAGTTTCTTCTAAATTAAAACATTCTTTGGTAAGAGATGTTTTTTCGTCTGTTGCCGATAAGTATGACCTTATGAATAATGTGATGAGCTTAGGTGTTCATCATTTGTGGAAAAAGGAAATGCTGAAATTGATTCCAAATCATATTGGTTCATTGCTAGATGTAGCTGGTGGTACAGGGGATATATCTAAATTATATTACCAAAGAGCTAGTCAGAGTAATCAAAATCCAGATATTACTATTTGTGATTTTAATTTAGAAATGTTGAAAGTAGGAAGAGCAAATTTAATTGATGAAAATATTGTTTTTGGGGTTAACTTTGTATGTGGAAATGCTCTAGATTTACCTTTTCCTGATAATAGCTTTGGTTGTTATACTATTGCTTTTGGAATAAGAAATGTTGTGGATATCAACAAAGCTTTATCTGAAGCTTTTAGAGTTTTAAAACCTGGTGGAAAATTTATATGTTTAGAATTTTCTAAGGTACAAAGTAATTTATTTGCTAAGATTTATGAGTTATATTCATTTAACATAATTCCTATTTTGGGAGAGTATATTGCCAACGATCGTAAGTCATACCAGTATTTAGTTGAAAGTATAAATAAGTTTCCAAAGCAAGGAGATTTTTTAAAAATGATTGAAAAAGCTGGTTTTAAGCGTGTTGGATATAAAAATTTAAGTTTGGGAATAACCGCTTTGCATTACGGATATAGGTCATAAAAATGTTGGCAACTATTAGAAATATTCTTAGACTAACTAAGATAAGCTTTGTGCTATATCGTAATGGTGCATTATTTATAATGCGTGATCTTAAGATTGCTCCAGTTCTATATAATATATTGCGACTTATGCCTTTCCAGTCTGCTAGTGATATTAATGGCAAAGGATTAGCGAAGGCATTGAAAGAGCTAGGACCAGTTTTTATAAAATTTGGTCAAACTATAGCTACTCGGTCAGACCTTATAGGCGAAGAATTAGCTGAGGATTTAGCAAAGCTTCAGGACCGCCTTCCACCTTCTGAAAATTTTAAAATTGAAGAAGAAATAAAAAGAGAATTTTGTGTTAATATAGATACTTTATTTACTAATTTTGATAGAAAAGCTGTGGCTTCGGCATCTATATCTGAAGTATTTAAAGCAGTTACCACTGAAGGTAAAGTAGTAGCTGTTAAAGTATTAAAACCAGGTGTCGAACAACAATTTGCAAGGGATATACAGCTTTTTTTTTGGTTGGCTCGTATAATAGAAAAGCGTTTGCCTTTTACTCGTAGACTGAGGTTGGTAGAGGTTGTCAAAACTTTTGCTGATTCTGTCAAAATAGAAATGGATTTAAGACTTGAGGCTGCTGCTGCATCAGAGTTAAAAGATAATTTAAGGGATGATAATAAAGTTTATATTCCTGAGATAGATTGGTTTAGAACCTCGAAAAGAATTTTAACTATTGAATGGATTGATGGGATCCCAATTCACGATACAAAAAAGCTTATTAATCATGGCTTTAATCTAAATAAAATTGCCGCTGATTTTGCAGTATTATTTTTCAACCAAGCTTACAGAGATGGTTTTTTCCATGCTGATTTGCATCCAGGGAATGTTTTAATTGATAAATCAGGAAATATAGTTTTAATAGATTTTGGGATTATGGGTAGATTAGATAAAAGAACTCGGATTTATATCGCAGAAATTTTGCGAGGGTTTTTAAATCGTGATTATTTGCATGTAGCAAAGATTCATTTTGCTGCTGGTTATGTTTCAAGTAATCATTCTGTTTTTGATTTTGCTCAAGCATGCAGATCGGTAGGCGAGCCTATCGTTGGTTTGTCTGCTAGTAAAATTTCTGTAGCTAAATTGTTAGCGCATTTATTTCAAGTGACACGAGCCTTTGAGATGGAAACTCAGCCTCAATTATTATTGCTTCAGAAAACTACAGTTTTAGTTGAAGGTGTTGGTTCCAAGTTGAATCCAGAAGTAAATATGTGGAAGCTTGCAGAGCCTTGGATTGAGCAATGGGCTAGTCAAAACATTGGCTTTGATGCAAAAATTATTGATGCTGCAACTGATATGATTCAATTTTTGGGATACAATTTACCAATATATATAAAGAGTGTTATAAGTAAGCAAAATCTAGATATTCAAATAATTGAGAAAAAAGATAGTAATGTCTTTTATCTAATATTTATTTCTGCTGTAGTAGCTGCTTGTACGATATTAGTAATGAAAATATATCAATGAGAATAGCTACCTGGAATATAAATTCTATTAGAATTAGGATTGATGCTGTTGCTGAGTTTGTCTTGGCTCATATGCCTGATATTTTATGCTTTCAAGAAACAAAAGTTGTTGATGAGCATTTTCCAATCCAAGCGATTCTAGATCTTGGTTTTAGTCATTATGTTATCAAAGGAGAGAAATCCTATAATGGTGTGGCAATTTTTTCAAAGTATCCGTTAAGAAATAAGCAATCTTTATCACTTGTGGGTAAGAAAGATGCTAGGCATTTATCGGTGATTGTTAATGATGAAATTGAGTTACATAATTTTTATGTGCCAGCTGGTGGTGATATTCCTGATATTGCATTGAATGATAAATTTGATCATAAAATAAAATTTATTGATGAAGTGAGTAATTGGTTTTTGGCTAATAGAAGTAAGAATGACAAAATTATTTTAGTTGGGGATCTTAATGTAGCTCCTCTTGAGCATGACGTATGGTCACATAAGCAATTGCTTAATATTGTAAGCCATACCCCTATAGAAATAGAAAAGCTTTTAAACTTACAATCTTCTTTGGGCTTTGTGGATGTGGTGAGGAAGTTTGTACCAGAGTCAGAAAAATTATATAGCTGGTGGAGTTACCGTAATCAAGATTGGAAAAAGTCTAACAGAGGCAGGCGTCTGGATCATATTTGGACTACTGATCCGCTTGCTCATTTAGTACGCCAGCAAGTAATATACAAAGATGCAAGAAACTTCAAACTGCCATCTGACCATGTGCCTGTGATGATAGAGATTTAATATATTATTCTACTGTTACAGATTTTGCTAAATTGCGAGGTTGGTCGATGTTAAGATTTTTATTATTTGCTACATGATATGCAAGCAGCTGAAGAGGAATTGTATATATAATCGGTGTAATAAAGTCAGGACAATGGTTTATAGTTATTATATTGCTGCATAAGTCTTTTAGAGCTTCTTGTCCTTTCTGGTCGCTGATTGCAATAATCCTACCTTTTCTTGCAGCAATTGACTGAATATTAGACATTGTTTTTTCAAATAAAGAATTGTAAGGAGCAATAGCAACAGTATATATTTCTTCATCTATTAGTGCTATAGAGCCATGTTTTAATTCTCCAGCAGCTACGCCTTCGGCATGAATATATGATATTTCTTTGAGCTTTAGAGCTCCTTCGAGTGCAATAGGGTATGATGAACCTCTACCAACATAAATAACGCTTTTGCTATTGGTTATTTGGTTGGCAATTTTCTGAATTTCTTGCTCGTGATTTAAAGTTTCGGCAATCCTTCCTGGTAAATTCATTAGCGTTTGGCAATATTCTTTTAATTTTTCTGAAGTTATGGTTCTATTAAGTTTTGCTATGTTCAAAGTAAGGCATAGTAAAGTTATAAGCTGTGTTATAAATGCTTTAGTTGAGGCTACACCAATTTCAATGCCAGCATGTATTGGTAAATAAAGATCGGCTTCTCGAGCTAGTGTGCTTTGGATGGTATTGACGATACCAAGTGTATGACATTGAGATTTTACAAGGTTTAAAGATGCAATAGTATCTGCCGTTTCTCCAGATTGAGAAATGAATATTGCCAGGTTGTTTTTTTCTAAAGATAAAGATCTTGAGCGAAATTCAGAGGCAATTTCTACTTCGGTTGGTATTTTGGCAATGTCTTGAAGCCAGTATTTAGCAACCATACCGGCAAAGTATGATGTGCCACAAGCTACTATATAGATTTTGTTAATAGTTTTTGATTCAAAAGGAAGTTTTGGCATGCATATATCTCCATTTTTAATATATGCATCTATAGAATTCTTGCTAATAATAGGTTGCTCATAGATTTCTTTGAGCATGTAATGTTTAAAATGTCCTTTGCTGTAGTCAGTGATATTCTTATCTAGTTTTGATTCTTTACGGGAAACCCTATTACCATGAATGTCAAAAATATTGATACTATCTTTCTGCAAAACGGCAATGTCTCCATTTTCCAAATAGGTTATATTATCTGTAAAAGATGCTAATGAATATGCATCAGAGCCAACAAAAGTTCCTTTTTCAGTTTTGCTTACTGCAATTGGTGCAGATTGTTTGCTTACTATCATTGTGTTGGGGTGGTCAGCAAAAATTGCTAATACAGCAAATGCTCCCTTTAGTTGCATAATGGCATTTTTTGTTGATTCAAAAGGGCTTTCACCAGATTTAATGTATTTATCAATTAGCCTAAGAATAACTTCGCTATCTGTATCAGATTCAAAATTTATACCTTCATCTGTCAGCATATTTCGAATGGTATCATAATTTTCTATAATGCCATTATGCACTATTGAGACTTTATCTGTGGAGTGAGGATGGGCATTTTTTGAATTCGCTTCACCATGAGTAGCCCATCTGGTATGAGCAATGCCAATATGTCCATTGCAAGATGAGTGTGTTAGTTTGTCTTCAAGAGCCCCAACTTTTCCTGATGTTTTTACTGTGCATATACTATCATCTTTAATGCAAGCTATTCCGGCTGAATCATATCCACGGTATTCTAACTTTTTTAATCCTGCGACTAATTTATTTGCAACATTTTCGTAGCTATTTATTCCAATAATACCGCACATAACCCATTTCAAATATATGATTTACAATGAGCTTAAAAATTAATCTTTAATAAGATAAAACGCAATTGGTAAGTTCTGGGCAGGGATCACAAAACATTACAAATAATTACTCGTATCTAAATCGGATTTTATGCTATATTGAATCAACCTCTAAATATTCGATAAAAATGATTCAAAAGCCAAACGCAGTGCAAATATTATTGCCCATACCAAATGGTAAGGCGGTTTTTGATTATGCCTTAACTACTGTTCTGGATTTACATGTTGGAGATTTTGTTTTAGTTTCATTCCGCAAAAAAGAAGTGGTAGGGATAGTTTGGTCTTTTGTGATTACAGAAATTCCGTTTGCAAAAATTAAACCAATTACTCAAGTTTATGACCTGCCGGGTTTAACAGTTAAACATATCAAGTTTATAAAGTTTATAGCTGAGTATACTGTGTCGAGTTATGGGTCAGTGTTAAAAATGATGATGCCGTTGCAAAGCAGTTTTAATTTCACTGCGGCTAATACAAAAGAAAATCAAGAATTGCCTAAATTAATTATGCCTGATTTTACTAGCGAACAGCAGCAGGCAGTTGAGTCTTTGACATCGTTGGTTACTGACTCAGGATATAATGTTGCTTTGTTAGACGGAGTTACTGGCTCGGGAAAAACTGAAGTATATTTTGCTGCAATTTATCAAGCTTTATCTAAAAATAATACACAGATTTTAGTATTGCTGCCTGAAATTATGTTGACTGCCCAATTGGTCCAAAGGTTTGAAGCCAGATTTGGTTTTTCGCCGGCAAAATGGCATTCTGATATGACTTTGTCTCAGAAGAAAAAACTGTGGCTAGATATACTTACTGGCAAGGAAAGATTAGTTATTGGAGCAAGAAGTGCATTATTTCTGCCTTATCGTAATCTTAGTTTAATCATTGTTGATGAGGAGCATGATGTTTCTTATAAACAGGAAGAAGGGGTTATTTATAATGCACGCGATGCGGCGGTGGCTTGTGGATATATTTATAAAATCTCAGTGATTTTGTCTTCTGCTACCCCTTCAATGGAAACACTAATGAATGTTAAATTGGGTAAATATAACCATATTACTTTACAATCACGATATGGAGCAGAGTCTATGCCAACTATTGATGTGATAGACATGCGTTATGAAAAAATGGCTAAAGGTAATTGGTTATCTTTAAGATTAGTTAGCGCCATCAAGAAAGCACTTAGAGACAAAAAGCAGATTATGTTATTTCTTAATAGAAGGGGATATGCGCCGATCACATTATGTAAATCATGCGGTTATAAATATACTTGCCCTCATTGTTCGGCATATTTAGTTAGCTATAAAGATGACGATATGCTTATGTGTCATCATTGTGGTTATTCAACTAAGCATGAATCTGTTTGTGTAAATTGTGCCAAGGAAGATTCACTGATGAAATGTGGACCTGGTGTAGAAAGAATAGCTGAGGAAGTAGCGAAGCTTTTTCCTGATGCCAGAATTCAAGTTATTACCAAAGATACTGTTCAGAATATGGACTCTGCAGAAGAAGTTATAGCAAAAATTCTCGATGGAAAAATAGATATTATTATAGGTACGCAAATGATTAGTAAAGGTCATGACTTTCCTAATATAGCTGTGGTTGGGGTGGTTGATGCTGATCTGGGATTAATGGGAGCAGATTTACGATCTGCTGAACGTACCTATCACTTACTTACTCAAATGAGCGGTCGTGCTGGTAGAAGAGAGCAGGGCAGTGCTTTGATCCAAACTTACTATCCGGATAGTCCTATTTTATCTAGCCTGATCAGTAATAATCGTGATCAATTTACAAATTATGAAATGCAAAATAGAAAGATATTAAATATGCCACCATTTGGTAGGCTATCAGCGATTATTCTTAGTGGTATGAGTGAAGAAAAATTGCAGGAATTCTCTAATCTTTTATTAAGAGTTGCTCCAATTACTCAAGGGGTAACAGTTCTTGGCCCGGTTAAGGCGCCTCTTGCTAAAATCCGTAGTCGATATCGTTACAGATTTTTGATCAAAAGTAAAGCTAATGTCAAAATCCAAAAATTTATTAGTTATTGGCTAGAGTTAGTCAAAATTCCGAATAGTGTTAGAGTCAAAATTGACATCGATCCATATAATTTTCTCTAGTTTTTGTGGGTTTTTATTTTTTCAATAAACTCATAATTTCACGATTTTTCATTACCATAAACATAGTGATAATCGCTAGAGCAATGAGGAATGAGAGAATAATTCCGATATTTTGAAACGAACCGTTATAAAAATAAGCAGCTAGCTCAAGACCAATAGTTGCTATGATCAGCCGGCTTCCTTGAAGGGTTGCTGAGATCCTTCCTTTTGCTTCTGGTATATAATTAAGGCATAGAGGATAAATTATTGTGGACGGAATAATTAAAGCTGTATTAAAGGGTAGATAGGCAAGTGTAATAACTAGTGGATTTTTTATATCAAGCAAAGTAACGGCGGCAATAATAATTAACCCAATAACAGATACTTGAGCAGAGATATAAAGCATTTTTTTCGGGTCATATTTATTGATGATGAACCAGGATAATATGCTCCCAAATGCAAAAGTAAAAGCTAATGAGCCTTGATAATAGCCAAATTCTGAGATACTTACGCCTAAATCTTCCATATATAATACGGGAGACATTCCAATAATGATCCAGTAAGGAACAAACATAAAGGTGGTATTTGCTACCAAAAGCATTAATGGTTTTGATTTAAATATAGGTAGGTAGCCACGCAAGCTTATTGGCTCTTTATTTTTGGGTGGTTTGTTAGTTGGAACAAAAAATATAGTCATGAGGAGCACCACCAATCCAGAAAGCACAAGTGTTATAAAATTACCCTGCCAATGGTAATGCATAGTTATGTAGCTCCCAGCAATAGGAGCAGCAGCTATAGAGGCATTTATCAATCCATTTAGAACTGCCATTAAAGATTGTTGTTCTTTAAGTGCGTAAGAATCTGCTATAATTAAAAAACATAGAATTGCAGGTGCTGCTATACCTAAGCCTTGAAGGAATCGACCGAAAAGAAGGGATTGATAAGATGATGCCCACAGACAGACTGTACTGCCTATAATAAAAATTATAAGTCCTAGTAAAATAATAGGCTTGCGACCATAACGATCAGCTAAACCGCCGACAAATAGTAGACTTAGAAAAAAGCCTGCGAAATTGACTGCTAATAAGGCCTCAAGCCAAAATGGCGATAGGTTAAACTGACTGCCTAGTTCCGGAAAACTTGGGACGAATAAGTCTATTTCCGCTCCGCCTAATATATCCATAAGGATTACGGTTGCTAAAATCATAAATTTTGCAAATTGGTGTTTCATTATTGTTACTTTGTTATGAATATTTTATATATGATAGCTAAAGCTAATTGGTACAAAAGTGTAGTACGTTTTCTTGACTTTTTTCAAGTAATTAGCTATCTTAAAAAGAACTAATATTTTAGCTCGAGGTTTTATCGCATTATGAAAATTACTGCTTAAGGAAGTCCTATCAGAGGACTAGTTTTTGTTAAATTCAAATCAACATTACCTTGAGAGTATACTTATGAATCATAATCCTATATTAATCAACAATATTGGTGTGTTTTTTTCACACAAAGTTTGTTTTCTTGGTTTTTCTACTCAGATACAATCAGGAATGCGTATTGCTATTATTGGTAAAAATGGCAGTGGTAAATCAAATCTACTTAAAATAATTCAAGGTCAGATAGATCCTTCTGAAGGTAATATTAAAACCCCCGAAAATGTTGTTTTTGGTTATTTACCACAGCTTATTACTGAATTTTCTGAAAGTGGTGCTGAGAGATTTAACAAAACTCTGAGTCAGGTTTTAGCTATAAATCCTAATATATTATTACTTGATGAACCAACTAATCATCTTGATAGTGGTAATCGTCAATCGTTATTACGTATGATAAGTAAATATAGTGGTACTTTGGTTATTGCGTCACATGATATTGAGTTATTACGTAATTCTGTTGATATTTTATGGTGCATCGATAATAAAAAGGTGCGTATATTCAAAGGAATTTATGATGATTATATTTTAGAAATAGCTAAGAGACGCTCTGCAATTGAGCAAGAACTATATATTTCTCATAAAAAAACTAAAGAGTTTCATCAGTCGTTAATGAAAGAACAAACAAGGGCAAAAAATAGCAAGAAGCAAGGAAAAAAATATATTGAACAAAAGAAATGGCCAACAATTGTTTCTAAGGCTAAAGCGTGTAGAGCAGCAGAAACCACTGGTAAAAAGAAAAAACAAATAGATATAAGAAAGCAAGAATTAATTGAAAATCTTTCTGAATTAAGAATGCCTGAAATTATAAAACCAAAATTTTCATTATTAGCAGAAAAGAGCAATAAAACTGTTCTTTCTATAGTTGATGGTAGTGTTGGTTATCAAAAACCAATTATTAACAATATCAATCTTATTATCGCTGGAAATGAGAGAGTTGCGATAGTTGGAGATAATGGTTCTGGAAAATCTACTTTAATTAAGGCTATATTAAATATACCTAATATAACAAAATCAGGTGAATGGTATGTTCCGATTATGAGTAATATTGGTTATTTGGATCAGCATTATAATAATCTCAATTTAAATTTTACGCTACTTGAAGAAATTAATAACTTGGTTCCAAGCTGGCCTCATTCTAAGATTAGGCAGCATCTTAATGATTTTCTTTTTCATAAAAATGAAGAAGTAAATGCGCTTATTGCAACTTTGTCAGGTGGAGAAAAGGTTAGGGCATGCTTAGCTAAAATAGCAGTAAATACACCAAAGCTATTAATATTAGATGAAATAACAAATAACCTTGATTTAGGAACCAAGGAGCATGTTATTGAAGTATTAATAGAGTACCCTGGAGCCATGATAGTAATATCTCATGACGAAGATTTTTTAAAGCGGGTTGGTCTTAATACATTTTATTTCGTTAAGGATGGTTACTTAAATCAATCTTGAATTTAATGGAATATATTGCTTAATTTTAAAATATTTATCTACTATCTTGCGAAGCTATCAAAACTATGTTAGCTTACCTGGTTTACATAGGATGGTTCGGTTTTAAAGGGTTAAGCAATTTAAATGACGCAGAATTTTAATCTCATAGATAGATATGCTCAAGCTTTGTATCAGGTTACAGAAGCAAATGGTAAAATAAAACAAATAGTTGATGATGCTAATTTGTGTAGCGAGGTGTTATTAGCCTTACCGAAATATTTTTCATATTTAAGCGCACCAGTTTCTGAGTTGGACATGCAAAAGTCTGTTATTCAAACATTATCTAAACAATATAAATTTAATAATCTAACCAAAAATTTCCTATTGATGCTATGTGTGAATGGGCGTTTAAATTACTTGCAACAAATTATATCAAGATTTATTGTGTTATGCCAAGAAGCTCAAGGTATATTAGTAGCTGATGTTAAGTCAGCAGCTAAATTGACAGAAAAACAATTGAAAGAAGTAGCTGGGTATTTAGAAAAAAAGTTAGGTAAGAAAATTTTACTTAATGCAACGGTTGACCCAAAAATACTGGGTGGATTAATTATAAAGACGGGCTCTATGGTTGTAGATAATTCTATATCAAACAAGATTAGCAAATTTAAGTTTAACACAGAAGATTTTATTAGTTAATAGTAGCAAGCAAACAAATTGTTGAGGAAAAAAGATGGAAATTAAGGCATCAGAAGTAATAGGAATTTTAAAGAAGCAGATTGAGAATTTTGATGATTTACCTGAATTTAAAGAAATTGGACAAGTTCTTTCTGTTGGCGATGGGATCGCAAAAATATATGGTTTGGATTCAGTAGAAGCCGGAGAAATGGTGGAGTTTGAGAGTGGTGTACAAGGTATGGCATTGAATCTTGAGCAAGATAGTGTTGGTGTTGTTATTTTTGGGAGCGATACTTCAATAATAGAGGGACAAACTGTAAAAAGAACCGGGAAGATTGTGCAAGTACCAGTGGGAGAAGGTCTTCTTGGTAGGGTGGTTAATGCTCTTGGTGTTCCTGTTGATGGCAAAGGCCCCTTGAAAAAAATAAGTTATAGTCCAATAGAAGTAAAAGCTCCTGGTATTGTTGAAAGACAATCAGTTTCTGAGCCAGTTCAAACAGGTATAAAGGCTATTGACGTTCTAATTCCAATTGGTAGAGGGCAAAGAGAGCTGATCATTGGTGATAGACAAACGGGTAAAACAGCAATTGCAATTGACACTATTCTTAATCAAAAACAAGCACATTCTGATAAAGATGAAAGTAATAAAATTTATTGTGTTTATGTTGCAATTGGCCAAAAACAGTCGACAGTTGCGCGTATTGTAAAAAAATTGGAAGAAGAAGGAGCATTAGCATATAGTATTGTTGTTGTGGCGTCAGCATCTGACCCGGCACCGATGTTATTCCTAGCGCCTTATGCTGGTTGTGCAATGGGTGAGTATTTTAGAGATAACAAAAAACATGCTTTAATAATTTATGATGATTTATCCAAGCATGCAGTTGCATATAGACAAATGTCTTTGTTATTACGTAGGCCTCCAGGGCGTGAAGCTTATCCAGGGGATGTATTCTTCTTACATTCACGGTTGTTAGAGAGAGCTGCAAAATTATCAGACGAGCTTGGTGGTGGTTCTTTAACCGCTTTACCAATTATTGAAACTCAAGCTGGAGATGTTTCTGCATATATTCCAACTAACGTTATCTCCATTACTGATGGACAGATTTATCTTGAAACAGAATTATTTTTTAAAGGTATTCGTCCCGCTGTTAACGTTGGGTTGTCAGTGAGTCGCGTTGGTTCTGCAGCACAAATTAAAGCTATGAAACAAGTGGCTGGTTCTATTAAATTAGATTTAGCACAATTTAGGGAAATGGAATCATTCTCTCAATTTAGTTCGGATTTAGATGAAGTAACTCAGAAGATGTTACTGCGTGGTCAAAAACTGACCATTCTTTTAAAGCAAGATCAATATGTTCCTTTAGCAGTAGAAGAGCAAGTAGTGGTGATTTATGCTGGTGTTAAGGGTTATTTAGACACTATCAATGTTAAAGATGTACAGCGTTTCGAGAAAGAGCTTTTGTTATTTATGCATCAAAAAGATAAGTATGATTTATTGCAAAGTATCGCAAAAGAGAAAAAGATTACTGAAGAAGCGGAGCGTAATTTAAAAGATACATTAGCTGGTTTTGTAAAACATTTTGCACAGTAAGTGAAGTTGTATGGCAAATTTAAAAAATCTAAAATTACGCATTAGAAGCGTAAAATCTACTCAGAAGATTACAAAGGCCATGAAAATGGTCTCTGCTTCGAAGTTAAGAAAAGCTAGGGAAGCTATAGAGTCTAATAGGCCTTATACTGAGAAAATGAATGAGATCACTAAAATTGTTGCTAGTAATGTAGATAATGCTAATTCTATTCCATTATTTTATGGCAGGGGCAATGTTCATAAATTACTATTTATAGTTGTTACTTCGGATCGTGGATTATGTGGAGGTTTAAATAGTTCTGTGGTAAGGCTGGTAAAAAAACGTATTGCAGAAGCTAAAAATCAAAATCATTCTGTAAATATTTTATGCATAGGTAAAAAGGGATATGAACAATTACATTTATTGAAAAATGTCGAAGTGAAGATGGTTGAGAACTTCACTTATGGTAAAAAACTTGATTCTGCTCCTCTGCATAAATTAGCTGATTCTTTAATGATTGAGTTCAGTAAAGAAACTTTTGACGCATGTTATATATTTTTTAATGAATTTGTTTCTGCTGTAACTCAGAATGTATCTTATAAGCAGCTTTTACCGTTGTTTGCTCAAGATGATATTGTGGTACAAGATTCAAATAATCAATTTGAATTTGAACCAGAGGCTCAGAAAATGATTACTGATTTAGTAGGGCGCAATATGGCTGCTAATTTGCTATCTATAGTTCTAGAAAATATTGCTAGCGAACATGGTGCAAGAATGACTGCGATGGAAAATGCATCTAATAATGCTGGAGCGATGATCAAAGATTTGAATATTTTATACAATAGAACAAGACAGTCTGCTATTACTACAGAATTGATCGAGATTATTTCGGGCGCAGAAGCAATATAAAAATTTGTATTAAATTTAATTGAGGTAAGTATGAAGAAGGTGAGTGTTAAGAGTAATGAGGGAAAAGTAACTCAGGTTATCTCTGCGGTGGTGGATGTGAAGTTCGAGCATGGTATTCCAGCCATTCTTAACGCATTAGAATGCCAAATTGGAGATAGAACTCTTGTCCTAGAAGTAGCCCAGCATATTGGTGATAATGAAGTTAGAACTATAGCCATGGATTCAACTGAAGGATTAACTCGAGGAACAAAAGTTGTGGATTTGGAACAACAAATCACAGTTCCAGTTGGGCCAGGAACATTAGGAAGAATTATGAATGTGTTGGGAAATCCAATCGATCAGTTAGGGCCAATTAAAACAAAAACCAGAGCTTCAATTCATGGTAAGGCACCAAGTTTTATTGATCAAGCAACGGATAATAAAATCTTACAAACAGGAATTAAAGTTATCGACCTTTTGGCTCCATATGCTAAAGGTGGAAAGGTTGGGTTATTTGGGGGTGCTGGTGTTGGTAAAACAGTTTTAATTATGGAGCTGATTAATAACATTGCCAAAGCTCATGGTGGCTATTCTGTTTTTGCCGGTGTTGGTGAGCGAACTAGAGAAGGTAATGATCTTTATCATGAGATGATGGAGTCTGGAGTTATTAATATAAAAGATCAGGCAAAATCTAAAGCTGCATTGGTTTATGGGCAAATGAATGAATCTCCTGGTGCAAGAGCTAGAGTTGCATTATCAGGTTTGACTGTTGCCGAGTATTTCCGAGATGAAGAAGGGCAAGATGTATTATTCTTTGTTGATAACGTGTTTAGGTTTACGCAAGCTGGTTCAGAAGTTTCTGCACTTTTAGGTAGGATACCTTCTGCTGTTGGTTATCAACCAACATTAGCAACTGAAATGGGCGCTATGCAGGAAAGAATTACATCAACAAGAAAGGGTTCTATTACCTCTGTGCAAGCGATTTATGTGCCAGCTGATGACTTGACGGATCCCGCACCAGCAGCATCTTTTGCGCATTTAGATGCAACCACTGTTTTGAGCAGACAAATTTCAGAGTTGGGTATTTATCCTGCTGTTGATCCACTGGATAGTACGTCTAACATGCTTAATCCTGCTGTTGTTGGTGAGGAGCATTATAATGTTGCTCGTGAAGTACAGAAGATTTTACAAACCTATAAATCACTTCAGGATATTATTGCTATTCTTGGTATGGATGAGCTTTCTGAAGATGATAAGTTAATAGTTGCTAGAGCGCGTAGAATTCAGAAATTCTTGTCGCAGCCATTCCATGTTGCAGAAGTATTTACTGGTGCTCCAGGAAAATTTGTTCCTCTTGAAGCAACAATTAGAAGCTTTAAAGAAATAATAGAAGGTAAACATGATGATTTGCCAGAAACAGCATTTTATATGGTTGGTGATATTGATGAGGTAATTGCCAAAGCGCAAAAATTAAAGAATGTAGCTTAATAAAATGATAGATCGACAAAATAAATTTATGCTCAATATACTAACTCCAGAGAAAAAATTTCTTGAGAAGGAAGTGAGTATGGTTACAGTTCCTGCCTTTGATGGTGAAATTGGTATTTTACCAGATCATATTTCAATTATAACTTATCTAAACCCTGGATTACTAAAAGTTTATCAAGACGATTTGGTTGTAGAGTCAGTATTTATATATGGTGGTTTTGTTGAGGTAAATCAGGGCAAGGTTACTGTTCTAATCGCCGATGCTGTTAATAAATCTGAGGTTAATCTACAAAAGGCATTAAACTTGGTAGAAGAAATTGAGCTTAAACTCTTGAATATTGATGATCCTGAATATCAAAAAATTCTTAAACAGGAATTAGCTATTTACAATAAAATGGTTGAAGTGTCTAAAGAAACTTAGCTTTTATTTCTTCATTTTTGTCAAAATCTCAGCTGTTAGTTTTTTAAATTCTTCAGCAGCTATGCTTTTAGGTTCGACTTCTGTTGTACATAATCCTTTCATCAAACAGGAAGCAAAAGAAATCCTATTACCAATCTCGCTTTTTAAAGGTTTGGTCATTTTAGAACGAATTTCTTTGGCTAAACGAGAATTTGGATTTGCTCTATTGAGTAAGGTATAAAAAGTAACCTGGCTATGCAGTTGACTCCACTAGCTACTACATGTAGTATTGGTTATTATGAATATTAAACCGTCAAATTTGATTGAATTAATGGATATGTTTCCAACTGAAGAGTCGTGTTTAGAATATTTGAGTCTGGTACGTTGGCCTGA
>CAMCSP010000005.1 GCA_945877755.1 Rickettsia typhi | reverse complement strand
TACTTTTTTATACATTTTTCCAGCAGCTTGCTTCATTATCTCGCTTGGACTTATAGCAATATTACTCAAATTATTACCACCAGTAAGTTCCCCAGCAAACTCTCCTAAAGACTCAGAAAAGAAGTAAAATATAAAAGCAAAAATCATTGCCTTAACTAATCCGCTAAATAAAGGACCTGCGATATCAGGATCAAAAATAGAAACGCTAAAAAACAATAAATTTATAGTATCAGGATCAGCCCTACCAAGCTGATAACCAAAAGAATTGGAGCATGCTGGATCAGAACTAGAGGAAATAACCCAATAAGTATAACTTCCAAGGGACTGTGGCTCAAATGTGCATGTACCAAAAATTATTTGATCAAATACAACAAGCATAACTGCTAAAAATGCTGTCAAAATAGTTGGTTGTAAAGTATAGGATATCAATAGACTCTTCCATGAGTCAAAATGATCTTTTGTTTTTTCAAATAAAACACATGGTACAAAGATCGGAGCTAAATACGCCATCATAGTTACCCCAAGTAATGCTAAAATATACACATGTACAAAATACACTACTATGGACAAGATGAATACTCCAAGACACAACATAAATGCTATAAACAAAAACTTCATAGCAAAAAGCAGTGGAAATATAAGTGATAATATTCCAAAAAATCCATTAAGATTAGGAGTAAAAATACTATAAAAACCAAGATAATAACCAACTCTACAATCAAGAGCATCCCACAACGCCAGATAAGAATAATTTACACCATTCTCTGTTGGATACGAAGCAGGAACATATTCACAAAACCCTGGAACCGCCGCAAGAACATATTGTGCAAAAGAATTCATTGCAGCTTTTAGAAGTGGATAAACATAATCTACAATCCCACTCGAACTAGTGCCATCAACCGTTAGCCCTACAGAAAAATACATCACTAAAATAATCTTAAATAAAGCAATTAATATTTCACTTTTCTTCGGTACCTCTGTGCTAAGAGATACATTAATACCAAAAATTATTACGTAAAGAACAAGCGCCGCTTGGACAATATTCTGCATGCCAGTTTGAAATTTCTGAAAAATAGTAGTACATGGTGGGTTAGTACAACCAGACATACTACTCGTGCTAAACACTGTTGCAAATAAGTCCTGCACACACTCTATTACTCTGCCACTTACCGAGAAAAATGCTTTAGAGTGGCTACTAGCACCAGCAGTACAAGCAGTATTTCCCGAAGGAGTGTTAGGAATTGGAGGACTTTTACACCCAATATATATATATCCCTGGGTTCCCTGCATCGCCAAACAAACAGATACTCCAGTTAAAGGGGTGCCAACCTTAATTGCTCGAAACCCTCCAATTCCAAAATTACCAGGAATCACCTCAACCACAGGGCCATTTATATTTGGTTTAATAGGATATTCTGTACCATTATAAGTAAAAACAGCCATAATATCTTCAGTATCCACATCAGACCTTGTTAAAGGACAATATACTGGATTGTTATTAGCATCAATGATAGGTTTTCCCGCACTATCGAGCGCTGGTACTTTTGGGTTAGGGGTAGCGGCAGTATAATCTGAAGTTAATGTAAACGTATTGTTTCCGGCACTACTTCCATAAAGGCACGATTGCAATGCATCGTTCGTGCTATTACAAATTATATAACTCCCCTCTTGATTTATATTACCAAGCGCACCAATTTCAACACTCTTTATTAAATTAGCAAAATGTGATGTTATAGGGTCAACGTTAGTTGTAGAAGGAACAATAAAGTTAATAGTAGCAACACAATTAGCTCCTAATGGAGTTTGAGCCAGATTATTATCTAGGCCTTCTGCATTACAATTACACGCAGCAACAACAATCGCTGAAACTAAATATAAAAATATTCTAATGTTTTTCTTAATTTTATTCATTTCTTTACATTGCTCAGCTCTCTGCATTTTTTATAAAAAATTGGCAACCAATCTTTAGGGTCTTGGCCATATTCGTCCATTATTTCATATAATAATAATACAGTTTCACTGCGTCCTGATAAAACATTAATAATATCTTCCATTCCATAAAGATCAAGCCTTGCAATAACTGCATCCGTACCTTGTTTTACAAGAAAAAACCTACTTCCTGGATCAGTGCTTTTTATAAGAATATATTCTCGTTTAGTTAACATAAAAGAAGTTCTATATACATCGGTAGCCTTAAGATTAGGCAAGAAAATCTGAGTTGCTGTTTGCTGAATAAGAGTATCACTAATAGCGCTTTTACTCGCATCTTCAACGCTTTGAGTTGCAAAAATTACGAAAGCATTCAGTTTGCGTAAAACTTTTAGCCAATCTTTAATTCTAGGAGCAAATACAGCATTATCGATGAGAGCCCATGCCTCATCAAGCACAACCATAGTCGGTGATCCATCTAAGGAGATGTTAATTCGGTGAAACACATATAATAATACCGGTCCTAATGCCATGGTATCTTTTAACAACTCTGCCATTTCAAACCCAAATGTATCAGATTTAGAGAAATCTACTATATCAACTTCATTATCAAATACCTTGGCATGAGAGCCATTAGAGTGCCACATATCAATTCTACTTGCTAAGCTAGCCTCACTGTTCATTCCAAGAAATGGTACAATGTTGCGCAAGATTCTATCTTCGTAATTTAATTTATAATTACCTTCTATTGCTATACTCAGAAGCTTAATGTTTTCTGCAGTTATTTCCTCCCCATTCACTGTCACCAAAAGCTTTAGCCAATCAAGCAAGAAACTTTTATTCTCACTATTTTCAGGAAGTTTTAATGGATTAAACCCGCAAGCTTTACCAGGGTCTATGACATTATAAACTCCGTTAATAGCACGAATGAATATCTCCGCTCCACGATCTTTATCAAAGAAGAACATCCTGCATTGAAATTTCTGTGCCTGAGCACATAAAAAATTCATCAATACAGTTTTACCAGCACCAGTTGGACCAATAATAGTAGTGTGACCAACATCCCTCAAATGAAAATTAAAGAAATAAGGAGTGCCAGAAGTGGTATTAAATACTGTTACTGCATCACCCCAATGATTTCCTTTTGCCTTACCGACAGGATAGTTATGCAAAGACGCAAAGCTTGCTAAATTTAGCGTATTTATAACTGCCTTCCTAACCATATAGCTTTCATTACAGGGTAGTTGCCCCCAGAAAGCTGGTTCTAGGTTAACTTTTTCTCTAACTGGCTGCAGACCGCAATTACTAAGCTCAACTATGGCTTGGTTCAAAGCAAATTCTAATTTTTTAGGACTGTCTTCTAAACATAACATTGTGAGAGTATGCTCTCCAAAGCCTATTTGACCGCTCATAGCCATATCAAGCGCATTGGAAATTTCTACTATTTGAGAAACTGCTTTATCCTCAGCTTGAATCATGCGGTTCTGTTGAAGTTGCATTTTACCAATTGCTACCTGACGATTTGTAAAAACAAAGGACTGGCTTATAATAAACTCAAAAGGCATCCTAAGAAAACCATCCATCATACCAGCAGAGGTTGTTGGGCCATACTCCTTAACTGCAATGATACCAGCATATCTTTGCCCCATAGGACCTGTAACCTCAATAGACTTATACCCAAAATATATTCGATGTGTAGGCAGATATTGATCAATATTATTTAATGGAGGAATATAAGGGCTTGAATAACCGCAATTAACTATCTTGCCAAGAAATTCTAATATCTCAGATGAAGGACCATTTTCTGTTTCAACAACAGACAATAATTTTGGACTATAGTCAGATAAAGTAGCCATAATCCTACCAGTAGTCTCCTCAAGTTCCTCGTGCATATCTCGCATCTGACTTTCCCAACTGCTTTTATCGGTCTTTTGCTGGAACTTTTTCAATAAATATTCAAAAATTGCTGCACCTCCTTTATCAGGCCCACGAACAACAGTTATGAATAGCTCATTGACAAACGCCTCCTGACTTAATTGTTTCTTCTGCCATTCTTGATTTACAAATTCTGTAAAACTAATGCTATCTCTTTCATGAGAATCTATACCCCCATTTTCTGTATCAACAACACTTTGCCTTCTACGCACTGTATGAAAAAATAATGAAATACCACCAGTTGATAATCCTTTAAGTAAATTATTTCTAAGGTTCTTCTTTATATCTAAATCTTCATCATCAGCAGTTTCAAAAGAGAAACCGCCTACCTTGATAACCTGTAGTAATTCCTCATTTTTTGTGAGAATAGTACGTCTATTCCAATGACAAGAATAAGGTATGAAATTTGAAGCCGAATATTCGTCTTTAGCATACTTGTCTCTAGCAGAACGATTCTTAAATAATTTCATCACAATCCAAGTATTAGTTTAATAAAGGTCGTAAGAGTTAGCCCCATGAAACCTCTTATTCTTACATCTGGTGGCTACAGCTCCCCTTTTTAAGTAAAGCTCTAAAAACAAAGGCTCCTTAAAACAAATAATATAGCCAATCATATGAATTAAGACTGCAATAAATATTACTTTAAGGCTAGGTGCATTAATATAAGCAATAATATTAATAAAACCATTTAGTAGAGCAAAAGAGAAACTAACACCTAAAAACATAGTTGGGCGAGTTAATCCCACAAACAAAGGATCGTTTGCAACGCTACCGCTATTTTCACCCATATTAACCCTCTAAAAGTAGTTCATCATTTACAAATAAGCCAATCTATAGTAATACTACTATGCATCATCTTAACCAACAACTCATTTGCATATCTCATGTTATTAGATACAATAAAAAGCCCAAATGATATTAAGTATTTCAATTCTGATCAACTTTTACAACTTTGTAAAGAGCTGCGCAGTGAAATCATCAATATTGTGTCACAAACTGGTGGTCACTTAGGAGCAAGTTTAGGAGTTGTTGAGCTAACCACAGCATTACATTACGTATTCAATACCCCGGTAGACAGACTGATTTGGGATGTTGGTCATCAAAGCTATCCACATAAAATTCTAACTGGACGTCGGGATAAAATGCCTACACTTAGACAAAAAAATGGTTTGTCAGGGTTTACAAAACGTACAGAAAATATGTATGATTGTTTTGGCACTGGTCATAGCTCTACATCAATATCTGCAGGCCTAGGGATGGAGATAGCAAAAATGCTATCTAATAGCACGAATAGAGTGATCACAGTAATTGGCGATGGTGCAATTAGCGCTGGCATGGCATATGAAGCAATAAATAATGCTGGTTCATTGAGTAACAGGCTAATCGTAATCCTCAATGATAACAATATGTCAATATCGCCAGCCGTAGGTGCAATGAGCAGCTATTTATCAAGGTTTATCTCTTCAAAGCCATACTTAACTATACGCGACACTATCAAGACCTCAGTTACAAATCTGCCAGGAAGCAAGTTTATAATAAGAGCTTTACAAAAAATTGAGAAAAACCTTAAATCTGTGACTAAAAATGGCAACATTTTTGAAGAGCTAGGTTTTTATTATATCGGGCCATTAGATGGTCATGATTTAGAAACCTTAGTAAAAGTTTTAGAAAATGTAAGAGATGACACCAACACTATAAAAAAACCTATTTTGATACATGCAGTAACCGAAAAAGGAAGAGGATTCCAATCACCAGAGGCTTCTGCAGAAAAATTTCATGCAGTTGGCAAATTCTGCCTTGAAACTCGTATCCAAAAAAAAAATACTGCTTCTAAACCAACTTACACCCAAATTTTTGCAAAAATCTTAAATGAAATAGCAGAGAGTGATGAAAAAATAGTCGCAATTACCGCAGCCATGACCTCAGGTACTGGCTTAGATACTTTTCAACAAAAATACCCGGAAAGATTTTTTGACGTTGGTATTGCTGAACAACATGCAGTAACATTTGCTGCTGGCCTTGCCTGTGAAGGTTATAAACCTTTTGTAGCAATTTATTCTACATTTTTACAAAGAGCATATGATCAAATAGTTCATGATGTCGCTATACAAAAATTGCCAGTCAAATTTGCTATAGACCGAGCTGGTTTAGTAGGAGCAGATGGATCAACACATGCAGGCTCATTTGATATCACCTATTTAGGGACCTTGCCTAATTTTATAGTTATGGCAGCAAGTGATGAACAAGAACTAGCAAATATGATCCTAACAGCTTCACAAATAAATGATGTACCAGTAGCATTTCGTTATCCTCGTGGAGAAATCATCGGAACTAATGCTAACCTTATTCCAGAAATGATAGCTGTTGGCATAGGAAGAATTATTCAACAAGGTAGTGCTGTAGCTATAATTTCATTAGGCACAAGGTTGCAAGAAGTACAAAAAGCTGCGGAGTTACTATTCAAGAAACATAATATCAACTGCACTATTGCTGATGCTAGATTCGCCAAACCTATTGATGAAAAATTAATCAGAAACCTTGCCAAAAATCATCAAATACTTGTGACAATAGAAGAAGGAAGCATTGGCGGCTTTGGGTCGTATGTAAATAACTATTTATTGCAAAATGATATGTTCGGTAATAATCATCTTATAATACGTAATTTGTTTATACCTGATTTATTTACAGAACAAGCAACTCAAGATGAGCAATATGAAGAATGTGGATTAAATGCAAAGCAAATATTCTCCACAATTTCAGAAATATTAGAGATGAAATCAAAACCATTATCAAAAGAGAAAATTACTGAACAAGCATGCTAGAAGAACGAAGATCTGAAGGCCATAAGTGTACAAATATTACATTCGGACATGAGGATCCTGAAGTTCAATAAACTAATACCAAGTCCCAAATTAAAATGGACAAAAGCAATTTAAATGGCGAGCCCCAGGAGCGTACTAGAAGTACGTGAGAGGCTAATTCCATGCAAAATTGCTTTTGTACGTTTAATTTCTAAGATAAAGAATGCAACTTGGCATTACTTCTAACAACCCACCTATTCTTATAAAAAGACACAGCAACAATACTCAGCACAGCAATTCCAGAAACATAGTAAGCTAGCACGTAAATATTTTGGAAACTATCAAACAACAATTTACAGACAAGCGGCGTAGTGCCCCCAAAAATAGAACAACCTAAATTATAAGAAAATGCCACTCCAGTATTACGTACATTAGTTGGATACATTTCCATTTGCAATGCTGGCTCAGGACCAAGGTAACACCCAATAATAAAGGCAAATATTAATTGTGCGATACAAACTTCTAAGTACCCACCAGTAATTAGCATTGAACAAAATGGCCAAATAAAAATTATGGTAGCAAGTGCAGTTAGAATAAACCATCTTTTACGTCCAATATAATCAGACATTGCTCCAGCAAAAACCACAGTAAACATGATAACCATCATAGACCATGAGCCCATAGAATTTGCTTCAGCAAAACTAAACTTACGCTCACTTTGCAAATACTCACTAACAAAAACTGCTAATGCATAAAAACCAACTGAACCTAGGGAATTAATTGAAATAGAAGTAAATATAACCTGCTTATATGATTTCATTAATTCTTTAAAAGGATGCTTAATAAGGCATCCAGAAGTTTTTTCTTCTTCAAATTCAGGACTTTCTGTAGAATGATGCTTGATATAATAACTCACTGCCATAATTACTATACCAAATAGGAATGGTAATCTCCAACCATAACTCATAAAATTATCATGCGTCATATATGTTGAGAGCGCCCAGGCAACAACTGAACCAAACGTAAAACCAAGACAAAGGCTGAACATAGAAGCACTTCCCGCAACACCCCTATTTTTTGGGTGTGCATGCTCAATAATATATGATGCTGAACCCATGAGTGCACCTCCCATAGATAAACCCTGTAACAACCGCATTAGTGTTAATAAAATTGGTGCCCATACGCCTATTATTTCATAGGTAGGTAGCAACCCAACCAATGCAGTCGGTATAGACATTGATAAAATCGATAGACTAAGCGCAAGTTTACGACCGAAACGATCACCGATAGTACCGAATATTACAGCACCTATTGGTCGCATTAAAAAACCGACAGCAAACACGCCAAATGCAGCTATCATCGCAACATTCGAATCAAATGTTGGAAAAAACTTTTGTCCGATTAAACCAGCAAAATTTGCATATAATGCAAAATCATACCATTCCAAGCTATTAGCGATGCTACCAGTAAAAATAACTTTCCGCATATTAAAACCCCTTTTTTCAGGAAGGGGATGGTAACATGATTTATTCATTAGTAAAAGATCTTTATTAGACAAATAAATTTTAGCTAGGAGAAATTGGCTTGAGCGGAGGAGAAGGCGGTGGAAGTGGTATTGGTACACAAAGCCCAGCCTCTAATGCATTCATCCCTCTTACGCCATTACCCGCCGAAGGAAAAATAGTAGTAAGGCTACTTCGATCAAGAGGAAAAGCTGGTGGACCAGCTGGGCTCACACGGTCACTAATAAGCGAACTTGTGATCATACATGGAGCTTGCTGACCTGCCTGACATGGCTGCTTGGCAGCAGGATTTGTAATTAATTTAGATTCAACGCAATTACAATCAGATACACAACCAGATGGGCATGATACAGGGCTTGAATAAGGAAGATAACATAATTGGGTGCCTCCTCCCATATATTGTCCATTTACATAATATAATCCGCCAGGCTGATAACCGCTTTTATATGCAGGACAAGGTGTTGATACTGCAGCACCTTTACTATTAAGACATATATTTCCCGTCATATCTGGCTGGCTGTAATTATCGTCTGTAACCATAGCTTGCAGAGGAATTTTTGGGCTAGGTCCAGATATAGAGCCAGGGTAATAAACCATCCCTGACATAGAACTAGGTGGATTGCTCGGGATAGTGCCCGCTTGGATTTGACCGCTATATCCATCTTGAAAAGTTAAATTCATGCAGAAATTAGTTGGAGTGTTAGATCCTGGGCCATTACACTCAGCTACAGATACTGGCCAAGGCATTGCTGGAACAGGAGAACATGGACCAGCGTCCCCTCCAAAATTAACATCCTGGACACAAACACTCGAGCATGTCCTAGGATCTGTAGAACTAGCGCATTTTAGGTAGGTCATAAACTCTCTTGAGCTACCATTTGAGTCAGTTATTGTACATGATGAAGAAGTTCCGGTAAGTAGGTTATGATTTAAATCACAATAACTGCCAAGGTTAACTCCATATAAAGATCCTGGTGATCCGTTTATTGTTTGATAGTAATATCTACTAACTAAAGGCGTGGTACTTGGTAAATAATAAATTACCTCCATATTGGTTGGTATAGTTTGAGTAGATGATTGATGAGGCACAATAATGCAATTTTGCTGACCAGTGCTAGTACATTGTGTAACTGTAGGAGTAGTACCAGCAGGTGGTGTAAAATTAGAACTACCAGAGCCATTAGAGTACCATGGAGTAACAGATAAAAATTCTGAAGATGGAGAGTTAAAAGCTACCCTAATAGAAGGCGTAAAAAAGTTGTTAACAACAGGGGCAACACCCCTACCAGCATCAGGAGATGCCATTACACATATATTATTCGATGAAGGAGAGGTTTTTTCTTGGCAAATATTTGCAGTTGTTGGAGGCGGGGATGGCATTGATATCGTACAACAAAATGGTGGAGGAGAAGGCGGAAATAAGATAAAATAACAATCATTCCAAATACCACCACCATTATTAGTATATTGAAAAATAGCGCAAGCTATCGGCAAAGAACATACCAACCTAGTATCACTAACTACACAGGGAGTAGAAGCAGTTGGTAAGTCTGATAAGTTACAAAGATAATTATAAAACTCACTTTCTTCTTCTCCTGCAGCATTTGCACAAGCCCTTCTTAATGGGGTATCTTGCAACTGAACTTGTCCATAATTATTAACATTAACAGTAATTGGGTTATTGGTATAATCTGACGAATGATCTACATTTGCCTGATTTACAAGCACTAACAGAGCATCATAACCAGAACCACAACCAGTCTGCCACCATGAAGTATTTACACTTATAGGTGCTGCAATTTCATTTATTGCTAGCTGAACACTACCACTCCCTTCTCCTCCGCTATGCCAACCACAACAATCTACACCAAAAGTTGCTGTTGGATTTAATCGATCATTATTAAAAGCACCAGATGTATAAGTCTGCCAACACCAGTTATCATTACTGCTACATCCAGAGGTTGAAAAAGAATTTGAGAAAGCTGGCTCATCTGGACAATCACAAAGCCAATTACATCCAGCAGAAGCATTCAAACTCACTGAAACTACTGAGATTAAACACATTATTATAGTACGGAAAAATCTTTTCATAGACTCAGAGCTCTGTCACGTTACCGATTACAATTCATAACTATAAAGAGTAAACTATTAAACACATATTATGCAATAGTTTTGTTAGCAACAAAAGATTTCAGTTCAATATTACATTACAATCAAAATAGCAGTAGGAGAACGAGTAGCCGAGGAGCAGAGCCTGCACTTTAGTAAGTAGTCACCGCAGAACTCGAAGTTCGACAACCTGATAAAAGAGCAACGTAGTATGTAGTATTAGTTATCTATTAAAAACGCGATTAATTGCGTCCATGGCCTCTTCCTTGATAAACGGCTTAGAAATATAGCCGATAGCCCCTCTAGATAAAGCTCTTTCTACAAATTCAAAGTTGGTTGATCCTGTTTGTAAAATCACAGGAATATTTTTTTCAAGCCCAATAGCCTGCAACCCCTCTAAAAACTCAACACCATCTAAATCTGGCATCATTAGATCTAATAATATTATATCTATATTACGATTTTTATTAATATATTCTAGAGCCCTCCTACTATCAGACTCAGCAATAACATTAACGTCTGTTTCATAAAACATCATCATAACACTCATTAGACATTGCTCTTCATCGTCAATTACTAATAAGTTTACTGTCTTTGTAGCAGTGTCGCCGTCTAATTTCATAACTACGCCTATTTTACTAAATTATGAAATAGCTGATATACGTATCAAATATTAATCATTTATTCAATGTAATAAAAACAAAATGATTACAATTTTCAATTAAAAAAGAAGAAAATAAATGCAATTATGAGTTAATTTCGACCTTTGTTAACTGGATGATCTTGATCCATTGTGTTAAGGCCAAGAGATTGAGTGGCCCTATTCAAAAATGGCACCTCAGTAAGTGACTGATTATCTGCTTGGGCTAAAAGATAGTTGCTAGGAGCATTTACAGCTTTAGCAAGCGCCCGAGTCGCACCCCACTGATAGTTATTTGGATTACCCATTAAGCCACCTTGCCAATTGTCTAAATTCTTTTCGTGTTGTGCTCTAATATAATCCGCGCGAGACATATTACCAGTACCTTCTATCTGTTCATTAGCATCAGTACCAAACGCGCCGCCTGTTAAGCTATGGACAGCGTGGCCATATTTAGCAAATTTACTTTCAAAAAAGTTATCTAATAAACCGCCTATCTTATCTTGATAGTTTTCAAGAATATTTTGCCTTTTTTCGTTATCTACATTTTCCTGGCCATCTAGAGTATCAGCTAAGCTATTCATCAAGCCTGATAACACAGGAGCACCCCACTTAAACTTACGCTTACTCGCAGCATTTCTTAAATCATCTATGAAGCCAACTGGCTTTCCTCCCCCAGGAAGAGGAGTCCACTTGCCCATAAAATAAGTTGCGGCATCATCAGCTCTTTTACTTAAATTCCCGGCTGCTTTGCTAAAATCTCTTGCTTTTTTATTCTGATTAAGAGTCAAAGCTCTTGGAATGAAACCTACAACCTTTGGAACTTGTACAGCTGCACGAACCCCAAGGCGGGCAGCTAACTTTAACGTATTAAGGCCAGCATCTTTAGTAACACTCTTGACTAAATCAGCTGCAAATTTTACCTTTGGATGATCTCTAGCCTTCTCTATTTTATCACCTATAGAATCCTGGAATCTTTCTTTAAAGCTAGTCATCCTTTTGTTAACGCTCTTTGCTATATCAACTTCTTTGGTATCATAAGCTGCTGAAACACCGCTACGCAAAGCAGCAATCGCCCCGCCTTGTCTGGCAGTAAAAGCTGCAACACCAAAATTGCCAGCTCTTGCAAGCTGGGTGGCACCATAATTTGCTACATTCTTAGAAGCAACCCAAGCATTACCTATAACTGCGCTGCCCGCCTCAGCAATGTTGGTCATCATCCTCGGTGTTCCTGCTAATGATTTAGCTACTTCTGGGATCACATCTATAAGCTTCAGCATTAGCCATCCAAGCACAGCAAAAATTGCTACATCAGTAAAATCAATATATACACCGCTTATAAGCTCTTGCCACTTAGAAAGATCATTAGCATAATTTGGATCAAGATATGGAGTATCTGAATTCCTCATGGCATTACATTCATATGGAGCACACATATCATTAGGAGAGTCACAATTATAAATATTTGATGTTGATGGATCGCTTGAAGCGCCACAACCATTACTTGAGGTATTTGAAGGGTTTCCACAAATTCTACCAGGTGCACTGATACAATTTAGTGGAATTGTTCCATCTGGATTACTGGCAATTGGAGCAGGCTTCCATAAATATAAATCCCATCCTGCAAAAATTGTTGTAATATAAGTCCAACAAACTCTTATACCTAATATATAATACATTTGGTTCAAAACAAATTCACAAACAAAAAACGCAAAAGCTAAAATTACTATTGGTTGTATGAAAAAACTTATTAAGTATTTGAGCCATTCATCAAAGAAATGCTTTGTCTGCTTAAATAGTATAAATGGTATAAAAATCGGGGCAATAATAATTAAAACGGAGATTATAGTATAACAGATGATATACATTATTACCGCCCTAATAGCAGCATAAATCGCTATCATTGCTACAAAGTAGAACATAAAGAAGAATAAAAATCCAGAAATACTTGTAAATAATAAAGCAGTAACCTTACGCAAGGTTTGAGGTGAAAGAAATTCATTGACAATTCGATCTAACTTAGCAAAACCACTTTCATTACCACCAGAAAACAGCATACCAGTGATTTCTCCAACACCTTCAGTAAAGAATTGAAAGAAATAGCCATTGAAAAAGCTCCAGCTTGTATCAGTTGTAGCTATCTGTATAACTAAACCTACTTTTAATATACGTACAATAAAATCTCTTTGGGTAATTTCAACATTACCTATCAAAAACCCTATGCCAACAAATACAATATATAAAATCAAAATAATTCTAATATAACCTAAGTATGGTATAAGAGCTTGATAGATTTTAGCGGTTGAGTCGTTCAAAGTACTAGTTACTAAGCTTACTAAACCACTCAAAACACCAGGACTAGTTTCAAACCCAGACTTAACTGACAATGCATAATTTCCATAATTATCCTCATAAAGTTGATCAAGCATTTTTACATATAGCTTGCAACCAACTATATTAGTATTACCACTGGAAGGAACACAGTTAGGGGGTGAATTAGGTAAATATAGCCCCCCTGCCTGACAACTTGCATCATATAAAGTAGAATTATCATTTCCTGCACATATGGAGGCTTGTCCACCTGGAGCAGTAGCACCTAAATGATAAATACTCCATGCTTGAGAAATTTGCCCATTAGTAGCGTTAGGACTAGGGTTGCTCGCTCCGTTCGCATCAACCGGTACTAATAATGCATATCCTCCTACTCCCTGAGTAAAAGTACATGGTATATTTGAAATAGAAGTACTATTAGGAGGGCTAGAGAGTTTACACCAGTCGCTTTGGGCAGTACATTGTGGAAAAATAAAACCACCGCTTTGAAATTGACCAAACCATGCAGTCCAGGAATAATCAGAAGAAAGTATGGCACCATTACACCTGCCCAAATTTGGATTATGATGATTGTCACTATTACTAACATTATTCCAGTTATTATCTACAACCAATACTATTGGGGTACTACCATCAGTTATATAGCCAGTGTCAGTCCAATCTGCATATTCAGGAATAAATTTACTACCAGGAATCTGAGGAGAATGTATCATCGAATTACCAGGATTTGAAGGTATGTTAGCGTGACCATACCCAAAATCATCTGGTTCTATACAAACCACATCTGTACAAGCAGAAATAAGCCCAAGCAATAAAAGGCAAATCACCCTTGATAAATATTTCTTATAACCTTGATATCTCATTATCAAAAAATTACTGTAAATGTTTCTAACATGTCAAAAGACTATATGTTAAATTTACAAGCCTTATTTATACATTGCAAACAAACTTTATTAGAAAAAGGAATTTATATATTAAGAATACTACCAAATTAGATTGGGAATTTCAGATGTTTTCTAAGTTTAAGAATACCGGAAAGATTCAGAAGAACTAGCATACCGCCAGAAAGACTCATGATAGTTATAAGGCTGGTTTGGTCTATATACTCAGTGCTAATAAAAGCTATAATAGCATAAATAATATATATTTTTTACCCCATTTGATACTTAAAAAGTCTGCACATTTTATGCCTACTGTAAAATAAGTAATGATAGTAGTGAATCCTGCTAAGAAAAATAAAATCACCATAAAATATTCTATATAAGGAAAATGTATAGAAAAAGCAGCGATTATATACTCAGAAGGATCAGATAAAAAGGGATTATGCCAAACGCCAGTAACTAAAACTACCAAAATACTTAAACTACATATAACAGAATCTGTCATCTGTGCAAAAACTGCCATTTTTGCCTGTATAGATGGAAATGTAGTAGCAGCCTCACTTTGTATGATAGAATCATAACCAACTGCAATATCGCTAGAATAAACAGCACGAGCAACACCTGTCTGGGCAACCATCAAATAAGTACTACCTGCAAACCCAGCAATTGGTGCATGCCCTTGAAATGCAGATGTAATAATAGACATAAGTACCTCAGGTAATACATCATAATGAGCGATTAGTACCCAAGAGCACAAAAATATATAAGAAATCATAAAGGGAGGCATAAGCCATGTACATGTATTTGCAAGTCTTTTAATACCACCAGCTGAGGCATACATTGTCAACACTAGAAAGCCATAAATGATCACTGTTGGGTTAATATCAAAAGTTTTGGAAGCCGTATCTGTAATAATTTTAAACTGGGACACTTCTATGCCATAAATACACAAGAGAAAGCATAAAGCTTTAGAGAAAATTTTTGGCTTGAATGCCTCTTGTAGATAATAAATCGACCCACCATCAAAACTATTTTTCTTATTAAGCCGCCTAAACTTAATTCCTAAATATACTTCACTATATTTGATCATCATTCCAGCAAAAGATGCCAACCACAGCCACACTAAAACACCAGGCCCTCCATAAACAACAGCAGTAGTAATCACTACAATATTGCCTAAACCTATCATTCCACCAATCGATGCAAAATATAATTTTACTGGATGAACGCCTGGAAGATCCTTGTTTCTTGATTCATTGCGAATACTGCGGAAAGTATCTTTAAAGTTATAAATAACACGAAATTGAAAACCGCGAGTTTTAATAGTAAAATAAACTCCCGAAAGGATAATAAAAGTAACACCAATATATGACCAATAAAAGGCGTCTATTACCTTCAGCAGATTAAATATTTCCATGATTTTGTCCGATAAAAAACAAATTGCGAAAGGTTAAAATATTGAAAGATATTAGCTATGTCAATAAAAATTTATATATTAAACAAACTATACTAACTTCTTACCTACAAACTTTTCTAAAATTGTAAAGGAGTAGTTGAAGTATCAACCATGGTAGCAACTACCAAATAAAAAGCCTGCTCTAACATTAAGAAAGTTGACTTCATAAAACATAGTATTAAATACCATTGCGTTCTAACATCATTTTCTTTGTTTCAGCTATAGCTTTAGCTGGGTTTAGGCCCTTAGGACATGTTTTAGTGCAATTCATAATAGTATGACAACGATATAATTTAAATGAATCATCGAGTTCAGCTAAACGCTCATCGGTCGCCTCATCTCTACTATCAACAATCCAACGATAAGATTGTAGTAATACTGCTGGACCAAGATACTTATCATCATTCCACCAATAGCTAGGGCAGCTAGTAGAACAACAAGCACATAAAATACATTCGTATAAACCGTCTAATTTACCTCGATCATCAATCGACTGTATTCTCTCTTGATTAGATGGAGGTGGCATATCAGATTTTAGCCAAGGCTCTATTGATGCGTATTGTGCATAGAAATTGTTCATATCAGGGACTAAATCTTTAACCACAGGCATATGAGGTAAAGGATAAATTTTAACATCATTTTTAATATCATCAATTGCCTTAATACAAGCTAAGGTATTAGTGCCATCAACATTCATTGCGCAGCTTCCGCAAATTCCTTCTCGACAAGAACGACGGAAAGTCAAAGTAGAATCAACTTCGGACTTTATCTTGATTAAAGCATCCAAAACCATTGGCCCACAAGTTGTCATATCAACTTCATAAGTATCTATTCTTGGATTATTTTCATCTTCAGGATCATAACGATAAATCTTAAACGTCTTAATATCTTTCTTATCAACATCGCTCTTACATTGATGTTTTTTACCATCTTTAACTCTAGAATTCTGAGGAAGTCTAAATTCAACCATTTTTTATACTCTCTACTTAATAAACTCTTTTCTTTGGAGGAAAAACCTCTATCTCATCAGTTAAACTATATAAATGAACTGATTTATAATCAATCTTAACTTTACCAGAATTTGTATCAAGTGAAACCATAGTATGTTTTAACCAATTTTTATCATCACGCTCTTTAAAATCTTCGCGAGCATGAGCACCCCTGCTTTCTTTCCTATTTTCCGCGCTATACATTGTCACTACTGATTGTTCTAAAAGATTTTGTAATTCCAATGCTTCAACAAGATCGCTATTCCAAACCATGCCACGATCAGTAATTCCCAAATCCTTGTAGCTTTTCCATACTTTGTCAATTAATTTCACGCCATCGTTTAAGCTGTCATGATCTCTAAATACTGCTGCATAAGTTTGCATAACATGTTGCATCTCATCACGTATATGAGCAGCAGATAATGAACCATTTGAGAAACGCACTTTGTCAAATCTAGCAATTGCACCTTCACCAGCATTTTCTGGCAATGGTTTTAAAGTTTTGCCTTTTGACAAAACTTCCTTACATCTTAATGCTGCAGCCCGACCAAACACCACTAAATCCAATAAGGAATTAGAACCAAGACGATTAGCGCCATGCACAGAAACACAAGCAGCCTCACCAATTGCCATCAAACCAGGTACAACCTCTTCCTTGCCTTTATTTAAGCGAATGGCCTCAGTATGAACATTAGTTGGTACACCACCCATATTATAATGCACAGTTGGTAATACAGGTATTGGTTCTTTAGTGACCTCAACACCAGCAAAAATTTTTGCTGTTTCTGAAATACCAGGCAAACGAGTATTAAGTACTTCGTGGTCTAAATGATCCAGATGCAGATAAATATGGTCTTTTTTTGGACCAACCCCTCTACCTTCTCTTATCTCAATGGTCATTGCTCTACTTATTACATCACGTGAAGCCAAATCCTTAACATTAGGAGCATATCTTTCCATGAATCTTTCGCCTTCAGAATTAACTAAATAACCGCCCTCACCTCTACAACCTTCAGTAATTAAACAACCTGCTCCATAAATCCCTGTTGGGTGAAATTGAATAAATTCCATATCTTCCAATGGTAACCCGGCTCTTAAACACATTGCTCCACCATCACCCGTGCATGTGTGGGCTGATGTAGCTGAGAAATATGCTCGTCCATAACCGCCAGTCGCTATTACCACATAGTGAGCATGAAAACGATGCAATGTTCCATCATCAAGATTCCAGGCCATCACACCAACACACTCATTTTGATCATTCATGATTAAATCTATTGCGAAATATTCAATGAAAAATTGTGCTTTGTACTTTAGCGCCTGTTGATACAAAGTATGCAAAATAGCATGACCAGTTCTATCTGCTGCAGCACATGTTCTTTGTGCTGGCTTGCCCTCACCATAATTGGTAGTCATCCCACCAAAAGGACGTTGATAAATTTTTCCTTCCTGAGTTCTAGAAAATGGCACACCATAATGCTCTAATTCAATCACAGCCTGCATAGCATTTTTACACATATACTCTATTGCATCTTGATCACCAAGCCAATCAGAGCCTTTCACTGTATCGTAAGCATGCCACCGCCAATTATCCTCACTCATGTTACCTAAAGCAGCACTCATACCGCCCTGCGCCGCAACTGTGTGGCTACGAGTAGGAAAAACTTTAGTTATACAGGCAGTAGATAAGCCGGCCTCAGCCATACCAAAAGTAGCACGAAGCCCCGCACCGCCAGCACCCACTACAATAACATCAAATTTATGATCAATAATTTCGTAACTATCCATATAATCTTTTATTTAAACATTGATAAAAAAATTAAAAAGTAAAACAAGTGACACAGCTAGCATTGTCACCCAACTTAAACAAGTTATAAGAAAAATTGTTATGAATTTATAAGCATTATTATGAATATAATCTTCACAAATTTCTTTCATGCCAAGCATTCCATGAAAAATAGAAATATTAATCAGAATCAAAAAACAGAAAAATCTCAATGGTGAATATAATAAAGTATTAATCACTAACTCTGGATCTAATAAAAATGAATTGATCACCAATGCAAACCAAATCACTAATGGTATCATTATTACCGCTGTTTTTCTTTGTATCCACCAATGGCAGCTACCCTTAGCTGACGATCTTATTTTATTTTCGCTCATGAACATGCCTTAAAATGCGTTATAAGAAGCAATAAAAAAAGTTACTGCAGTAAGTATAATAGCAACAGTAACTACTACAACTCCAGAAACAGAAACTGCTTTATTATTAATGCCTATACCTAAATCCCAAAAAAGATGCCTAACTCCATTTAAAGAATGATAATACAAGCAATAAATCAATCCCATTAACATAATTCTAAACAATAAATTATCTAAGATCCTGCCAAAGTCTGTTTCAAAAAAACTTAAACCGGTAGTTTGCATTAAAATAGCAATAACTAACCAAGACAGAAAAATGACCCCGAAAAACATACTAGCCCCAGTAATACGATGCATGATGGAGAGTATAGAAGTTATCTGCGGTTTATAAATTGTTAAGTGGGGAGAAAGGGGCCGTTTCTTTAATGCTTTATCTTGCATATATTAATACCTATTTTTTCTATAATAACAGCAAGCTTAGCATAAACTGTAATTTTTCTATAGTAAAAATTCTTTTAATTTTATTAATTTTAATATTTAGGAATACCAGTAATAAAACTTGGCAAAAATTTCTTTAGAAAAAAAGAAAATGCTCCACGTTTATTTTTTCGTTCCAAATCTTCCCAACTACGAAGCCAAGTAATCTGAACTACCCTTCTTTTACCAATAAAAGGCTTATGACCATGCCAAGAATTTTCTGTTCGAACAAATGTCACAAAATTTCCGTATTCAGGAGTTACCTCAACAACATGGTCATCAAAACTTTTATCACTAGTTAATACCCTAAAACCTCCACCATCTTCTTTATCAGACCAATCCTCACTCAGATATAATAATGCAGTTACAATTTTTGCTGCTCCATCATTATGGATACGTCCATCTTTTTTTGCTGACCAACCACGAATCGTAATCATTTGAGGTTTATCACGCAATTCGACCCCTAACTTTTCAGTTAAAGTTGCAGAAAATTCAGGTTTCTGCAATTCTTTAATAAGGTCAGCAAATGCACCATGAATATTTAATAACTCAAGAGGGAAAAACCCTGTTTTATTCATAACAGGGAAATCATTATTTATCTTAGTCGATGTTTTTTTATCTAAAACATTATTCGCCATTAGATAAGGGTAAGGGTTATTAAAAAGCTTGCTTTTTTTAATTGCTTCTAAATTTATTAAAGATACCATATTTGTTATTCTTATTGTATTTCAGTTACAAAACAACACTCAATCTATAACATTACAAATCTTATTACAAATTATTTTTATCAAACTTAATATACTTCTATTCTACAGAATCAGCTAATCTCTTTGCTTCATCTTCAGCAATCAGAGCATTAATTAGTTCACCCAACTCACCATTATTTATTACATCGTTAATCTGATATAATGTTAGATTAATTCTGTGATCAGTAACTCTTCCTTGGGGAAAATTATAAGTTCTGATACGCTCAGATCTATCACCGCTACCAACTTGACTTTTTCTTGAAGCTGATCTTTCGGCGTCAGTTCTATTTCTTTCTGCTTCGTATAATCGAGATCTAAGAACCTTCATTGCCTTAGCTTTGTTTTTATGCTGAGATTTTTCATCTTGCTGCTGAACCATAATACCAGTTGGAATATGAACAATTCGCACTGCGCTATCAGTAGTATTAACTGACTGCCCACCAGGACCGCTTGATCTAAAAATATCAATTCTTAAATCTTTATCTTCAATTTTTATATCAACTTCCTCAGCTTCTGGTAACACAGCTACTGTAGCTGCAGAAGTATGGATACGACCGCTAGTTTCTGTTTCAGGAACTCTTTGTACGCGGTGGACTCCAGATTCAAACTTCAATTTAGAGAACACATCATGACCAGATATACTTACTGAAGCTTCCTTATAACCGCCGATACCAGTTTCAGAAATGGATAAAATTTCACATTTCCAGCCCTGTAAATCTGCATAGCGCAAATACATATTAAATAACGAGGCTGCAAATAGTGCTGCCTCATCACCACCAGTACCAGCTCTAACTTCAAGTATAGCATTCTTTGAATCTGCCTCATCTTTAGGCAACAAAGATAACTTTAATTTTCTTTCTTCTTCTGGCAATAATTTTTTAAGATTATACAGTTCTTGTTCTGCCATATCTTTCAATTCATTATCGGTACTATTATCTTCGACCAATAATTTTAGGCTGTCATACTCATCAGCCATTTTTTTATAGCTGTTAACGTTCTCTACAATACTTTCAAGATCTGATAATTCTTTAGATAATTTTATGAAATCCTTGCTATTAATAACCTCAGGGTCAGATAACTTATCCTGAAGCTGAACATGCTTCTCTAAAATTTTTCCTAACTTGTCTTTAAAACTCATAACGCCCTAATTCATCAACTGTTAAAATTTGCTCATCACGATTAACCAGGTTCTTTAGTTTGAATTTATTTTCTCTAGTTTCATCTTCACCAACAATGAGCACAAATTTAGCCTTCTTAGCCACAGCTTTTTTAATAGCTTTTGCTACATTATTAACTTGTTCAAAATAGACTGTGATATTTCGTGCACGCAACATTTGGGCAATTTGTAATGACTGAACATCGCTTTCCTCACCTAAACTAACCACAAACACTCCATTATTAATATCAGGCCGTGGATTTGCAATACTATATAACTCAAAAGCTCTTTCTATTCCCATTGCAAAGCCAATAGCAGGAATATCATGATTGCCTATTATTTTATATAAATCATCATATCGGCCACCGCCAATTACTGTACCTTGAGAACCTAACTCTTCGGTTACAAATTCAAATGCTGTGTGCGAATAATAATCCAATCCTCGAACAATCTTGCTATTTAAAATAAACTTCAATCCAATTTTAGTTAACGACTCCAAAATCTGATCAAAAAACTTTTTAGATGTAACATTCAAAGAATCATAAATTACTGGTGCATCCGCAACAATTTTTTTATCATTGGGATCCTTAGAATCTAAAACTCTTAAAGGATTTTTTTCTAGTCTAACCTTACTATCGTCAGATAAATCATTTTTATATTTAGATAAATATCCCGTCAACACATTTAGATATGTAGCCCGGCTTTCATTATCACCAAGTGTATTTATTTCCAATCTAGTTTTATCTAAAATATTTAATGATTTTAGTATATTAGCTGCCAAAGCTATAACCTCCACATCAACTATCGGGTTATTATAGCCAATAGCTTCAACGGTCATCTGATGAAATTGACGCTGTCTTCCTTTTTGTGGTCTTTCATAACGAAAATTTGGCCCTATGGTAAAAAGCTTCAATGGCAAAAGATGTTGCATGCCATTTGAAATTATACATCTTGCAATACCTGCTGTATGTTCAGGACGAAGAGTGATACTCTGCCCGCCTCTATCTTCAAAACTATACATTTCTTTGGTAACAACATCAGAATAATCTCCTAAAGTTCTTTTGAATACTTCAGAAAATTCGAAAATCGGTATAGAAAGCTCTTGATAACCATAACTTAAAGTTACCTGCTTAGCCTTAGCAAGAAGTTCTAAATATACTGCGTAATCATCAGGCAAAATATCCTTAGTGCCTCTTACTGGTTGTAGTTGCATATCATTCAATTTAGAAATTAAGTCTTATAAAAATTATATTTAGTAACGTTATTTTTACTATATACAAAATAAACTATCAAACCAAGGACAATCCATATCAACATATATATCCCAACAGAATCTAAGAGGCTGTAAATCAAATATCCACATGATAACACCGCAAGTGCAGTAACCAAATTGATGGCCGGACATTTAAATGGTCTTTTAATATCTGGCTTAGATTTTCTTAAAACAAGAGCAGAAACTGAAACAACTAAAAAGACAATTAAAGTTCCCATACTTGCCATATTTCCCATAATTGCAATTGGTAAGAACCCGGCAACAATAGACATGCTAACACCTATAATGATAGTGCATATATAAGGCGTATGATATTTAGAGTGAATTTTACTAAAAAACTTTGGTAATAAACCATCACGAGCCATAGCCATAAAAATTCTCGACTGTGCATAAACTTGAAATAAGATAACCGTAGTCATACCAGCAATACCACCAGCCGCTACCAAAGCACCACCAATCTGGCTACCATTAGCTTTTAGCGCATAGGCAAGAGGTTCTGTATTATTTAACTGAGTATAAGGCACTATTCCAGTAAGCATTCCTGATACTAAAACATAAAGCACTATGCAAACTAACAAAGACCCGATCAATCCGAAAGTTACATCTTTTTCAGGATTTTTACTTTCTTCTGTAGCATTTGCTACAGCATCAAAACCTGTATATGCCATAAAGATTGCGCCAGCAGCAACCGCAACACCTTCGATACCAAATGGTGTAAAATTACTCCAATTTTCTAACTTAAAATGAGGGGCGGCAACAATAAGAAAAATAAAGATAGCAACTAATTTTACTACAACTAAAATAGCATTAAATTTAACGCTTTCTTTAATTCCTCTGATCAAAACTGCAGTGACAACTAAACAGATAAAGCATGCTGGCAAATCAATAATACCACCTTTACTCGGAATATTAACAAAAGCATGTGGTAAATATATATCTGCCTGAGCTAGAATTCCCATCATATAACCAGACCAACCAGCTGCCACAGTAGTAGCACCTAAGCATAGCTGTACAATCGACATCCAACCAACAAGCCACGCAACTATTTCACCTAAAGATATATAAGAGAACGTATAAGCACCACCTGCGCTTGGAACGCTTGAAGCAATTTCAGTATAAACTAATGCTACAAAAATACAGGTAAGACCACCAAGCATAAATGAAACCATTACTGCTGGCCCTGCAGCTGTTGCCGCTTGAACTCCAGTTAATACAAAAATACCAGTACCAACCACAGCACCAATACCCATTAACAATAAGTCCATTGCACCAAGCCGTCTTTCAAGTTTGCTATGTTCACTTACATCATGCACAGTTTTAATGCTCTTTTTCCTAAATATACTCATGAGTAAATTCCTTATTCTTTAATGTTAGCAATCCACCCGCCACCAAGCACTCTCGTGCCATCATACAAAACACATGCTTGCCCTGGAGTTATTGATTTTTGATATTCAAGCAGCTTCACTATGAAGCAGCCATTATCGGTGGAAGATTTTTTAATCATCGCTTCACATCCTTCGTGACCTGATCGAATTTTTATTTTCGACCTGATACCCTCACTCGGAAACTCATCACCTAATAACCAATTCACCTCTTTTATGCTAAAGCTTGCCTTTTGTAAATGATTTTCTGTGCCAACAACCACGCTGTTATCAGTAGGATTAATCTTAATCACATATAAGGGTTCAGCATGCGCGATGCCTATGCCTCTACGTTGACCTATGGTATAGTTGATAATACCGTTATGTCTGCCAATTACTTTACCATCAATATCCAAAATATTACCTTCGTCTAATGCACCAGGTCTAATTCTTTCAATCACCGAGGCATAATCACCATTTGGTACAAAACAAATATCCTGACTATCTGGTTTATCAGCTACTTCAAGCTCATATTTTAACGCCAATTGTCTGGTTTGATCTTTGGTCATACCACCCAAAGGAAATTCTACAAACTCTAGTTGCTCCTTAGTAGTAGCAAATAGAAAATAGCTTTGATCCTTTCGTTCATCCACACCTTTATGTAATTCTACCCCATTTGGTCCATTTATTTTTTGCACATAATGCCCTGTCGCTAATGCATCAGCATTAAGATCTTTTGCCATTTTATACAAATCAGTAAACTTCACGGTTTGATTGCATTTAATGCATGGAATTGGCGTTTCACCACGTAAATAGGAATCAGCAAACTCTTCAATAACCGCATCCTTAAATCGATTTTCATAATTCAACACATAATGAGGAATACCTAGTTTATCAGCTACCATTTTTGCGTCATAAATATCCTGACCAGCACAACAAGCACCCTTGCGTGCCAAGGTTTCACCCATATCATAAAGCTGCATGGTCACACCAATAACCTCATGACCCTGATCAACCAACAATGCAGCCACCGTTGAGCTATCTACCCCGCCAGACATCGCCACTAATATACGTCTTCTTTTATTATTCATCTGAATTTATTATAAAATAAATCCAGACAATAGCCGATATTGCATTGAATATAAAGGAATTTATTAATTAGTAGTGCTTCTCAATGAAATATTTTCAAACAATAGATATTTGACATCGATTGAGAATAAATCTATAAAGAAAGCTCTTATTTTGTCATTGGGACGTCGCCAAGTGGTAAGGCAACGGGTTTTGATCCCGTCATCCGTAGGTTCGAATCCTACCGTCCCAGCCATTTGCCTTCAGTCCATACCGGAAAGGTAGTATGCAAATTGTTATATGATTACACAACATCATTTGAGTATTAATATACGATCAACTTTATTTGGCACAAGTCTATATGTATTTTTCACAAGCATATGCACTAAAGCCAGGGCCATATTACCTTATTCATGGCATCAGTCCTATAGTAGTCTCTTTATCCATTACAAAATTAAGAACCAACCTAAGAGCAAAATATCACATATATTAGCCATAATGGCTATTATTGCAGCTGTAGTTATTGTTGCGAAAGATTGTTCTGCAACAAATGTAATACAAACTGCGATAGCTAATACAAGATTAAATGAATTTGAAAGTTCCTATCATACTTTAAAGGAGCAAGAAAATTGGCAAGAGATTATAATTAAAGGAATTAGGACTATCAATAATGATGCTCTAACAAATGAAGAAAAATCATTAATTTATGCAAGATTAGCAAGCTGTTATTTTTATTTAGGTAATTACGAAGAAGCAAGAAAAGCTGCTTTAGAAGGCTTTAAACTGGCTGGGGATGACCCTAATTTGTTGGGAAGAAGCCTGTATTTGCAATCTGCAATATATAGAGCTACTAAACAACAAGAGCTAGCTTTTAAAATGATAAAAAAAGCTTTAGAACTAACCAATAATCCAAAAATGAATGAATATGTAAAAGCAAAAATATACTTTAATGCTGGCGCATTACATCAGGATTTATTTAACCAATCAGAGCTAGCTTCACAGTATTACAAGCAAGCTATGAAGATATATAAAGAATACTCTGACGATTATTGTAGAACAGCAATAAGATATATACGTTGTTTAGTGGAGCTAGGAAAACTAAATGAAGCAAAGGAATTTTTTGAAAACTTACAAGTGAAAGAGGGTAGCAAAACATTTGTACATTTATTGCAAATAAAGGGGAAGATATGCTTAAAAGAAGGTGATAATGAAAAAGGCTTACTATACTTGAATCAGGCTTTAGCCATTGCTCAAAGTAAAGGTATGGTTAAAGATGCTGAAAGGCTTAATGAACTCATAAATAACTTTATTTCAAACCAGAGCCAATCTACTGATACAACACAAAAAAATTGGGGGAGTTGATACTTAATCTGATTCTGTATTGCTTTGATGGGCTTAAGGTTGATAATTATCGCAAAACAATTATTTACTCTAGAAAAATAACAACAATATAGTAGAATAATGTATATATTTAGGCCAAATGCGTTTTACCCATCCGAATTATTATTTGTAAGTTTTTGCATGGGGGCTTAGCTCACCAAACTTATAAGAACCATTGGGCTAGAACATTTTTTAACTAATATAAAGAGGGAAAATGACCTTTGAAAACAAACTAGTTATAATCGTAAATAAAGATATAGAGGCTGGTGTTGCGATGAATGCAGTAGCGCATGCTTCTTTGGCAATTGGAGCATTGCTTGGGGAAAACATTTGCTTTCTGCAATCTAATATCGATGCAAGTGCTAACGAGTGGAAGATTTCAGGCCTGCCTTACATAGTGCTACGTGGCAAATCAAGTGAGATCATGAAGGCGGTAATAAGCGCAAAAGAGGCTGGGGTCACACAACTAGCATTTGTCAACAGTATGACTGGAGGAACATATTTAGAGCAAATAGAGTCTATTTCAAAAAAGACTCAAAATGAACATATTTATTATGCTTCTGTAATTTTTGGAAAATGGGATGTTGTCTCTCAGATAACCAAAAAATTTTCGTTATATAGATAATAAACACCATGAACACTACTAAAAAACATCCTCTACCTCAATATTTAGTTGCTGATGTCAATGGCTTTAGGCCTCATATTTTAACAACTCCTGCCAAAAGTTTAACTTTTCCCTTAAGCGTTGAGGATAAGAACGACATTGCAATATTAGAAGCGAAATATGATGAAGAATCGAATATTGCCGGACTTGCTGCACCACAAGTCGGCATAGCCAAAAAAATAATAGTTTTTGCTGCTAACGAAACTCCAGGATTAAAAAAATGGCGTCAAGATTTTACTCAATCAATGCCTAAATCTATCTGGATTAATCCAAGTTATGAAGGAATTGAAGAACAAGGAAAAAATGAAGATTATGAAGGATGTTTTTCAGTGAAAGATCTTACTGGCCTAGTCACACGCTACAAGAAAATCAATTACAAAGCTTATGACGTTGAGGGCAATTTATTAGAAGGCACTGCTGAAGGATTTTTAGCTCGCATTATTCAACATGAAACCGATCATGTACATGGTAAATTATTTATTGATTATATTCCTGTCGATAAATATATTCCAATAGAAGAATACCATAATATGCGTAAAAAAGCCATGGAATTGAAAGAAAAAACTCACGTGAAATAAGCGCTTAGCATGGTACAATATACTGACTTCCTTGACACTATCCCAAAAATCTGCTATACATTTTAAATGTAATACCAATGTCTATTTTTTAATTAAAGTAGGTGGCATATGGAATACTTACAAACTTTTGCCCAGCTAATGCAAGGATTACTACCATTGATTATGGTTTTTATTGCATATGCGCTAGCTTTTCCCCAAAAAAACTTTGAAACAAGATTACAAGTCAAGAAAGATGCTTTCCTAGAAGCCTTGAATATTTTAGATGCTCAAACTTCTTACTATTTTAAGAAACAAGGTGCGCTTTTGCAAAAAGTCGAAATAGAAGATGTCAGAGCTACTTTTTCTAAACTTCTTATATGTACTGATAACCCAGAAATCTCTAAAAAATTTGCTGAATTTTTTTCTCATAAAAAAAGTGATCCTGAATCAGGAGAGTCTCATCTAATCATTTTAAATCAATTTAGAAATTTGATTCGAAAAGAACTTGGTCTAACACAGATAGATTTCAAGTCATATCCTTTTGAAAATAATTCTTACTTCCTATATGTAGGTTGCGCAAAGGAAAATAAGCATGCAAAACATAACCAAACAGCCGAGTTGAAATAATAAGAAGAGTTAACCACGCATGGTTATTCTCCTCACCAACATCATAAACAAACCAATTGCGAAGAAATATAGTGGCATTGGTAACAATGTTCCATTATGTAACGCCCCCATACCCAAAGTAAATAATGATACAGTGAAATAATAGAAACAGCCAAACAAGCTAGATGCCGTGCCAACGCACCATTTGTAATCGACCAAGGCTAATGCAAGAGCATTACTATTAACTAAGCCTCTACTAAAAGTAAAAATCATTTGCGCTGTAACCGCAACAATAATTAGCGCAAGATTAGACATTTGCTCAATTTCTGTATTATATATTATGATTAGGCTAAATGATAAGCCGGCAATCAATATCAATAAAAGCCCATATCCTAAAATAGTCCTAGACGTATAATTATCTTGAAGTTTTGCCGAACACAATCCACCAAACATAGCGCTAATAGCAATAGCGATAAAAGTAAAACCATATTCACTAGTGGTCAACCCAAGAAGATTCATTAAATAAAATGGCGCTTCTGCAAAATAACAAAACCCCAAACCATTACTTGCAGCTACCAATAATCCAAGGCCAATAAGTTTTTTATCCTTTAGCATAATTGGCAATACTTCTTTAAAGGATATTGACTTTTGATCTTTTACTCCATGAGTTTCAGGCAGTTTTTTTACTACAGCCCAACCCAAAACTAGTGCAAAAATTATAAGGAATAAAAAAATATCATACCACCCAAAATACTCTGCTATATGGCCACCAATAACTGGACCGATAGCCGGAAAAAGCGCTACGCTACTAGCAACTACAGAATATGCTTTTCCTAAAGCTGGTCCTTGAAATGCATCTCTAGCAATAGATTGAGCGAGTACATTTCCTACACTCCCACCGAATGCCTGAATAAGTCTAAAGAACATCAAAATGTGAATTGACTCAGAGAAATAACAACCTACACAACCAAGTATAAAAAAGCATAGGGCTCCTAAAATGCAAGGCTTTCGTCCAATTCTATCAGAAAGATGTCCCCAGAAAAGAATACCAATAGCCATGCCAAAAATATATACAGTAAGTGTATACTCAGCCATTGATTCTGAAACTTTTAATGCGCAAGCAATGTCAGGCAATGACGGTGTATAAGCCGTTTCAGCAAATAACGGTAACCCCGCAATAAACGCGATAATCCAAAATGGTGGTAACGAAACCTTATTCATGAAATCAGTAAATAAAAATAAATCTTATTTATTGGTACTACCATTTAGCAAAAATCACAATTATTTTTAATAACAATATCTAAACTACAGAATGCTCTTGACAAAAATCAGCCATAATGTATAGTCAGCTTGAAAATAATTCACCAGGGGTGCTGATTTAGAATTTACTTTTTCAGCTGAGAAATACCCTTACAACTTGATCTAGTTAATGCTAGCGGAGGGAGATGTGAACATAGTTGATCTATTTGGTATTATAGCCACCATTACTTCTTTTGTTGGATTTATTCCACAAATCTACAAAACTTACAAAACAAAATCAGCACATGATATATCAAAAGTCATGCTATACAACTTTCTTGGCTGCTCCATATCATGGATTGTTTATGGTCTATATACAGGTGCCGATTTTGTTATTTATAGTAATGTAGTTGGCTTAATAACTATCTTGATATCTATATTTCAAAAAAGATATTACGATGCCACTTAAATGTTATCAAAATGCCAAATCCATTTTATGCTTGAACGGCGACTTGCCAACCAGTCACTTCTTTACTGAAGATAAAGTAATTGTTGCGACTGATGGTGCTGCTGATAAATTGCTAAAGATCGGAATAGAACCATCTATAATCATTGGCGATCTCGATAGTATTGAACGTGATAACCACCCAGACAGAAAAATAATTTATTTGCCTAATCAAGATCAGTCAGATTTCCAGAAAGCATTACACTATCTTGCTCAAAATCAATTATTACCTACTATTGTATTTGGTATTGGTGGCGGGTTTATCGATCATATTTTATACAATATCAATATCATCGCCGAAAATGAATGCTCCTTCTATTCTCCGCCATTAATTGGCTATGTCTTAAAAGGACATACTGTCTCTAATTTGGTTTTAACGCCAAATACTAAAATATCACTACTAGCTATGACAAAGGCAAAAGTTAGAACTTTAGGTTTAAAATGGGAATTAAATGATGAAACATTACAATTTCCAGGAAATAATTCCTGCTTTAACAGAACTGTTTCAGAAAATATTACTATAGAAGTTCTTGAAGGAAAATTATTGGTGATGATCTACACCGAAACCATTGAGGATATGGGCTCATTATGAAAATTACTCCCAGACACTTACAAATGAATTTTACTCCTAGGTACTTACAAACTGTAACCACCACTCGTTCTTTGTCAAATGGCATAACTGGGGTATTTTACGACTGGGACGGAACTTTGATGGAGTTTCGAGGAAATCAATTTCTTAATAGTATAAACGAAGTATTGTTTATGTTTGGTCATCCAAAAATGCAGTCTCTAGCAGACTCAAAATCCATTCGTGATACTTTTACACGAACCATGCAATGCCAAACAAAAACAGAAGAGGCGCTTGAGGCCTTTCGTCATCATTTTTCTACACACCCTCTCTCAAGAAGTAATCTAATACCAGGTGCTGAGGAACTAATCAAAAGAATAAAAGATTATAGATTACCACAAGGAGTTGTAAGTAATCTAGATCATAACTTACTTGTAAAAGAGATTGAAATACTTGGACTTAGTGATTATTTTTCGGTTGTTATTGGTTCAAAAAATGATCAGCATCTTAAGCCTAGTCCAGATTTGCTAATAGAAGCTCTAAACTCTATCGGCATTGCTCCTAGCAGATCAATATTATATCTAGGAGACACTCCAGGAGACGTGACTTCAGCAAAAGCTGCTGGTTGCACGTCTATTTTAGTAGGAAACCCAAGACCAGAAGTAAAACCAGATATTACCGTAACTAACCTAAGTGAAGTTGGAATAATACTAGACAATGTAATTAATAATAAATCGAGGTCTTTATGAAATTATCTGAACAAGCATGGCAAAAATCAGTAAGCGTTATTAATGCAGCTACTTCGCATCCATTCAATCAAGAAATGGCGCGTGGGACATTAGCTCATAACAGATTTTCTTATTACATTGAACAAGATAGTCTTTGGCTACATGATTTTGGCAGGTGCAACTCCATTATTGCAGCAAAAATTAAATCAGAATATGCACCTATATTTCTTCAACATGCTAATAATTGTTTTGCTGCCGGAAAAGGAATTTTTGCTAAAAATCCAGGTGTAATAAAAACGGGATTAATTGCTCCGACAACAATAAGCTTCACTAGTTATTTAGTAAGTATTTGTGCAACTGAACCAGTAGAATTAGCAGTTGCAGCATTATTGCCCTGCTTTTGGGCATACCGAGAAGTTGGGTTATCAATCTCTAAAAATTCAGTTAACAATAATACTTATACCAATTGGATTAAAAATTACTCAAGTGAATCTTTCAGTGGATCAGTTGACGTAGTAATTAAAATTTTTGATGAACTAGGTGAAAACACCACTAATGAAATACGTGAAAAAATGCTAGATGTTTTTTATAAAAGCACCTGCTTGGAATGGCATTTCTGGAATGATGCATATAATTTAGCAATATTTGATGATATCAAATAAACTCTTTGATTGGATGAAATTGATACTGAGCTGCAATCAAAATAGCAGTAGTAGAACAAGTAGTCGAGAAGCGGAGCCTACACTTTAGTAGCTGAGCACCGTAGAACTCGAAGTTCGACAACCTGATATAAAGATTACGACTCAGTATGAGCTAAAGATGCAGGAATTTGCCAACAATTGATATCACCTCCTGCTTAATATTATCAGACCCTCGATCTGAATATTCTCGATGTTTTGCATTAAGCTTTACGGTTTGTATATCCAACTGATGCTTTTCATTATTATTGGGAATCACTCCTTGATCTGTTATCGTGTCATTTGCTAAAAACATTAGAACTCGTGATTTAATATTCCTTGGAAAGGGACAACGGAGCCCATCTAATGAAATGAGATCAGCAACCATATCAGGATATTTTTCAGCAAAATACATAATAACATCCCCGCCAGTCGAATGACCCAATAATGTAAGTCTATCTAGATCAAAATCTGGCATAATTTTTTTAAACTCCTTTATCACATATGACATGTTGGCAATCCACATTTCCCATATAGGTTTACGAATTTCTTTTACTATTCCTTCATTAAATTTTGGCAATGTAATCGGTTCATCCTCAATAAGATCGTGTTGAATACTAATTACTGCATAACCTTTATCAGCAAGAAAGTCAGCAAGATATGAATAACGAGTATAAAATGATCCAGACCCATGATTCAAAAGCACTACTGGAATTTTTTTAGTATGCTTTCTTTCTTCATGAAAATAAAGAGCAACTGGAATTAACCTGTCTCTAGACTCATCTAGAAAATTAAAACTTTCTATTTTCATAAAACACCTTCTAAAAAATTATTTATAATTTACATCAATGCCATGGCTAATTTCGTACTCAACAAAACCATTATGCATTTTTCTCAACTTACTTTGGAAGCTTATAAACTAGTTTTATTGCTACTACAACTTTATAATAACTAAGTTAAATACTTATAGATTCTTGCCTAAATTAATAAAACTCTTTGAAAGAGATAGGTCGTTAAAATCCATTTCAACATATCCGAGTTTTCGATAAAATTTCTCTGCACTTAAGCGCGCATGGACTCTAATAATATTCTGCCCATGATACTTTATCCATTTTTCTAGAAATTCCATCATATGCGAACCGTAATGATGGTCCTTATACGGATAATCAGTTGCAAAAGCTCTAATAGCAACCTCATTTGCATTCAGAAATTCTATATGAGCAATAGAAACAATTTTTGTACCTTTATATAGCACATAATGATAATGATTTTCCGAATTAAAATTTGAATGATTACGATTATAAACCACATTGATTGGACTAAATATTTGCTCTTCACAAATCCGGTGATATTCTTCCCAATCATGATAATGGGCACAGCGCACCATTCTAATTTCATTAAATCCTGCTTTATCTAATATATTTCTAATAAAAGCATCTTTGCCCATATTATATCCGGTAACTAAACGATTATTTTTTTCATATGAAGGTTTTTGCGAAAGCAGATTATTTTTTAGTTCAGCATATTCCTGACATGCTTCAGGATGCGCACGCAAGTAATCTCTAAACAAAATATTGAGTTTAATTTCTGGATTGCCTTGTTCATAAACATGAAGATTAACCTGTGTATCTTCTTTCTTATTAAATCCAAAATGCATTGGAATATTATATTCTCCTTTATATTCAAATCCTAACGATTTTAGAGGTTCTATGGTGTTTTCTGGAACTTTAGTAACTGCAATTATATCAATAATAGGTTTTGCAGATAAGCCGGGAATAGACGTAGAACCAACATGATGAATTTCTATACAATTATTGCCAAGCGCTTGTTTTATTGAAGCAGCTTCCTGTTCAAACATTTTTGGCCAATCATCATTATACTGAACAACTTCAATATGCTTCATAACTTACTCATTAATATTATTGGGCAAGAACCCTCCTATTTGTGCATCCCATAATGTTTTACCTGGCTATGCAGTTGACTCCACTAGCTACTACATGTAGTATTGGTTATTATGAATATTAAACCGTCAAATTTGATTGAATTAATGGATATGTTTCCAACTGAAGAGTCGTGTTTAGAATATTTGAGTCTGGTACGTTGGCCT
>CAMCSP010000004.1 GCA_945877755.1 Rickettsia typhi | reverse complement strand
TTTAGATTCAATCGAAGAAAATCTCGTTCAAGGGGAAAACTTTTTTATCAGTTAATACAACAAGCGCTGACAATTGATCCAGTACCAGCTAAATCACTATATACTACATGTAGTAGCTAGTGGAGTAAACTGCATAGCCAGGTAAAATTATATCATATACTAGAAATAACTATAAATTGATGCTATCATGCCACCAATTCAATTAAATATTTTGATATATGAATTTTTTATTTGAAGCAGTAATAAGTTTTATTAATGAGCTATGTAAATCACCAGCTAAATGTGTTTCTATTGGCAATAATGGTGACTATGTGATATTGCTCCACGCACTTGCTAGAAGCAATAGATCAATGAAGAAAATAGAACATGATCTTAGTGACGAAGGATATAACGTTATAAACTTAAATTATCCGTCAACAAAATATTCAATCGAATATTTATCGGAAAAATATCTAGCAAAAGCTATCAAAAAACTCTGTACTGACAGAAAGAAAAAAATTCATTTTGTAGCTTCCTCTTTAGGCGGAATTATCCTGCGTCATTATCTTCAAACTAACCATAAATTAAATATTGATAAAATTGTAATGATTGCACCTCCCAATAAAGGAAGTGAAGTGGTTGATTTTATGAAAAAAAATGTTTTTTTTCGAGGATTTTTTCGCTGGTTTTTTGGGCCTGCCGGACAACAACTAGGGAACAAGAAAAACTCTTTTGTGAATACCGCGTTAGAAAATACAATACATCATGAAATCGGTGTCATTGCTGGAGACAGTTGCATCAACCCATTCATACCTTTTTTAATCAAAGGCCCTAATGATGGCAGAGTTTCTGTAAAAAGTACCAAACTCAAAAATATGAAAGATCACATAGTAATACACTCACCTCATTGCTTCATCACAAGCAATAATGAATGCATCAAACAAGTATCATATTTTCTAAGTTATGGAATATTCTATCACGGCGATTAAAATAAGGTTAATGTTTAAAACTATCTTGATATCGAGTTGCATTCAAAATAGTAGGAGAAGAACGAAGATCTGAAGGCCGTAAGTGTATAAATATTTGAAATTATTTTTTTAGGACTAGATTCCTGCCTGCGCAGGAATGGCGACAGAGAGTAAACGGCTTTTAATTAACACCAATTTAACAATATATAAGTGATTACTTTGTCTTACTCCACCCTAACAATCTTCTTACCATCACTAACTTCCACCGTAAATTTTTGGTCTGAGGTTAGATTACTCACAGATCTCACAATATTATTACGGTCATCAGTAATTATAGCAAAGCCTCTTTTAAGAGTGTTTTTATAACTATATGATTCAAACAATGTTGAAATCGCATCAAGCTCTTTACTTTTAGTATCAAGATTAATTTGCATACTATAATTAAGCCTTTTTTGAAAATCAATAACACTAGTCTGCAATCCTACAATGTCTTTATTAAAGCCAGCAACGCTAAGTGCTTGTTCATAGCTTTTGACCATATCAAACCAATATTTAAAATACCTTGGATAGGCTTCAGCAAGTCTGATAGAAAAATCATCAAGCTTTTGTGTGAAATTAGTCACTAATGATTTGATATTTGGCAAACCTCTAGAAAATGAAAGTAACTTTGTGTCTAAATGAGTTAAATACGTATCCAATTTGTTATATAATCTATGACCAAATTCACCAAGCGTAAAAACAAGTTGGCTTCGAACCGGAACAGCTAATTCAGCAGCAGCAGTTGGCGTCGGCGCACGTTTATCCGCAACAAAATCTAAAAGTGTAGTATCAGTTTCATGCCCTATTGCAGAAATAAGCGGGATTACAGAAGCAAAAGCAGCACGCACTACAATCTCCTCATTAAATGACCATAAATCCTCTATAGAACCACCACCTCTGGCCACAATAATAACATCTGGACGTACCAACTCACCATCAACAACCAGATTATTAAATCCCTTGATCGCTTCTGCCACCTGCTTAGCTGATTGTTCTCCCTGCACTAAAACTGGCCAAACCACCACTCTAACAGGAAAACGATCCTCAATACGATGTAATATATCACGAATCACCGAGCCAGTTGGAGAAGTAACCACTCCAATTATTTTCGGTAAAAATGGTAGAGGTTTCTTATGCTCAGCCGCAAATAAACCTTCCTTAGTAAATTGCTGCTTACGCTGTTCAAGCAATGCCATCAAGCTGCCAATGCCACCTAACTGGATTGCAGTAACAACAATTTGATATTTAGATTGTCCAGCATAGGTGGTGATCGATCCTATGCAAACAACTTCCATCCCTTCTGTCGGCTTAAACTGCAAATTACTTAGCGTCCCGCGCCAGCATACAGCAGAAATCAGTGAAAGATTATCTTTGATCGAAAAATATGCATGTCCAGAAGGTGCAATTTTTAACCCTGAAACCTCCCCTTTGACCCTAACACAAGAAAAATTCTCTTCTACAGTTCTTTTTAGTAGATTAGAAAGCTCAGTAACTGTATACTCTGGGTAATTATCAGTGATGGATGAAAAAAGTTCGGCTTTTGCCATATAAATCTTGATATTGTTTTTTTTAATGTAGCCAAATAATCTTTATATATCAATAATTACTTGAGGTCGTATGTCTAGTTTAGAAGAAAATAACCACGCACCAGAAATAGAGCTTAGCTTAGATGATGGAAAAATTGTCGCTCTACAACAATTTTCTGGAAAAAACATAGTTCTTTATTTCTATCCCAAAGATGATACGCCAGGCTGTACAACCGAAGCTAAGGACTTTGCTAGTCTAACACCTAAGTTTACGAATTTAAACACCGTAATCATAGGAATTTCAAAAGATAATGCTGCTAGCCATAAGAAATTTAAAGATAAATATTGTATACCATTTCCTCTAGCGAGCGACCTAGATGGAAAAATTTGTGAGGCTTACGGAGTATGGGTAGAAAAAAGCATGTATGGCAAAAAATATATGGGAATACAAAGATCTACCTTTATTATAGACAAAAAAGGCAGTATAAAGAGAATATGGCGTAATGTTTCAGTCACCAATCACGCACAAGAAGTATTAGAAACAATTGAAAATTTGCAATAAATTTAGAGAGCACAAATATGCAGATCACACCACAAGTAAAAGAGATTTTATCTTATTATGAGAGCGACTCACCAGGAGTAAAAACCAACATAGCTCGCATTTTAATGCATGGTAAATTAGCTGGTACAGGGAGAGTAATTATATTGCCAGTAGATCAAGGATTTGAACATGGGCCGGCACGAAGCTTCGCACCAAATCCTGATGCATATGATCCACATTATCATTATTCACTCGCAGTAGAGGCTGGCCTAAATGCCTATGCTGCACCTCTTGGAATGCTAGAAGCTGGTGCTGACACATTCGCAGGATGCATCCCCACCATTTTAAAAATTAATAGTTCTAATTCTCTGGTTAGCAACAATATGCCTCCATATCAGGCTTTAACAGGCAGTGTTCATGAAGCATTAAGACTTGGTTGCTCTGCTATTGGTTTTACAATTTATCCAGGATCTGATATGTCGCTCGATATGATGAGTGAAATGAGTGAAATAATTAGTGAAGCTAAAGCTTATGGTCTTGCAGTTGTAATTTGGTCATACCCGAGAGGCGGTGATTTATCAAAGCCAGGAGAAACAGCATTAGATGTTTGCGCTTATGCAGCGCATATTGCTTGTTTACTTGGTGGTCATATCATAAAAGTAAAATTACCAACAAATCATCTTGAGCAAAGTGAGGCCAAAAAACAATATGAAAAATCTAATATTGATATCTCAACTTTAGCAAAAAGAGTAGAGCATGTTAAACAAGCGTGCTTTGCTGGCAGAAGAGTTGTGGTGTTTTCTGGTGGCACAAGCAAGGAATTAGATGAACTTTATAATGAAGCAAAAGCTATAAAAGCTGGCGGTGGCAATGGCTCCATAATTGGAAGAAACACCTTCCAACGTCCTAAAAAAGAAGCATTAGAAATGCTAAATAAACTAGTGGATATATATATAAGTAGTTGAGAAAAATAACATGAAAATAAATGCAAATTCAATCAGAGCTGGTAACGTGTTAGAGCATAATGGAAGATTATGCGTTGTTTCAAAAACACCAGATCATACCATGCCTGGCAAAGGCGGAGCTTTTGTACAAGTAGAGATGAAAGACATTAAAACTGGTACAAAAATCAATGAACGCTTTCGTTCAACTGAAAATGTAGAGCGGGTACGTCTTGACCAAAAAGAATATCAGTTTCTTTTCATTGAGAATAATCAACTCAACCTCATGGACACAGAAAATTTTGAGCAAATCACTATTAACGAAGAATTGATGGGTAACAAAATAGCTTATTTACAAGATGGTATGATCATCACTGTTGAAATGTATGAAGAAAATCCGATTAAAATATCATTGCCAGACACAGTCATATTAACTGTTACAGAAACAGAACCAGTAGTAAAAGGACAAACTGCTGCATCTTCTTATAAACCAGCAATCCTTGAAAATGGAATTAGAATAATGGTACCACCATTTATTGACCCAGACACTAAAGTTGTGGTAAGAACTGAAGATGACACTTACGTAGAGCGGTATAAAATATAATGATCAACGAATCAACAATTCTCAATTTAATGCTAACAGCAAAGAAAAAAGCTGCTAGAGCTTTAATCCGTGACTTCAGTGAAATCCAGCATCTCAGGTCTTCAAAAAGACCTTTGGAAGAATTTGTAAAACATGCTTTCACTCGTGCAGAACAGTCTGTACTTGACGAACTAGTTCAAGTTCGTCCTAATTTTTCAGTATTGTCTAAAATACTTGGCAATAAAAAAGGTGAGGACAGCAAACATCGCTGGATCATTAACTGCTTAACCAGCCATAATAATTTCACTTATGCCATGCCATATTTTGCTATCTCTATAGCGTTAGAAGGGGAAAATCAATCTGGTCAGAAAGAAATTATTGCATGTATGACAGATGTCATCGCAATGGGTGAAACATATTATGCAGTGAAAGGTAGCGGTGCATGGGTTGAACGTAATACTAATTTAATCTCTGACAAAATGCGTCTTCGTGTTTCAAATAACAAAGACCTAAAACAAGCAATGATTTTAAGTGAACAAAAAAACCTAAGTGATATTGAAAAATATAATTTGCGAATACTTGGCTGCCCTGCTGTTAGCCTTGCATATCTAGCCTCAGGTAAGGCTGATATTTTCCTAGCAAGCAATATCCATCTCTGTGATATTGCCTCTGGTTTATTATTAACTCAAGAAGCTGGCGGTACCGTTACAAATGACTACACAATTAACAGCAATAGCATAATTACTAGCAAATTCATTGCTGCAAATCACGAAATATTTGATCAGGCTATAACTTTATAGATTTGCTTTAAATTATTTTTTGCAGTTCTGTTATTAGGAACTAATTCTAATATCTTATTACAATCACTAATTGCAGATGGGTAATTTTCCTTCGCTAAATATATTTGTGCCCTAAGCAACAATGCCTCTATATTAGAAGATGCCAAATCTAAAGACTTTGTTAAGTCCATAACGCTTAAATCATAATCTTGATTAAGAAAATAAAATATCGCTCGCTGATAATGTTTCTGGCTAAATTCTTTGTGATAAGTATCATGTTCATTTAATGCCAACTCACCTGCTTTCTCAAACGCTTCAAGGCTCTCATGATATTTCTTTTGATAGAAATAAACCAATCCTACTCCCAACAATAATCTGCCGCTTTTATGATGACATTGATCAAAACATTCCATTGCCTCTTTAAACTCTTTAGCTTTTATATGGCTAAAGCCTAAGTCCAAAATTGCATTTTGATTAACATGATTAGAAGAGTAATCAAGTTGAGAAACAAGCTTATCTAAATAACCCAACGTATTATCAAATAATTTTGAATTAATTACCTCTGATTCTTCAGTTATTGATTTTCCAAGTAATGCAAACTTATTATCATGATCCTGAAATATAGCGCTATTATAATTAGCTAAAGCAGCTTCATTTTTTTTCTCTATTAAATAAACATGACCAATATAAGTAAAAATCGCAGAACAATAATAATGAAAATGATGGTGATAAAGCGCAAGATAACTAATTTTACGACTTAGTCTTTCTAAAAGCTTGCCCTTTAGACCGAGAAGACTAGTAAACCAAAATATAGCTCTATAGAATACCTTTTTTAACATCCCTTTAGACTACCCACTAAGAATATCTCTGTCAATAATCAGCATAAAATTGAACAATATCATATATAGATAGAGAGGTGCTAATAGAATAGACCTACCTTATATATACCAACAATCCCCAAATTTTAGAAAAATTTCTAAAAATAAAGATGACAACCTTAACCATTTGTTAGTCATTTTTGCACTATAATTACATCACATTTAAGTTTGCATAATAAATTTTACATAATATATAATTATTGCAGGAACAGTAATGACAAAGGAAAATAATCAATTATTAGACAGTGGTAGTGCACAGCTATTATTAGGGGTTATGACATTACTTTACACTGTTCAACGAACAGTAGCTGCATATGATGTTGTAGTAGACAATGTGGTGAACGCACAGACAACGCTATTAGTCGGAATAGCAGCGCAAGCACTTGAATCCAGTAATAACGCAGCCCAAACAGCCCCAGATTCTCCTCTTACTGACGCGATTAGAGAGACTTTGCAAGAATATAGTGACATTCGGCCAGAATTTCTTGCAAGCATAAAAGAAACCTATCATAGAGAACTAGAAGTACTAAAAAGTAATTTTCACTTTCACACTGAAAAAATAAAAGGGATGTCTAAAGCAGCCCCAACAGTACAGAGTAGCATATTGCTTTTTCCTAATTTATTGCTAGCCCCTGATGCCATGGCACAGTTGAATGAGATAACAGAAAAATTGGTTCGGAGTACATCCCCTCATTCCACGCAAAGTGGCAATGCTGAGAAAATATTAACCGCTGTCAAAGCTGGTGGATTTACAGCTATGGGTTATAGTCTCACTAATATATTCCAACTTGGTAAATTGATAGCACGCACTTTAGGAGTGGAGGAAGAGAATGGGGAGCTCACGCCTAAAATAGCAATGGGTATGATGATCTATGATAGCTATCATACAATAGCAAAATTGCCAAGCCATTTAGCCAGAGTGGCTACTGGTACTATGTTAGCATTTACTACAGGAGTGCTCAGTTCTATAGTTAGTGAAAATGCCAATCTTGGGCTAGAAGCAGATAGATTAGAAAAAGTAACCAAGGAAACATATAGTGATTATGCTAAAATAGCTGGAAGTGCAGTATTATCAGTGGCTGCAGACTGGCATACGGCTTACCAGTTCCAAATGAGCAAATTGACAAAGCTAGATCAAAAGCTTATGAGAGATGAAGGTGTAAAGAAAACTATAATGGAGAAGCCATGGAAAGACCCTGCAGAATTACTAATGCGCAAAACCATAGATAATGCTTCTATGGTTAAACCAGCACTTAACGGTGCAAAAGCCGCGATAACCGCAACCAAAGCTACAATATTTTCTACTGCTTTTAAACTTGGAAAATTAGCTGGTAACACCATGTCATGGTTAGTAACCAGAAAAAAAGTTCAGGCAGCACCTGTAATACCTACGATACCAACAAGCAAACCACGTAACGCAACACAAATAAGTAGAGGATAAAAATGAAACAACTGGAAGATAATATAAGTGACATTAAGACAATATGTTTCAATGGCCCAGATGGGGGAGCAACATTCCTGCGCGTGAGTTCTGATACATTATTTCCTGAAGACAAGGTCGAAAAGATGTATGAACGAATCAGTAGAGCTTTTCCTAATCAATCTGGTGCAGCGGAGACGCTGATTGGGGCATTGCAAGCTGTACGTAACGCATGCAAAGCAGATGATAGGGCAAAACAATTGGTAGAACGTGAAATAGAATCACTGATCAAGCTCCAAGCAATCAAAGATTTATCATCAGGCTCAAATAAATTCCAACAATTGATGCAATCTGTTTCTGCACCTAAGGATGGTAACGAGCAAAAAGGAAAAGGGTTAGGATGATGTCTTTATAATCAACCATGCGTGTGAAGTTAAAGGTTACAATGCTTTTTCTAATATCATTTTAGACACTCACTAAGAATATCTGTGTCAATAATCAGCATAAAATTGGACATTATCATGATGATAATCATAGCAAGCTTTTGCTTTAGTGGTTATTCTAATATTCTCCATTGTCATTCCAGCGCAGGCGGGAATCCAGTCCTGTATATAAATCTAAACCTAGATTTCTCCCTAAAAATTACAACTGAACTCTCTCAAATAATAAAAAATGATTTGAAATTATTTTTTGGACTGGATTACCGCCTCCACGGTAAAAACGACAGAGAATTAGCGCTCTCCAATTAACACTCATAGCTTTGAGGAAAAATTTAGCTGCAATACCAGGTTTAAATTTATATACGAACTTGATTTCTGCCCTCACGGAAATGACAAGAGAAAATACAAGAGTGACAGAAGAAAATACACCTTAGCTCTTTTTATAATATAAATCGTAACTCATTTTTATTTTATTAAGAAAATCTAATAATGAGACAAATAATATATTGACAATAATTAATTATTGCGTCATTAATCTACTCATTGAGTATAAAAATCAATTTTTAAATGAGGAAATATAATGACAAACCGTATCCTTAATAAGATTCTAGCTTCATCTTCTCAAACTTTCTACAAATCAGTCCTGATTGTTGGCCAAGACATCACTATCTCACAAGAAATACGTACATTATATACAAAACCAGGATATTTGTTGATTGGTGATGGCTATAAAAGATTATCACACCTTGACCTGACAGTACTAAAAGGAAAAATTAACGATAGCACTATTATAAATATATATGCTCACGGATTGACTGATGGAAAATCGCATGAAATGGACAATATGGTTACAAAAGAGTTATTAGAAAAAATAGCAAAAATTGCAACTGATAATGGTAATAATATAGCACTTCAGGTTAATTTGTTTTCATGTTATGGAGGTGCTGCTGCCCCTGATGTTATAGTGCATTACCTCCAGGTTCTATACTTATAACTTATGCTCCAGCCTCAAATCAAATACAAGTAACTGAATCCAATAGGCTTATTATGAAGCATAATAATGAGATTGGTGGAAATGGAATTCTGATAGATTTTTTGAATGAGCTACCACATTATATCACACAGACCGCAACTGTATCCATTCATAAACATGATGGTAAGATTTTTCAACATACTCTGCGAAATGGACATCATTGTTCACAGTTAACTAATTTAAACAAATTGCTTTTAGTTGAGTTAAATACGTTTTTAGAACATTTCGCTCAGGAATTTCCAGACTTAGATATACGAGATAAATTGACCGTGTTAGAAGGATTTTCAGATGAAGATTTGTTAAAGTTTCGCAATGAGTCTTTTATTCATAAAACAGCAATCAACGATTACAGTTTATTAAAAGCTCTACAAGCCGGTGTTATAGATTTCAGTGATCATATAAACTATGTTTCAGGTGGCACAACAGCGTTGATAATTGCGTCAGAACTAGGCTATATAGAGGTAGCAAATGCTATTTTGGCAAAAGATAATGTTGATGTTAATATCGAAAATTATAATGGCGAAACAGCATTGGTAGTTGCTTTACAAAGAGGCCATATAGGTATAGCAGAAGCTATTTTAGCAAAAGATAATGTTAATATTAATATAAAGAATAAAAATGGTTCCACACCATTGATAGTTGCTTTAGAAAAGGGCTATACAGAGATAGCAAAAGCTATTCTGGCAAAAGATAGTGTTGATGTTAATATCAAAAATTATAATCGCGAAACAGTATTGGTAATTGCTTTACAAAGAGACTATATAGATATAGCAGAAACTATTTTAGCAAAAGATAATGTTAATGTTAATATCCCGGATAAAAATGGCAACACATCATTAATAATTGCTTCAGGAAAAGGCTATACAGATATAGTAAAAACTATTTTAGTAAAAGATGGTGTTAATGTTAATATCCAGAATGGTTTTGCTACTACTGCATTAATAGCTGCTGCAGAAAAAGGTTATACAGAGATAGCAAAAGCTATTCTGGCAAAAGATAATGTTGATGTTAATATCCAGAACTATTTTGACGATACAGCATTGATGATTGCTTTACGCTATGGTTATACAGATATAGCGAAGGCTATTTCGGCAAAAGCTAACAGTGATGTCTATATTCAAGACAATGAAGAATTGGTAGTTGCTTCGGAAGATGGTTATACTGAAATCAATAATAATAAAGAGGAGGCGCTATTTTCATCTGATTCCAGGTTAGATGATAGCAACTTAGCCGGAGAACCTGGCGTAGAAAATCCGATTTACTAGACACCCGATTTAGATTTATATATGGTCGGATTCCCGTAGACACACTAGTGTCCGGAAGGCAGTGCCCCAGCCATAAAATAAACTAAAAATTGAGCTTAACACCAAAATCTAATGCAATTTTCTATTTACTGATCTCAATAGTAATATAATATGGAGGTATGGACCATATAACCATTATATATATCGCGTTAACATTTGGCTGTTTGTTGTTATCTGCTGTTCTTTCCGCAGCTGAAACTGCTATTGTTGCTGTGTCACCAGCTGTGATTCACCAGCTAAGTTCTGAGGGTAATCAAAGAGCAAAGCTAGTATTAAAATTAAGGGAAGACAAAGACAAATTAATTAGCACATTGTTAATTGCAAATAGCGCACTTGATACTATCGCTTCTGCTTTAACTATAGCAGCCACTGTACGTCTTTTTGGTGCTGAGGGTATACCAATTGCAACAGCAATCATCACTGTTCTTATAATCTTAATCGCTGAAGTAATACCTACAACTTATGCTTTTGAATATGCAGATAAACTCGCTCTTTATAGCGCTCCAGTTATTGAAATCTCATTAAAAGTTTTTACACCAATCACTATCGCGGTATTATTTATTGTTCGTAATATATTTAAGTTATGTGGCGTCAAACTAGGTAATCAAAAATCACTTATTTCTGAAACAGACATGCTCAGAGGAGCTATCCAGCTAAGCCACAGTAAAGGTGGTGTTATCAAATATAAAAAAGACATGCTCGATAGTATTTTAGATCTCGGAGAAACAGCGGTATCAGAAGTTATGACGCACAGAAGTAACATGGTTACAATTAATATAAACTTACCGATTAATGACATCATAAAAATCGCTTTAGAGACAGGACATACTCGCTTCCCAACATGGGAAAATAATCCCGATAACATAGTGGGTATATTTCATATCAAAGATCTATTTTCAATGCATCGTTATAGAGGCGATAAAACCACCTCCAAGGACTTATTAGATACAGCAATAGCACCATGGTTTATACCTGAATCAACTACTTTAAACGAGCAATTATTAGCCTTTAGGAAGAAGAAAGTACATTTTGCTCTGGTGATAGATGAATATGGAGCTCTACAAGGATTAGTAACTTTGGAAGATATATTAGAAGAAATAGTCGGTCAAATTTATGATGAACATGATCACGCGCATACTCCCATTACCAAAGCTGCTGATGGAGCATATTTAGTAAATGGTACTGCAACAATCAGAGACATAAATAGACATCTAGAATGGGATCTACCAGATGAAGAAGCAAGCACCATCGCTGGGCTTATTATGTATGAATCAGAAATTATTCCTGAACAAGGACAAGAATTTCTTTTCCACAATGTTCTATTCAAAATAATGCGTAAAAAAGATAATCAAATTACCTTAATCAAAATGCGCAAAAAAGAGACTACTTTACCTTAATAGCAATATGATCACCTGAGACTGAAATAATTGCCGTATCATCTTCTTTAATCTCTCCAGCCAAAATCATAGTAGCCATTTTATTTTGAATCTCTTGTTGAATTAGCCTTTTCAATGGACGCGCACCATAATGCGGATCAAATCCATTTTCTGCAAGCCACTTTCTTGCTTTATCATCAAGGCTAATATGTATTTTTTTAGTCTTTAACAGATCAACCAAATTAGTCATTTGCACATCAACGATTTTTTGTAAATCATCTTGCGATAATTTATGGAACATGATGATTTCATCTAATCGATTTAAGAACTCTGGACGGAATAATTTTTTTACTACTTCCATCACTTCATCTTTCGCGGAATCACCTTTTGTAATTAGCAACTCTGAACCGATATTCGAAGTCAAAATAATAATCGTATTACGAAAATCTACAGTGCGCCCTTGTCCATCGGTTAACCTACCTTCATCAAGAACTTGCAATAAAATATTAAACACATCAGGATGAGCTTTTTCCACTTCATCAAATAATAACACCTGATATGATCTTCTTCTAACAGATTCAGTTAATGATCCGCCTTGCTCATAGCCAACATATCCAGGAGGTGCACCAATTAACCTCGAGACTGCATGCTTTTCCATATATTCTGACATATCAATTCTGGTAATATTTGATTTATCGTCAAACATAAAGTGAGCTAAAGATTTTGCCAATTCAGTTTTACCAACACCAGTTGGTCCAAGGAATAAAAATGATCCCAAGGGACGATTCATATCCTGAATACCAGCTCTAGAACGCCTTAGTGCATCACTAACTGCTTTAATTGCATCTTTTTGACCCACAACATTTTTACCCAATATCTTTTCCATATTAAGCAATTTTTCTTTTTCACCAGTCAGCATTTTATCAACCGGGATACCGGTGGATCTAGAAATCACACTAGCAATATCAGCTTCACTTACAACTTGTCTAAATAACTCCTCATCAGACTTATTAGATTCCTGTTCTGCTAGTTGTTTTTCCAAAGGTGGGATAATACCATAAGCAATCTCGCTAGCTTTTTCCAAATCACCTCTGCGTCTTGCATCTTCAAGACTATGTCTGGCTGCATCTAATTTTTCTTGAAGTTTGTGTGCTCCTTCAAGCTTAGATCGCTCAGACTTCCATTTACTGGTTAATTGCAAAGACTTTTCTTCTACACTAGATAATTCTTTTTGTAATTTTTCCAGTCTTTCTTTGGAATTTTTATCGCTTTCTTTTTTCAGCGCGGATTCTTCCATTTTCAGCTGGATAATTTTACGATCTAATTCATCGATATTTTCAGGTTTACTAAACACTTCCATACGCAATCTGCTTGCCGCTTCATCAATCAAATCAATTGCCTTATCTGGTAAAAACCTATCAGAGATATAACGTTTAGATAATGTAACCGCAGCGATAATTGCACTATCAGAAATTCTTACACCATGATGTAATTCATATTTTTCTTTAATACCACGCAAAATTGAGATTGTGTCTTCTTCACTTGGCTCCTCAACATACACTGCCTGGAATCTTCTTGCTAAGGCCGCATCTTTTTCAATATGTTTTCGATATTCTTCTAGAGTTGTTGCACCAACACAATGTAATTCACCACGAGCCAAAGCAGGTTTTAATAAATTCGAAGCATCCATACTTCCTTCAGCAGCACCAGCTCCAACCAACATATGTAATTCATCAATAAATAAAATCAGATCTTCATCTGAATTTTCAATTTCAGTTAAAACTGCTTTGAGTCTCTCTTCAAACTCCCCACGGAATTTTGCACCAGCAACTAACGCACCTAAATCCAATGAAATAACTCTTGAATTCTGCATATTATCTGGCACATCACCATTAACAATACGAATAGCCAAACCTTCTACAATCGCAGTTTTACCAACACCAGGCTCACCAATTAATACCGGGTTATTCTTAATACGGCGTGACAATACCTGAATAGTTCTACGAATTTCTTCATCACGCCCAATCACTGGATCAATCTTGCCTTTACGCACAGATTCCGTAACATCTTTACAATATTTTTTTAATGCCTCATAACTATTTTCAACGTTAGCATTATCAGCCTTTTTTCCTTTTCTAATTTGATCAATTGATTGCTGCAATTTATCAGAAGTAATGCCAAATTTTTTCATCACATCGGAATGTGAAGCAATTGCCTGCAACATCCGATCAACCGTAATGTAAGTATCACCGGCTTTATTAGCTAATTTTTTAGATTCTTCAAAAACCTTTGCCGTTTCTGGAGATAAATAAATCTGTCCTGCGCCCTCACCCTGAACCACCGGCAATTTATCTAACTGGAGATCAACCTCACTATTAACATCAGCCGCAGCCACCCCACAACTTTCAAGTAATTGTTTGATTAAATCACTATCATCTTCCAACATCACTTTTAACAAATGCTCTGGAATAAATTTCTGATGCCCTTTAGTAAGGGCCAAGGATTGTGCAGACTGTATTATAGCTTTAGCTTTATCCGTAAAATTTTCAAAATTCATTTTTATAACCTCTAATTATATATAATAAGATGGCAGTTAAATTTGGTATTTTCAAGACCATTATAAAAATAACTTACTTATAATTACAAAGCAGAAATAGTAATATTCAGTAATAATCCGTTATTTGTGTATATCTATCTGTTTAGCTATTATAGAGCTATAGATAAATTTTCTAGAGGATATATGATACAAAGAACGATAAAAAATACTGTAAGCTGTTTTGGGATAGGAATACATTCAGGAAAACCCACATCGATAACTTTACATCCAGCCTCAGAAAACACAGGCATTCAGTTTGTTCGTACAGATATTAAAAATAACTACAACCGTATCGAAGCCAAATATAATTTAGTATCAGCAACTCAACTTGGAACCACATTGAAAAATGAAGCTGGGGTTGAAGTAGCAACGATTGAGCATTTAATGGCATCATTGTGGGGATGTAGAATTGATAATATAATCATTGAGATTGATGGTCGCGAAACACCGATTATGGATGGCAGTTCTGAACCATTTATATTTGTGTTAGAATGTGCTGGTATACAGGAACAATCTCAACCAAGAAAATTTATTGAAGTTCTTAAGGAAGTTTCAATTCAAGATAAGGATTCTTTCGCAAAAATTATTCCTTCATCTGAATTCTCCGTTGATATGGAAATAGAATTTACAAATCCTGCAATTGCTAAACAAAAAATGCTTTTTAAAGAAAAAGATAAGTCATTTAAAAATGACATTTCAAGAGCCAGAACTTTTGGCTTTGAACATGAAGGTGAAGCATTGAAAAAAATGGGCCTAGCTCAGGGCGCTTCATTAGAAAATGTTGTTGTTATCAGCGGTGATCAAATCCTCAATAAGGAAGGATTACGCTATACAAACGAATTTGTTCGTCACAAAATGCTTGATTTCATTGGTGACTGCTACCTTGCAGGTGGGCCAATACTTGGCCATGTTGAAACTTATAAGCCAGGGCATTGTATTAATAACAAGCTACTTCACCAACTCTTAAGTGATAACACTGCTTGGCGTTATACTACTATCGCTGCTTAACAGCAAAATCCACATAATTTAGCCTTCATAAACTATGTCATTGGTCACTAACTATAGACAGAAACCAATGACAAACTCAAGAAAATCCTTGACCTAGGCCTCATTCCCACGCAGTCATGGTCCAGTCCATATATAAATCTAAACCTATTAGGCGTCATTTCCTCCATTCCCCATCATAATTTCCGCCATCTCCTTCGTCATTACCGCTTCCGCGGGAATGACGACGGAGATTAAACATCTCTATTTTACCTTTCTAAAAAATATTTTCATTTTTTTTGCTTTGGGGGCTTACATAAATGAATCCGTGTATGATATAGTGCAATTTGTATAAGTTTAGGACTCATAACTAAACTGATACGTTATTCATTAGATTTCTGTAAGGCAGGGAAATCTAATGATATTTGCATAATAAACATTGGAGATCGCTGTATGGTGCCAGTTATGTTTCATATTTTATCCCCAACTACCCAGAAATATAATTGGCAAGTATTGTTTCTCATTTTTATAGTGCGTTTTGTTATAGCTAGAGTAACAATGCAAACATAAAGATAGGGAACAGTATAATCTTTAGTGAGATGATCGATCATAGCTTAAGCTCTCACTTAGGATTCAAGCGTTTTGCACTTTAAAAAACTTGAAACTAAATACGGCGATCTCTAATAAAATATTATGTTTTTAACTTAATATGGAGCAAAAGATCTCAAAAACATAAAATAATAACTTAAAAACATATTACTGGCTTTTCGTGAGAGGATGTTGCTGCATGCTAGGTGGTCATTATTGTCTCTTATACTGCATTGCAATCAAAATAGCAGTAGGGGAACAAGTGGTCGAGGAGCGGAGCCTACATTTTAGTAGGTGAGCACCGCAGAACTAGAAGTTCGACGACCTGATATAAAAATTGCATGCAGTATTATTTTAACCTTAATATTCGGAGTATAAATATGACGATTGAACTTAAAAGACAACTTGTAGATTTTGAAAAACTTGCCACTAGTGTTCAAAGACTCAAAGGAATGCTGGAAGAATTGATAATACAACTTGAAGAAAAAATGATTGCGCCATTAATTAAAGAAGGTGAGTCGGATAGAGTCAAACCCGCAGAGCTTATGGTTAAAACTTCTAGAATAATGCGGTTTGTTAATAATATCAGCAATGTCATCTATAAACTAACTAAAATCACTGTTTTACTAGAAAAGCAATGGGTACCAAAAGCACCTTTAGATATTCCTTCGGAGGAATATTTGTTGGATTATATTCGTTACATGCATAAATGCGGAAAGCTCGATTTTACCGTGTGAAGATTATCGTCACCGATTATTATTAATATTTATTTTTCGTAAGAGGATGCTGCTGCGCGCTAAGTGGTTGTTATTGTATCTTACATTTCTGTGCAATAACGATGATGGGTTCAGGAAATTTCTTACTCTCCGTCGTCTTCCCCGCGCGCTCGTCATTACCGCCCAGGCGGTAATGACGCCGGAGAGTAAACGGCCCTTAATAACACCAGTAATATTTATTTAACAATATCATACTGCGTTGCAATCAAAATATCAGTAGTAGAACGAGTGGTCTAGGAGCAGAGCCTACACTTTAGTAGGTGAGCACTGCAGAACCAGAAGTTCGATAACCTGATATAAAGATTGCAACACAGTATTTGACTTTACTTAATAATATTAGTACTGCTATAGCTTAATCCATAGCATTAATCATATGACAGAAATAATTACATCTTTAGAGGAATTGGAGATAAACATATATCTTGGAGTAAGTGCTAGGGAAAGGCAGAAGCAACAATTAGTAAGAATTTCATTTTATTTACATCAGCAGATTTTACCAAATGTTACAATTGATGATAATGCCAATGACTATCTTTGTTATAATAAAATAGCGCAAATAATTCATGATTATTGTGCAAATAAAGAATTCAGAACAATTGAATTTTTATGCTATCAAATTTATCAACTTATCAAAAAATCAGTACCAACAAAAGTTGGGGTAAGGATAGTGTTAGAGAAATGCAAACCAGCTATGAGTTTTGCTGTTGGTTCAGCTAAATGTGAATATAGCGATCTTGGAAGGATATGACAAAAATAGCTTTAGGATTAGGTTCAAATTTAGGTGATCGTCAAAATAATCTGACCAATGCAATAACAAAATTAAGCAAGATTTTACATAATATTACCATCTCTTCAATCTTAAATAATAAGGCAATGCTTTTGCCTGAAAGCCCAAAAGAATGGAATATAGATTTCTTAAATTGTGTAATAACTGCCAAAAGCGATATGGACCCAAAACAATTATTGCAAGAGATAAAAAAAATCGAGCAGGAAATGGGAAGAATTACAAAAGAAAAATGGGAACCTAGAGTGATCGATATCGATATATTATTATATAATGATCTATATATCGACACAGAAAATTTAACCATACCGCATGCTGGACTTTTACACAGAGATTTTGCTATAGGTTTATTAGCAGAAATCTGGTCAGATTGGAAATATCCTGTACCTGGAGAACATTATCAAAAAACAGCTTTTGAATTAGCTAAAAGGTTACAAAAATGAAAATTCCTAAGATAATAGGTATTTTAAATATTACTCCAGATTCTTTTTCTGATGGTGGTAATTATAGTCACATTGATGATGCAATTGCTCACGCAAAATCAATGATCGAAGCTGGTGCAAATATCATTGATATTGGTGCAATCTCAACAAGACCAAATGCTGATTGCATTTCCTATCAAGAAGAAATTAAACGCCTAAGCACAATACTTCCTGAGCTCAAAAATCTTATAAGTAATACTGAAATAAAAATCAGTTTAGATAGTTATAACTACCAGACTATTGCCAAATACATACCTTATATAGACATTATTAATGATGTCACCGGTATGGATGATGTAAATATGCAAACTGTAGCCATAGAATCTGGCAAAGACATAATATTTATGCATAATATGGGAGTGCCAGTAGACAATAACCTAAGATGTTTAGACCCACAGCAAGATATAATAGAATTTTTGTTAAATTGGCGCGATCGTAAATTAGAAGAGCTTGAATCAAAAGGAATAAAATCTACACAACTTATTTTTGATCCTGGTGTTGGCTTTGGTAAAAATACAACTCAATCTTTTGATATAATTTTAAGAATAAGTGAGTTAGTAAGTACTAAAGTCAAAATTTTGGTTGGTCATTCTCGCAAATCCTTTTTATTATTGTTTGGAGAAAAAGATCCAAAAAAAAGAGATTTAGAAACTCATATCACTACCACCTACTTACTTGATAAAGATATTGATTATATTAGAATACATGATATTTCTGGAACTGTTCGTGCAATAAATTTATATAACAAACTACATAGAGTATAATAAGCTATGGTGAGAATGCCACATTGGCCAGTTCCTATGGAAAGACAGTCAACAAAGCTTGGCCTAGAAAGAATTGCAGAACTCTTAAAATACTTAGGAAATCCACAATCTAATACTCCTCCTATTATTCACGTTGCTGGCACTAATGGCAAAGGATCAACAATTGCATTTATACAAGCAATTCTTGAAACAGCTGGATTGAAAGTTCATGTTTACACCTCACCACATTTACTAGAGTATAATGAAAGAATCGTACTTGCCGGTCAAAAAATTTCAGACAGCTATCTATATCAATTACTTGAAGAATGTCGTATCGCTGCTGATAAACATGATCTACAAGTTTCATTTTTTGAAGGGACAACCTCAGCAGCATTTCTAGCATTCTCTCGTGTTAAAGCTGATATCTTGTTGCTTGAAACAGGTCTTGGTGGAAGGTTAGATGCCACCAATATAATTACCAAACCTATTCTCACAATCATTACACCAATATCATTTGATCATGTTGATATGCTTGGCGACACTATCGCAAAAATTGCATATGAAAAAGCCTGCATCATGAAACCAAATGTTCCTTGCGTTATCAGCTTACAAGAACAAGAAGCAAATGATGTAATTGAACAATATGCCAACAGGATAAATGCTCCATTAGTACGCTTTGAATATGATTTTGGAGTAATTCATGAAAATAATCAGATAGTTTTTAAATATGACGCTTACCAATTACCATTGCCTAATTTAGCTTTAGAAGGTGATCATCAATATATCAATGCTGCTACTGCAATTAGCGCCGTTAAAATGCTTAAGGGAATAAAGATTTCTGATGATGTAATTAGATATGGTTTAGAGCATGCAAAATGGCCTGGTAGATTACAGCGAATAACACACGGTACAATTTATAATATGTTACCAAAAACCTGGGAAATATGGTGTGATGGCGCGCATAATATAGCAGGAACTGCTTCAGTAGCAAATTGGCTACAAACTAAATTAGACATGCCTGTTTTTATGATCACTGGCATGACCAAAGGACGTGATGCAAAAAAGCTACTCCGACCATTTATGGGTTTGGTAACAGAGTTAATAGGAGTATCAGTTAAATCTGAGCCTTTAAGTCATTCTGGTAAGCTAATTAGTGAAGCTGCTGCAGGATTAGGTTTTACAACAACGAGCAAAGATGATATCGAAGATGCTATACTATATTTGACAAATCACGTTACCTTAAATAAGATAAGGGTTATTATTACCGGATCTCTATTTTTAGTGGCAGATGCTTTACTTTTATGATGGTGTGTTATGAAAACTTTATTAAATATACTTTTAGCACTTAGTTTAAGCTTAATTATAAGCTGTGGCGATAATCTAGAATCGAAAGATGAGTTACGGGTTGGATTGACTGCGGATTATCCACCTTTTGAATTTATGAAGGACAATGTTATTTCAGGCTTTGATGTGGATTTAGCAAAGATGATAGCCAAAAAACTTAATAAAAAATTATCTCTTCATGATATGGATTATGATAGTTTGATACCTGCTTTGCAATCAGGCAGAATTAATTGTATTATTTCCTCAATGACTGCAACTGATCAAAGAAAAAATAATGTAGATTTCTCTACTCCGTATTATGTTCCAAAATTTGCAATAATTTATAGAAGAGATAACGAAGTCAAAACTATAAAAGATCTAAATAACAGTATCATTGGAGTACAGCTTGGCTCAACCATGGAAACCTTTCTAAAGAACCAGATAGGTCGAGTAGAAAATTTAGATATAATATCTTTGAAAAAAACTCCGATAATGATACAAGAGTTAAAGCTATCAAGGCTTGACGGTGTGTTAGTTGAAGAAGCACAAGCTAAAGCCTTTGTAGAAAAAGATCTAGACTTAAGCTTTAGTATTATTGATTCTAATGAACCGGGCTACTCAATTGCACTTGCTAAAAACTCTAATCTAACACAAAAGGTGAATGATGCACTAATGAAGCTTCAGGATTCTGGTGAATTGGATAAATTACATAAAAAATGGCTTACGGGCGATAATCAATAATCATGAATTCTGATTCTATCATTTATATCATTGAGGGAATTAGTGTAACCTTACAATACACCTTGATATCAATTATTCTGGGATTGATTCTTGGCGTTGCAATTTCATTATGTAAATTAAGTTCTTCAAGGATTCTGAGGTGGTTTGGAATATTTTATGTTTCGATATTTCGTGGCACACCACTATTGGTTCAGTTAAGTATAATTTACTTTTCAACACCAGTAATAACTAACTATAACATCTCAGTATTTGAAGCTGGTATCCTTGCTTTCTCTTTAAACTCGGCGGCTTATATCACTGAAATTATCAGAGCTGGTATAGAAGCCGTTGATAAAGGGCAATTTGAAGCAGCAAAAGCTTTAGGCTTACCATATAGGCTAATAATAAAGGATATTATTCTACCACAAGCCTTACGCAATATTCTTCCTGCTTTAGCTAACGAAGTCGTAAATTTATTGAAAGAAACCGCAATTATTTCAGTATTAGGCGGAACTGATATTATGCGCAGAGCCAATATAATTTCTGCAGAACATTATATATATTTTGCCCCGCTAATAACTGCAGCAGTATGTTATTACGTGATGGTAGTTATTTTCAGTAGCTTTGCTAAATATTTAGAGCATAGGTTGAAAATATCATGATTGAGATAAAAAACCTTCACAAACAATTTAATGATAAACCTGTATTAGTAGATATAAATTTATCTGTACCGCAGGGGCAAATATTAACAATAATTGGTCCTTCCGGAAGTGGTAAGTCTACTTTATTACGTTGCATCAATCTACTTGAACAGCCTAATAAGGGTGAAATTACAATAGACGAAGAAATTGTTAGTAATAACAATATTCAAAAAATAAGGCAGAAAGTTGGGATGGTATTTCAGCATTTTAACTTATTTCCTCATATGACAGTATTACAAAACATTACTTATGCCCCTAAAAAAATTCTAGGCTTGAGCGAGACAGAATCTAAAAAAAGAGCAAGAGCTTTATTAAAGCTAGTTGGTCTAACTAATTTTGAGAAATCTTTACCAAACAGATTATCAGGTGGTCAAAAACAAAGAGTCGCCATAGCAAGAACACTAGCCATGCACCCAGAAGTAATATTATTTGATGAACCAACCTCAGCCTTAGATCCAGAGATGGTAAAAGAAGTGCTACAAGTTATAGAGTCTTTAGCTCACACGGGTATCACCATGATTATTGTTACCCATGAAATGAAATTCGCAGAGAAAGTTTCTGACCGAATATTATTCATTGATCATGGCAAAATATTAGAAGATACTACACCAAAGAAGTTTTTCTCAAGCCCAAAATCAGCTAGGGCAAAAGAGTTCTTAAGCAAGGTTTTATAAGTATGAAATTAATTAATAAAAAAAATAAATATCCAAAATTTATGCTAAAGATCTGTTTAGTTATATTTGTTGCATACATTATACCCAAAATCACTGTTTTCTATCTTATTTGTGGCATAATAGATTTCTCTAGAAATAAACAATTCAATATCGAAGTAATTAATAGATATTTCTTTGGGAATGGCCTGTTAACTTGGGCATTATCTCCGTTTAATTTGCTGATAGATTTAATTACGGCTGAGAATAAAGGCATTTACAAACTCAAAGACTTACCAAAACCATGCCAAGATGAGATCAATTTCTTATTAAAAACTTTTGATAAACAAAATATTATTGAAAAATTAAAAGATAAAGTTGGGCCTAAAAAAAGGGGTATGATATTTTTTAAATGGTATGGAAAAAATAATGATAATTTTATAAATATCAAAGAATTTGCTAAAGACTTTGAATATATAAAAACCATAGGGGTATCTATCTTTAATCAACAACAGTCCACTTCAACACATTTTGGGCCATTAAGAGTTACTATAAGAGTACTTTACAACTTCACCCCTATAGAAAATGACAATGTTTTTATCATGGTTAATGACCACAAACATATTTGGCATGAGAACCCATTTTTTATCTTCGACGATACTTTAATGCATAAATCAGTAAATCATTCTGATCAAGTCCGTTATTGTATGTTTGTAGATGTTCTAAGACCTTGTGCATATCCTAAGCTGATGAATCTTATAATCACCATCTTAAGATTCATGTTAAGTCGTATTAATGGTATTTTCTATAAAAATTGGGACTTTATTTAACAGGAAATGTTTTTGTTATATCAAATGAGTTGTTTTTTCCTTTGTTATTTCTCTTGCTTCGTTCGTACTCAGCAGCCTCAGAACTAGTACTTTTCATTCCTTTTGCAAAGTCATTATTATATTTTTTAAAATTTTTATGAGCTTTTTCCTCTTCTGCAAAAGTCTTATTATTCCTTTTAGTTCCTGTTTCATCCACAAATTCATCACCGTATTTTTTAGGTGTAGAAGAATCTATATATTTATCTGGATGACTTACACAATCAGAATATTGATCAGTGCAAGCAAGAAAACCTTTGCTTACACATTTATTATGATTTACCCAAATATCCTGATTTTGTTTTTCTCCAATTTCAGCAGCATTTACATGCTCAAAAACCAACAAGAATAGGGCTAGAACTGAAAGAATTATTGGTATTCTCATAACTTTAATAACAAGCACGTGAATTACAAATTTTGCCAGGATTCTGCATTTGTCTAATAAGTTTTTGATCTTCTCCAGCTTTTGATTCCTGAAGTTCCTTTTGACGTTCAGCATCAATGCGCTGTTGGTCTAATTTCATAAGACAATTAGAATATTCGACTGTATTAACGGGAAATCCATAACTCACACATTGGTTATGATCCATAGACATTTGCTGTTCTTTTTCTTCATGTCTATCTACTTTGATTTCAGCAGTTTTTACACACCCAGAAACTAACAAAGTTAAAACAACTACCTGAAAAATAGTGAATATCTTCATAACAAACTCCGATTTCATTCACTTTATTATAGCAATAGCTGTATCACAACACAATACTAAAATTATTCCTGCATAGTATCAGTTACTATCTCTTGTTCTTTAATCAGAATATCCTGTTCCAAAGCTTTCTTTTTTAAAATTCTAGCATAGAATCCAGTACCTGCAGGTATCAATTTACCAACAATAACGTTTTCTTTCAGACCCTGTAACCTATCAATTTTACCTGCCACAGCAGCTTCAGTTAACACTCTAGTTGTGTCTTGGAAAGAAGCAGCAGAAATAAATGATCTAGTTTGCAACGATGCTTTAGTAATACCTTGCAGAATTGGAAGCGAAGTAGCAATCTTATAACCCTTAGACACAGCTTTGAGGTTAATTTCATCAAACTCTTGTTTATCAAGTTGTTCACCTTCTAGCAATGTTGTTTCACCTGAATCAAGCACTTCAGTTTTCTGAAGCATTTGACGTAAAATCACCTCAATATGCTTATCGTCGATCTTCACACCTTGTAGCCTATAAACTTGCTGTACTTCTGATACCATGTAGCGAGCCAAAGCTTCAACCCCCATGATTTTCAAAATATCTTGAAGAACAGGATTACCATCCATTAACAAGTCACCTTTCTTCACAAAGTCACCTTCGTTTACAGAAATATGCTTACCTTTTGGTATTAAATATTCCATTGGTTCTACAGAAGAATCACTAGGTTTAATAAGAATTCTACGTTTAGATTTATAATCTTTACCAAATTCTACTATCCCTTCGCTCTCACTGATAATAGCGTGATCTTTTGGACGACGCGCTTCAAACAACTCAGCAACACGCGGTAGACCTCCAGTAATATCACGAGTTTTAGTTGATTCGCGAGGAATCCTTGCAACAACATCACCAGAGTGAACTTGAACACCATCTTCTACATTCAAGATCGCATTAATTGGTAGGAAATATCTTGCTTCCAAACCGTTAGACAATACCATCATATCGCCATCATCATCTTCTAAAACAAGTCTTGGTCTTAAATCGGCACCACGAGTTTGTTGTTTCCAATCAACGATCACTTTATTAGAAATACCAGTAGCTTCATCCATTAGATCCCTCACAGAAACCCCTTCAACAAGATCTTTGTAAACAATCTTACCTGATTTCTCAGTAATAATAGGAATAGTATATGGATCCCACTCAGCAATCACATCACCTTTCTTAACTTTCTGTGCATTATCAAAGTAAACTTTGGCACCATATGGTATAGAAGAACGTGATTTTTCATTGCCTTTATCATCACAGAATAGGACTTCACAATTTCGACTCATTACCACTTTTTTGCCATTAGTATCGACAACAAAGTTTCTATTAATGAATTTTAAATCAGTGTCATAGCTTGCTTCAATACTTGAAATTTCAATACTCCTAGTCGCAGCACCACCAATATGGAAAGTTCTCATTGTTAACTGAGTTCCTGGTTCACCAATTGATTGAGCAGCGATAACGCCAACAGCTTCACCAACGCTTACTAACGAACCAGTAGCCAAGTCACGACCATAACATTTTGTACAGATACCACCTTGTGTTTCGCAAGATAATACAGATCTGATCATAATTGAATCAATGCCTGCAGAATCTATAGAAATTACCGCATCCTCATCAATAATCATACCAGCTTTAACAATAATTTGACCGGTAGTTGGATGAGAAACATCAATTGAAGATACTCTTCCCAAAATTGACTCAGAAAGCTGAATAATTACCTCACCACCTTCAATAACTGGCTTCACAATAATGCCTCCAGCAGTACCACAATCTTCTTCTACCACAATACAATCCTGAGCAACATCAACCAAACGACGAGTCAAGTAACCTGAGTTCGCAGTTTTAAGAGCTGTATCAGCCAAACCTTTCCTTGCACCATGAGTAGAGTTAAAATATTCAAGAACCGTCAATCCTTCTTTAAAGTTAGAAATAATTGGAGTTTCGATAATTTCACCAGATGGTTTAGCCATCAACCCACGCATACCTGCCAACTGTTTAATCTGAGTTGCAGAACCACGAGCACCAGAATGAGCCATCATATAAATAGAGTTAATTTTCTGCTGTTTATTTTCTTTTACTTCTTTTGTTCTGTCTGCAGAAATTTCTTTCATCATATCTTCAGCAACTCTATCAGTACAATGCTGCCATGCATCAACAACTTTGTTATATTTCTCGCCAAGGGTAATCAATCCATCAGAATATTGTTTCTCGAACTGTTTTACTTCCCCTAGAGTTAGATTAATATGCTTGCCTTTAGATTCAGCAACCACCATATCGTCTTTACCGAAAGATATTCCTGATTTACACGCATAAGTAAATCCAATTTCCATTAAATGATCTGCAAAAATTACAGTTGTTTTTGGACCACAATTACGGAACACAACGTCAATTAAGTTAGATACTTCTTTCTTAGTCATCAATTTATTGACCAAATCAAAGCTCATGCCTGATTTCTTAGGTAGCAACTCACTTATCAACAATCGACCAACCGTAGTTTCAATTAATGTAACGATTTTATTACCTTCAGCATCATGATTTGAAACTCTACATTTAATGATAGTATGCAGAGTAATCGCCTTTTCTTCTAATGCTCGTTTTGCCTCAGACACATCAACAAAACACATGCCCTCCCCTCTTTCTTCAGGGATCGCAATTGATAAGTAATACAGACCAAGAATAATATCCTGAGAAGGTACAATAATCGGCTTACCATTAGATGGGCTAAGAATATTGTTTGTAGACATCACTAATACTCTTGACTCTAGTTGAGCCTCAATTGACAATGGTACGTGTACTGCCATTTGGTCACCATCAAAATCCGCGTTGAATGCTGCGCATACTAATGGATGCAACTGTATAGCCTTACCTTCAATCAATACTGGTTCAAATGCTTGAATACCAAGTCTATGAAGAGTTGGGGCCCGGTTTAGTAACACCGGATGCTCACGAATTACTTCTTCTAAAATATCCCACACCTCTGGTCTTTCCATCTCAACCATCTTCTTCGCAGATTTGATCGTAGTAGCAATCCCGTATAACTCTAATTTAGAGTAAATAAATGGTTTGAATAACTCTAACGCCATTTTCTTTGGCAGACCACATTGATGCAATTTTAATTCTGGACCAACAACAATTACAGAACGTCCAGAATAGTCAACTCGCTTACCAAGTAAATTTTGTCTGAAACGACCTTGCTTCCCTTTAAGCATGTCGCTAAGAGATTTAAATGGGCGTTTATTAACATTTTTTACAACTTTTGAACGACGTCCATTATCAAATAAAGCATCAACAGCTTCTTGTAACATCCGTTTTTCGTTACGGATAATGATATCTGGCGCCTTCAGATCAAGAAGTCTTTTTAGCCTATTATTACGATTAATAACCCTACGATATAGCTCGTTTAGGTCTGAAGTAGCAAACCTACCACCATCTAGCATAACCAACGGCCTAATTTCAGGAGGCATAACAGGAACAACCGTCATCACCATCCATTCTGGCTTATTACCAGAATCAATGAAATCTTCTACTAATTTTAATCTTTTAACAAATTTCTTCCTTTTTGCTTCAGAATTTGTTTGTTTGATTTCCTCACGCAATTGATTTTTGATTTTTTCTAAATCAAGCATCCTCAATAATGTATGAATTGCCTCTGCACCAATTTCCGCAGTAAAGCTATCTTCGCCAAATTCATCTTGAGCCTTTGCATATTGATCGTCGCTTAATAAATCGCCGACTGTAAGCATTGTTAAGCCTGGATCTATAATTACAAATGACTCAAAATATAAGATCCTTTCCAAATCACGTAAATTCATATCTAACAATGTGCTGATACGGGAAGGTAATGATTTTAAAAACCATATATGTACTACTGGCGCTGCTAAAGCAATATGCCCCATTCGCTCACGTCTTACCTTTGATGTAGTAACTTCAACACCACATTTTTCACAAATAATGCCACGATATTTCATGCGTTTATACTTACCGCATAAACATTCGTAATCATTTACTGGTCCAAAAATTCTAGCACAGAACAAACCATCTTTCTCAGGTTTAAAAGTTCTATAGTTAATAGTTTCTGGCTTTTTAACTTCGCCGTAAGACCAAGAAAGAATTTTCTCAGGACTTGCGATGGATATTTTAATATTATCAAAATCCTCTGTAGGATTTTGTTTAAATAAATTTACTGCATCCCTAATACTCATATTATAACCCAAACAAATAAATTATTCTGAAGAAGAACCTAATTCTACGTTTAAACATAATGATCTTAGCTCTTTAATCATCACATTAAATGATTCTGGTACACCTGACTCAAAATTATTGTCACCACGAACTATAGACTCAAAAATTTTCACCCTACCAACCACGTCATCAGATTTAACTGTCAACATTTCCTGTAAAGTATATGCAGCACCATATGCTTGCAGTGCCCAACATTCCATCTCACCAAATCTTTGGCCACCGAAATGAGATTTACCACCAAGAGGTTGTTGTGTAACCAAGCTGTAAGGACCGATTGAACGCGCGTGAATTTTATCATCTACTAAGTGATGTAATTTCAACATGTAAATATAACCAACTGTAACCTTTCTATCGAAAAGCTCTCCTGTTCTACCATCAATCAACTGAACCTGACCAGAAGAATCCATTTCAGACAACTCTAACATCCTAATAATATCATCAGATTTTGCACCATCAAAAACAGGGGTAGCAAAATAGATACCATTAGCTAGTTTTTTCGACAGACTAATTAAGTCTTTATCTTTGACCTTCTTAATTGCATCAGATAAAGAGCCATTATCATATATTTTTAACAAGAACTCTCTGAGGCTCTCTAGTTTTTTATCTTCTTGATTAGACTCAATCATTTTACCAATTTTCTTGCCTAAATTTATCGCAGCCCAACCAAGGTGAGTTTCTAAAATTTGTCCAACATTCATTCGTGAAGGTACACCAAGCGGGTTTAGCACAACATCAACAATTGTGCCATCCTCTAAATATGGCAAATCTTCTTCAGGCACAATTCTGGATATAACACCTTTGTTACCATGACGACCAGCCATTTTATCACCTGGCTGTAATTTATGTTTTGTTGCTATATAAACTTTTACTTGCTTCAAAGCACCTTGTGGCAAATCATCACCTGCCTGAACTTTCTCAATTTTATTTTGATAGCGTTCATTGATGCTACTTACAGAGGTATCATGTTGAATCTTCAATGCAGAAATTTTTTGCATTAATTTTTCATCGTCAACTATAAAATTCCACCATTGACCATTAGTATAGTCAGAAAGAATCTCTTTGCTTAAAACAGTTCCAACTTTAAATCCTTTTGGACCTGATTTAGCTTTTTTGTCAAGAAGCATGGTATGCAAGCTTGCATACACAAAGTCATCTATAATTGTCGCTTCATCTTTCATATCTTTAGTAAGCTTATGAATTTGTTCACGCTCAATAGTCAACGCACGCTCATCTTTTTCAATACCGCGTCTTGAGAAAACTCTCACTTCAACAACAGTTCCTGATACTCCAGGAGGCACACGTAATGAAGAATCACGAACGTCAGCAGCTTTTTCTCCAAAGATTGCACGAAGAAGTTTCTCTTCAGCTGTCATCGGTGACTCACTTTTTGGAGTAACTTTACCAACTAGGATATCTCCTGGTTTTACTTCAGCTCCAACATGAACAATACCAACTTCATCCAAATGTTTTAAACTTTCATCACTCACATTCGGTATATCACGAGTTACTTCTTCAGGGCCTAATCTTGTATCTCTAGCTACTACTTCAAATTCTTCAATATGTATTGATGTAAAAACATCATTCCTCACCATTTTCTCAGAAATTAAAATAGAATCCTCAAAGTTATAACCATGCCATGGCATAAATGCTACCAAAACGTTACGCCCTAAAGCTAACTCCCCACGATCAGTACATGGACCATCAGCAATAACTTCACCTTTTACCACATAATCACCTACTTTGATCAAAGGCTTCTGATTAATACAGGTACTGTAATTAGATTTTTGAAATTTTGATAAATTATATATATCAACACCAGGAGACCCATCTGCTCCAGCATCATATCTCACTACGATACGCGTGCTATCAACCTGGTCAATAACACCATCACGAATAGCTGTTATACACGCGCCAGAATCACTTGCTACAATATTTTCAATTCCAGTACCAACTAATGGAGCGTCACTTTTCATCAATGGAACGGCCTGACGTTGCATGTTTGATCCCATCAATGCACGGTTAGCATCATCATTTTCTAGGAAGGGAATCAAAGATGTGGCTATAGAAACTATCTGCATTGGCGAAACATCTACAAAATCAATATGCTCCGGAGTTGCCATGATAAAATCGCCGTCTTTTCTACAACTAACTAAATCATCAACAAATTTTCCATTCTCATCTAATTTTAAAGTAGCCTGCGCAATAATATATTTAGCTTCTTCAATAGCAGATAAATATGTTACTTCGTCGGTTACTTTGCCATCTACAACTTTACGATAAGGGCTTTCAATAAAGCCGTATTTATTGATCTTTGCAAATGAAGATAAACTGTTAATCAAACCAATATTTGGACCCTCAGGTGTTTCAATAGGACAAATTCTACCATAGTGAGTAGTATGAACATCACGAACTTCAAAGCCAGCTCTATCTCGCGTAAGACCTCCGGGACCAAGCGCAGACAATCTACGTTTATGAGTGATTTCTGACAATGGATTAGTTTGATCCATAAATTGTGACAACTGAGAAGTTCCAAAAAACTCTTTCACAACGCTAATCAAAACTTTTGAATTGATCAAATCATTAGGCATTGTGGTTTCAGCTTCACCAGCAGACATTCTTTCTAAGATAGTTCGTTCCATACGAACCATGCCCAGTCTAAACTGATTTTCCACTAACTCACCAACAGATCTAACTCTTCTGTTACCCAAGTTATCAATATCATCTATTTCACCGATACCATCACGTAAATTCACCAAAACTTTAACGATATTTTGTATGTCTTCCTTAGTCAGAATAGTCGTTTCTTCACCAATTTCTAGATCTAAACGAGCATCAAGTTTAACACGGCCGACATTTGACAAATCATATCTACTGCCATCAAAGAATAAACCAGTAAATAAATTACTTGCTGTTTCATATGTTGGTGGTTCACCAGGGCGTATTACTCTAAATATGTCAAACAACGCATCTTCTTGCGTAATATTTTTATCAGCTTTTAAACTATTTCTGATATATGGCCCAACCAATTGATTATCAATAGCAAGAAGAGATAAACTATCAATTTTTAAAGACTCAATATATTTAATATTTTCTTTAGTGATTTCATCACCTGCTTCTAATATAACTTCACCAGTTTTATCATTAGCAACAGATTTAGCACTGAATTTACCAATCAAAGCTTCAGAAGTAATCAATAACTCTTTCAAGCCCTCTTCTTTAAGCTTGTTGATAACTCTTTTATTTAATCTTGTCCCAGCCTTAGCCACAACTTTATTAGTTTTTGCATCAATTAAATCTGTAGATAATTTTAGTGAACGAACTTCGTCAGGATTAAACTCTGTTGACCAACCATTTTTAAGTTTTTTATAAACAACTTTATCGTAATAATATTCATAAATTTCTTCAGTACCCATACCCAAAGCACGAAGTAGAGTACCAATCAATAATTTACGCTTACGATCGATTCTGAAATAAAGTAGATCACGAGCATCAAATTCTAAGTCTAGCCATGAACCTCTATAAGGTATAACACGCGCAGAATACAAGAATTTTCCTGAAGAATGAGTTTTCCCTTCATCGTGATCAAAAAATACACCAGGAGATCTGTGCATCTGAGACACAATCACTCTTTCTACCCCATTAATAATGAAAGTAGCATGATCAGTCATCAAAGGTATATCACCCATGTAAACTTCTTGTTCTTTAATGCCACTAACTTCTTTGACCCCAGTATCAGGATCTATTTCCCAAATTACTAGACGCAAAGTTACACGCAGAGATGAAACATAACTTATGCCTCGTTGCTTCGACTCCTCAACATCATATCTAGGCTTATCAAGACTATATTTAGCAAATTCTAAAGTACATGTTCCTGCTTGATCATGAATAGGAAAAATCGAATTAAATACAGATTGTAAACCAGAATTTTTTCGAGCATCGGGAATCACGTTCATTTGCAGAAATTCACTATAAGAATTTCTCTGAACCGCAATAAGATTTGGAATGGTGGCTACTTGATTAATTTTTCCAAAACTTTTTCTTTTTATATTTCGAGTTAAGAGATTTTCAAGCATTAAATATCCTCAAATAAGTTCATATGTCTTTAAAGACTAAGAAAATAGACTTTTCAATCTACGTGGAAACTTATAAATAATTAAGAAAAATCTTAATTATTTTAGCTCAACAGTTGCGCCTGCTTCCTCAAGAACTTTCTTGAATTTTTCAGCATCAGCTTTTGATACACCTTCTTTTACAGCTTTTGGTGCAGCCTCAACTAAATCTTTAGCTTCTTTTAAGCCTAAGCCTGTGATTTCTCTAACTTCTTTAATCACGTTGATTTTTTTCTCACCAGCAGCAACTAAAAAGACTGTAAAGTCTGTTTGTTCAGCCGCAGGAGCTGCCGCAGCACCTCCAGCACTTGGTGCTGCTACTGCAACGGCGGCTGCAGATACGCCCCATTTAGCCTCAAGCAACTTTGATAATTCTGCCGCTTCCATTACTGTTAACGCTGATAATTCATCAACGATTTTTTCTAAATTAGACATTATATTACCTCAAAAATTAAAAATTAATTAAAAAACACATACGGGGCCAATCATTTCTTAGATGCATACGCAGAAATAACTCTAGCCACATTAGTTGCAGGGGTAGTAAGCATCCTTGCAATAGAAATCGCTGAAGTTTGCAGTATGGAAATAATTTTTCCCCTCAGCTCATCAATAGAAGGCAATGTGGCAAGAACCTTAATACCTTCTAATGTTACGATATCATCATTGGCTACACCCCCTAGGATTTTAAGGTTTTCATTTTTTTCTGAAAACTCAACCATCACTTTAGAAACTGAAACAGGATCATTTGATATACCTATAGCAGTAGGACCTTTAAACAAATCCTCTATTTTTCTAAAGCTACTATTTTCGGCTAAAGCCAATTTCAATAACGTATTTTTTGTTACTGTAAATTTTGCTCCTGCACCAAGCATCTTTCTACGTAATTGACTAATCTGCGTCACGCTTAAGCCGTGATAATGAGCAAGAATCACCGTATTTGCTTCCGTCAGATTTTGCCTTAAATTCTCAACAACATCTATTTTTTTTGACTTTAACACTTAATCTACTCCAATATTTTAACTTAATGAGATGAGATTTATTTTTAATGAAGGCCCCATAGTTGAGCATATATAAGCTCCTTTAACATAGGTTCCTTTTGCACCAGATGGTTTTGCTTTAACTACTGCATCATATAAAGTCTTGATATTCTCCACTAAAGCAGCAGTAGTAAAAGAACTTTTACCAACTCCTGTATGCACAATACCACCTTTTTCAACTCTAAACTCTACTTGTCCAGCTTTTACTAACTGAATTGCTTGTGCTATGTTTGTAGTTACCGTTCCTAATTTAGGATTAGGCATTAGCCCTTTAGGACCAAGAATTTTTGCTACAGCACTAATTTTTGGCATCATATCTGGAGTAGCAATACAAACATCAAAATTAATCACACCTGCTTTTATATCTTCAAGTACACTGTCAGACCCAGCTATATCAGCACCAGCTTTCAATGCCTCTTCAATTTTTTCATCTTTTACAAATGCAGCAACCCTAACTTTTTTACCAATACCATTTGGCATACTCACTACACCGCGAACAATTTGATCTGAATGAACAGGATTTACTCCAAGCTTTAAAACAAACTCCACTGTTTCATCAAATTTTGCAACTTTGTTACTATGCACAAAATCTACAGCCTCAGTTATATCATAAGCTTTTTCAGCAACTAATTTTTCCCTAACTTCACGATACTTCTTACCGCCAACTAAAAAAGGGCTTTTTGATGGTTTTTGCTTCTTTTTCTTTTCTGTCATATTAACCTTCTACTACTTGTATACCCATTGATTCAGCAGTGCCTTTAATCATCATCATCGCAGCTTCAACATCATTGGCATTTAAATCCACCATTTTTTTCTCAGCAATCTCTCTTACTTGTGACATAGTAACTTTACCAACATATGCAGCCTTCCTAGTCTCACCAGATCCTTTAGCAATCTTAGCTGCCTTTTTGAGAAAGTAAGATACTGGAGAAGTTTTGGTAACAAAATCAAAACTCTTATCAGCATACGCTGTAATCACAACTGGAACTGGAATACCAGGTTCCATAGATTGTGTATGAGCATTAAATGCCTTACAAAACTCCATAATATTTAACCCTCTTTGTCCCAAAGCAGGACCAACAGGAGGTGAAGGATTAGCTTTACCAGCGGGAATTTCTAATTTTATGTAACCGATAACTTTTTTTGCCATTATAACCTATATATAAACTATACTTTTGATACTTGTGTAAAATCTAAATCTAATGGGGTAGATCTACCAAAAATCGTCACTGAAACCCTTAGACGACTCTTTTCTGCATCGACACCTTCAACAACGCCTAAAAATGATTCAAAAGGACCATCATTAACTTTAATGGACTCTCCAACTTCAAAATTCACCGCATTATTAGTTGCAATAGAGCTTTGCTCTATTTGATCTAAAATTCTCTTTATCTCTCTTTCATCAATAACTTGTGGTTTACCACTATTTCCTAAAAACCCTGTAACCTTAGGAATATTTTTAATCATGTGCCAAATATTGTCGTTTATTTGCATCTTGACTAATATATAGCCAGGCAAACATTTACGCTCAGCATCAACCTTCTTACCCCTTCGGACCTCTACTACCTTCTCAACAGGAACAACTACGTCTTCTATAAGCTCACTGATTCCTTCTTTAATTGCTTTCTCTCGTATAGAGTTCGCAACCTTTTTCTCAAATCCCGAGACCGATTGTACTATATACCATTTAAATAACACAGACTTAAACTCCTAAATTCACTACAAATTGCACGACAGAATAAATAATATAATCCGCCGCTGCAAATACTAAAGAAAAAATACCAACTACAACAACTACCATCACAGTTGATGTTAAAGCTTCTTTTCTAGATAACCAAGTAACCTTGGAAAGCTCTTGCCTTACATCATTAAAAAATTTTAACACCTTCTTCATACTTCCACGTCTTCTAAGTAAATCGTGGCAGGAGCGAAGGGACTCGAACCCCCAACCTTCGGTTTTGGAGACCGGCGCTCTACCAATTGAGCTACACTCCTATCATAAATTTCATTTACAATCAAGGACTTAATTATGATTATACAACTCATCCCCTACTTAATAATTTTGGAGACGACGCCAGCCCCTACTGTTTTACCACCTTCACGAATAGCAAAACGTAATCCTTCTTCCATCGCAATCGGCGCTATCAACTCAACTCTAATCTTTACATTGTCTCCAGGCATAACCATCTCCTTACCCT
>CAMCSP010000003.1 GCA_945877755.1 Rickettsia typhi | reverse complement strand
AGGCCAACGTACCAGACTCAAATATTCTAAACACGACTCTTCAGTTGGAAACATATCCATTAATTCAATCAAATTTGACGGTTTAATATTCATAATAACCAATACTACATGTAGTAGCTAGTGGAGTAAACTGCATAGCCAGGTAAAATAATGTTATTGATATAACTTTTATTTATATATTAATAATAAATTCTACTTCTAATTGCGCGAGCATATAAGTTTCCAAGTCAATGTATTTATAATAATAGCTACATCCAATTTCTAAACTTCTAATTCTTGACATACTTTCTTGCTAAGGTTAGAATTCGTCCGGTTGATGATAATCATGATAGCTTTTAGAATCATAGATTAGGTAGTTATCAGCTAAGTAACTAATTATATAGAGGGCTTTATCATGCGAAAAGTACCAGAAAATCAAGCAGGCTTCTTAAAGCTTAAGACTATACAGAAAAAAACAAACATACTGTTTTTTGTGCCGATTGGAAATTTCTTAGAATTATATGATTACACTTTATATGCGGTATTATTATACATCATTTCGCCTGAATTTTTTCCAAGTAACTCAAGCTCAACATCTTTATTATTTGGCATGTTAAGCTTTGCCCTTACTATGCTTATCTGTCCACTGTCTGCATGGTTCTGGGGTTGGTATGGAGATCGATATGGCAGACTGCCAATGTTAAAGCAATCAATAATGTTAATGGCCATCCCTTCATTATTAATTAGTTTGCTCCCAAATTACAAAGAAATAGGTATATTAGCACCAATATTACTTATCTCATGCAGAATACTGCAAGCAATTAGTGCAAGTGGTGAAGTTATGGGAGGAAAAATTTTTGCAATGGAGCATTTAGGAAAACGTAATTTTGGTAATGTTTCTGGGCTTACCAGTCTAGGTGGCTCTCTTGGGGTCGGGTTAGCTATGGGAATGGGATTATTAATTAGCAAAACAGGTATATCCTGGCGCTTGCCTTTTTTTATAGGGGGCAGCTTAGCTATAGTTGGATTAATGATCAGGCGTAAACTATCTGAATCTCCTGAATTTATCTCTTTATTAAAAAATATGCCCAAAAATAATAATAAGGAAGCAGGTATAATATCAATAGTAAAACAATACAAGACAGAAGTAATTATAACCATTACTTTAGGATCATTACTGGGAATGCTCTCATACACTATATCAGGATTCCTTAGCCCCTATCTAATTTCCTTGGGATTCAGTAAAGAAACTGCGTATTCAATGGGATTAGCAGGGCTATTCACATGCGCAATTACCTCATTTCTTACTGGTAGACTTATTGATAAAATTGGCGATGCAAGGAAAATAATGAATGTTAATATTCTATCCTGTATCTTTATTTTCCCACTATCATTTAGTCTAATTCTACTAAGTGCACATGGCTATAATATTATAATGCTATATATGGCTTATATTTTACTAGGTGGAGTTTTAGGTATTAATGCTACTTGTTGTAGCGTAATCATGTACAAATTATTTACTCCAGAAAACCGTTGCCGTGGAGTTATGATTTGTTATGCTTTAGGTATAGCAATATTTGGTGGGTTTTCTCCTCTAATATTACAATTGCTGAATGGTATAAACCATATGCTCCCGGCCGGAGCTTTAACTATAGCTACTATAATTATGTATTATATATATAAAAAAAATATGGAGAAGAAACATGATGCTTTGTCTTGATATAGGTAATACTCAGATATATGGTGGTTATCATAATGGTGAAGAAATTACTCATCGCTTTCGTATTAATACAAAACGAGGATGGAGCTCAGACGAATTTGGGGTATTTCTGCAAAGCTATTTTCGAGAACAAAATATAAAGCCAACATTTATTAAAAAAATATCTATTTGTTCTGTAGTCCCTTCTATAAATTACTCCGTGCGAAGCGCTTGCATAAAATATTTTAACATCGATCCTTTTATGATTCAGCTAGGTGTAAAAACAGGGTTAGTTGTAAATAAATATAAAAATCCACACGAGATAGGCGCAGATATAGTAACAGGATGTGTTGCTGCAATGAACTTAAAACCCGGACGTAATATTATAATAGCAGATTTAGGAACATGCACCACAATTGCTGCAGTAAATAGCGATCGTGAATTTAAAAGCGGAGTTATCTTGCCCGGTATTAAAACCCAAGCGGACTCATTATCTCTGGCAGCAGAAAAACTCTCATCAATTGATATTATCGCACCACCTACAGTAACTGGTACTAGCACTTCTCATGCTATTCAATCAGGCATATACTATGGACATATGGCAGCAATAAAAGAATTAAGCAAACAAATTGCTAAAGAAGTATTTGGCAACACTAATGACTTTATAATCATAGGCACAGGCGGTTTTGCAACTTTATATAATGATAGTAAATTATTTGATACAATTGAACCAGACTTAATTCTAAATGGTTTAGTCATAATAGAAAAAATGAATAATTTATGAACATAGCTAGGTTCTTTAAGTCTGAAATTAGCAGTGGAATTATTATGATATCAGCTGCTCTTCTTGCAATAATTCTAGCCAATTTTCCAACAGCACAATGGTATTTTTATTTCGTTAATATGCCTATAGAAATAAGCTTTGGAGAACAAAGCATAATTGAACCACTTAGGCAATTGGTGAAAGATGTTCTAATGATATTCTTCTTCCTACTTGTGGGCATGGAGCTAAAGTGTGAAATGCTTGAAGGCTCACTATCAAATAAGAAACAGATTCTACTACCACTACTAGCAGCAATAGGTGGCATGATTGTGCCAGCAATAGTTTTTTTGCTTATTAATTATGATACCCCCCAACATTGGAATGGTTGGGCAATTCCTTCTGCCACAGACATAGCATTCGCCATATGTATACTACTGTTAGTAAAAAAGCGTGTACCATCTACACTTAAAATTTTTCTTCTGGCTATTGCAATATTTGATGACTTAGGGGCAATACTTATAATTGCTCTTTTTTATGCTGGAAAGTTATCTATTTTGCCTCTATCAATAGTAATCTCAGCAATAGCAGCATTATATATACTCAATCGAATACGTATTATATCAATATATGCTTACATAGCGACAGGAGCAGTATTATGTCTTGCGCTTTATCAAAGCGGTATTCATACCACTATCGGTGGAGTTATAGTTGGAATGGCAATACCACTTTATGATCAAAAAAATAAGCCTCACTCACCACTTAAAAACTTCATCCACTTTCTACATCCATGGGTAAATTTTCTTATATTACCCGTGTTTGCATTTACCACTGCTGGAATAAATTTTGGCAATATTAATTTAGGGATGATTATGGAACCATTACTATTAGGAACAGCGCTTGGTTTATTTATTGGCAAGCAAATTGGTATATTTGGTGCCAGTTGGCTAATTATAAAATCTGGCTTGGCTAATTTGCCAAAAGGCACTAATTGGAGACAAATTTATGGGGTTTCAATCATTGCGGGAGTAGGTTTTACCATGAGCCTATTCATCAATATGTTAGCTTTTAGTGACTCACTAATGCAAGAACAAGCAAAAATTGGAGTTATTTCTGGCTCATTGATATCAGCAATTTTTGGCTGGATTATTTTATCCTCTGCCCCTAATTATAAAAAATTCTAGTGCTGTATTAACTTAAGAATTAGCTTTGCAGCTTTATCACTAGGTTTAATTTTATCTTTAGGCATAAGTTGACTCAGAATTTTCTTAGATTCCATAACTTGCTTTTTGCCATCCCCTTTAATAAGCTTTACTAAAGCAGCAGATAATTTCTCTGCCGTACAATCCTCTTGCAAAAACTCAGGAATAATTTCCTTTTTAGCCAAAATATTCACGATACTAACATAGGTATTAATCTTATAAACATGTCTTAGAATCCATGCGGTAAGTTTATTAACCTTGTATGCAACGATCGTAGGTACATTAGCAAATGCCATCTCTAAACTAATTGTGCCAGATTTTACAATTGCAAAATTCATTGCCTTTAACATGTTAATCTTTTCTGGCTCATTTATTGGCACCACAAAATTTATATCGAACTTACTCATAGTATTTTTAATTTGTTCAGCAAGTTCTTTAGAAATAGTTGGAAAAACCCAAACCACTTCTTTATCTTGTGATTGTTTATTAAAAAGATCAATTGTTTGAGCAAAAACAGGAAGCATCATGCTCACTTCACCTGCCCTACTACCACACATAACTCCAAAAACTAATGCATTAGATGGTATATTGTATTTTTTTCGAAACATTTTAGAATCACTGCTCATCCAATCATCTTCAACGCTTGGGTGACCAACAAATTCACATGCCAACCCAACACTAGTAAAGTAAGGTGGTTCAAAAGGAAGTAATGCTAGAACTAAATCATAATATTTCTGTAAATAGGCCGCACGTTTAGGTTTATATGCCCATACTGAGGGTGCAACATAGTGAACTAGTTTAGTATGACTACGGTCTATTTGTTTTGCCACCCTGGTTCCAAATCCTGGTGAATCTATAGTAACCACCACATCTGGTTTAAAATTAGAAATTGCTTTCACAGTCTGCTTGATTAATTTCAATATTCGAAAAACATGAGATAAAACCTCCACAAATCCCATAAGAGAAATTTGATTCATTGGGAAGATAGAATTTACTCCTTCACCCGCCATTTTATCCCCACCAACAGCCTGAAAAATAATTTTACCTTTAAACTGAGCCCTTAATGACTTAATCAAAGAAGCGCCAAGTTTATCACCAGATACCTCACCAGCAATTAGAAAGATTTTTATTTTGCGCATTTCTTAGTAATAGAATCTTTAATTGCATCAATTACAAAAGGAATTTTAGCAGAATCAACACCACCGCCTTGAGCTAAATCATTGCGGCCACCACCTTTAGTACCAAAAATATCAGCCGCAATATGAACTAATTCTAAAGCAGAAATATGTTCATAACTATCTTTACTCACCGCTGCAACATACGAGATTTTTTCTTCAGTAACGCTAAATAAAATGATAATCGAAGATGGATTATCTCTTACATAATTCTGCACTGCGTTCCTTAATTCTTTTACCTCAAAATTATCTAAAGACTTACTTACAAATATATAATGACCAATCTTGGTAGTATCCTTTTCTGTAAAAGATAATAACCCAGCAAGATTACTACCTCTCATTCCCTCGATATCCTTTTCTAATTTTCTTTTACTATCAATCAACCCTACAATTTTTACTTCCAATTCATCGGCATTTGTTTTCATTAGCGAAGACAAGTTTATAATAAGATCACTTTGTTTTTGAGTATATTTTAATGCTTCAGCACCTGTAATTGCTTCTATTCTTCTTATGCTAGCAGCAATAGATGATTCAGAAACTATTTTGAACAAACCAATCTCGCCCAAACGATGTACATGCGTACCACCACATAATTCTGTTGAAATATCTGGCTTACAACCATTATCAACAGATACCACTCTAACTTCCGAATCATATTTTTCACCAAACAAAGCTATTGCGCCATTTTCTAAAGCCTGTTCGTAATCCATTATTTTAGTTGTTACTGGACAGTCGGTTATAATTAATTGGTTTATTTCGGCTTCCACTTCGTTAAGCACTGAATGTGAAACTGAATTTGAATAATTTATATCAAACCTTAATCGATCCGAAGAAACCATCGATCCACTTTGCGTTACATGTTTACCTAATTTTTGACGCAACACTGCATGCAACAAATGAGTAGCAGTATGATTGGCTCTAAGCTTTTTCCTATAACCTTGATCCACAGTCAATCTAACTTCTTGTGCTAAATGAATAACACCTTTAAGTAATACACATTCATGAACATGCAAACCAGCAATTGGTTTCTTTGTATCAACCACTTTAACCTGTAAATAATCATCTCCTGATATCATACCAACATCTCCAAGCTGACCACCAGATTCTCCATAGAAAGTTGTTTGATTTACCACTAGATAAAACTTGCTATTTACTTCTCTTACTTCGTTTATACAAATATTATTTTGTACTATACCCAAAACAGTTGCTGAAATTTCTGATAAATCATAACCAAAAAATTCCGTGTTACCATGCTTGTTTTTTATTTCAAACCATAAATCATTTACTACGCTCGAACCAGAACCAACCCAAGATTTTTTAGCTAATTCTTTTTGTGCCAACATAGATTTGTTAAAGCTATCAACATCAACCTCTATATTCTTGTCCTTCAAAATATCTGTAGTAAGGTCCAGTGGAAAACCATAAGTATCATGAAGTTTAAATGCCACTTCCCCAGATAAATTCTTCTTATTTACCAAATTATCAACTTCACTATTTAGTAACTTCAACCCACGTTCTAGAGTGGTTATGAAACTTTCCTCTTCACGCAATAATACTTGCGCTACAAATTCCTGCGCTCTTGCTAATTCTGGATAAGAATCACCCATTTGTCCTACTAAACTAGGAAGTAACTGATATAATAATGGCTTCTTATATCCTAATTGATGAATATGTCTAATAGCTCGACGCATAATTCTTCTTAAAACATATCCCCTGCCTTCATTAGAAGGAATAACACCGTCAGCTATTAAGAATGAAGATGATCGCAAATGATCTGCAATAATTCGATAAGAAACCTTAGCTTTGTCAGCTGGCTGCACTCCTATAAAATCAACACAAGATTTAATCAACGATCTAAATAAGTCTGTTTCATAATTATCATGTACCCCTTGCACTACTGCAGAAAGTCGTTCAAGACCCATACCAGTATCAATACATTGCATTGGTAAATTTACCCTACTACCATTGGCTAATTGTTCATATTGCATGAAAACCAGATTCCAAATCTCAATATACCGATCACCATCTTGATCTTTTGTGCCTGGCAACCCACCAAAAACTTTATCTCCATGATCATAAAATATTTCAGTACATGGACCACATGGGCCAGTATCACCCATAGACCAAAAATTATCATTAGTGCTGATTTTAATAATTCGATCTTCATTTAAACCAGCTATTTTCTGCCACAATTTAAATGCCTGATCATCTTCGTGATAAACTGTTACATATAGCTTATCTTTATTAAAGCCAATTTCTTTCGTCACCAATTCCCATGCATATTTAATTGCATCTTCTTTGAAATAATCACCAAATGAAAAATTCCCCAACATTTCAAAAAAAGTCAGATGTCTTGCAGTATAACCTACATTATCTAAATCATTGTGCTTACCCCCTGCACGCACACATTTTTGACTGGAAGTTGCTCTGGTATAATCACGTTTTTCCTTACCAGTAAAAACATCTTTAAACTGTACCATCCCTGAATTAGTAAACATTAAAGTAGGGTCGTTATGCGGCACTAAGGAACTGGAATGCACAGCTTTATGGCCATGCATTTTAAAATAATCTAAAAATAAACTACGTAACTGACTTAAGTTTTTCATAAGAATGCTTATTTAAATATTACTCTATATTCTAAAAAACATAATCTACAATGTTTAATTAGTCTATGATTTTATGGTTACAATTGATCCAAAGACCAACGTGAACGAGGAACAAAATTGATATTATCAGTTAAACCTAACTTATATCTTTCAATACCAGCCCAAGCAATCATCGCTGCATTATCGCCGCATAAATTTATTGGCGGCGCTACAAAGTCAAACCCATGTTCCTTAGCAGATAGGGTTAACTTATCTCTAATATATTGATTTGCTGCCACGCCCCCAGCTAGAACTATTGTTTTAACTTCCGGAGTCTCACCTGCATGTATTTTAAATGCGTTAATCATTCTACTTTGCAAAACCTCACTTATAGTATGCTGCAAAGAAGCGCAAATATCATTTATATCATCTTCAGTTAGTTCTCTAATTTCATCCACCTGCCTTTTAACAGCAGCCTTTAAACCTGAAAATGAAAAATCGCACCCTGGTCTATCTGACAATGGTTTAGGAAACTTAAATCGATTATGATTGCCTTTTTTTGCCCTTTGCTCAATCACTTGTCCTCCTGGATAACCAAGGCCAAGCATTTTTGCTACTTTATCAAAGCATTCACCAGCCGCATCATCCATTGTTGAACCTAAGATTTTATATTTACCAACGTTATAAACAATCAGAAGCTGACAATGCCCTCCTGAAACTAGCATCAATAAAAATGGGAAATCTACTTCATTTGTAAGACGTACCGTAAGAGCATGTCCTTCAAGATGATTTACTGCAATAATTGGTTTATAAGAAGCTGCTGCTATTGCTTTTGCATACATTACTCCAACTATAACCCCGCCGATCAAACCAGGGCCAGCAGTGACTGCAATAGCATCTATATCATTATAAGTGAGCTTGGTTTGAGCCATTATTCTGGAAATCATATTATCCAAATAATCCATATGACTTCTTGCAGCCACCTCAGGCACCACCCCACCAAAAGGCCGATGTACCTCTATCTGTGAGTAAATTTCATGCGCAATAATATTTTTATTATCAGTTACAATTGCAACTGACGTTTCATCACAACTTGATTCAATTCCTAATACTCTAATCATTGTCGTCGATCAAATTCAGAAGATCTTGATTTGGAATAGTCTTAATACCTAAGTAATCAAAAGTAAATGCGGTCAATACCCTTCCTCTGGCTGTTCTTTGAACAAAGCCTTGCTGAATTAAATATGGCTCGATGGTTTCCTCGATTGAATCTTTATGTTCAGATAAACCAGCTGCTATAGTTTCAACTCCAACCGGCCCACCATTATAATGCTGTGCAATAAATTTCAAGTAACGATAATCGTTGCTATCCAAACCAAATTTATCTACTTCCAATTTTTTCAATGCCTCGTCAGCCACTTGAGCATCGATCATACTTGATTTATTATACTGAGCATAATCAGTAACTCTCCTTAATAATCTCAATGCTACTCTAGGAGTGCCTCGTGACCTTTTTGCGATTTCGTGCGCACCTTCAGCATTAAATTGCATATTGAGAATTTTTGTACCACGCGACACAATTTCTACCAACTCGTTAGTTTCGTAATAATTTAGACGTAATGGAATACCAAATCTATCACGTAATGGATTAGAAATCAGACCTAACCTAGTAGTAGCTCCCACCAAAGTGAATTTCGGTAAATCGATAGATACACTACGCGCCGATGGGCCTTCGCCAATGATGATATCAAGTTTAAAATCCTCCATCGCGGAGTAAAGGATTTCTTCTACACTTGGGTTTAATCTATGAATTTCATCAATAAATAAAACATCACGCTCTTCCAAATTAGTTAATATCGCCGCAAGATCACCAGCCTTTGACAAAATTGGCCCGGAGGTAGAGCGGATATTAACTCCCAATTCCTTAGCTACGATTTGAGCTATTGAAGTCTTACCAAGCCCCGGAGGGCCATACAAAAGAACATGATCTAATGCACTTTTTCTATCTTGTGCCGCTTTAATAAAAACTTGCAAATTCTCTTTTATCTGGCTTTGGCCAATAAATTCATTCAATGAAGATGGCCTAAGCGTTTTCTCTTCTTCGTCAGATTGTAAAAATTCTTCTTCTAATATTTTCGAATTAAAATCCATTTAAGCTCATTTTGACAATTGTTTAAGCGCCAATTTAATTAGATCTCCAATTTTAACATTAGGCGTTGTAACTAAAATTTTATTTACAATAACATAGGCATCGCTTTTGTTAATTCCTAAATTCACCAAGGCAGAAATAGCATCTTCTTGGGTGGTGTTTTTTACGCCGCTATCTGACCTATTAGTGCTACTAACAAACTCTGTTGCAAAATTCATATCTTTGTCTTTTAACTCGGTAAAAATTCTACTGGTTAATTTGGGGCCAACCCCAGAAATGCCAGAAAAAGCTTTAGTATCCTGCGAGGCCAAAGCCACAGCAATTTTATCAGGGGATAAAGCTCCAAGAATTATTAGCGCTAATTTCGCACCCACACCTTGTACAGTGGTTAGTTTGCTAAAGCAATCCTGCTCTGTTTTAGTACAAAAACCAAGCAAAGAGATTTGATCTTCTCGTACTAAAGTCTCAATAAATAACTCTACCTTTTGCCCCATATCTCTGATTAAAGTCTCAAGAGTCTTGGTCGAGCACAACACCTTATATCCAACACCCGCGACATCAATGATTACGTAATCTTTTTCAATGCTATCAACTAAGCCTTTTAATTTTCCTATCACAGCCTGCTCTAAATTAGAATTTTTCTTATTCTAGCACGAAAAGCGAGGAGAATGCTATAGAAAATAAGTTATGTGTCATCATTAAATTGTAATTTAATGGAAAATAATATTAATTTCTAAATTAAATTAATTAGAAAAACTAAATAATAATATTAACTATTTTTTAATAACTATTGTCTACTATTATTCTATACGATAAATGGTTAAAAACACAAAGAGCTATAAATGAGAAGGTTGAAATCAGCAATTATTACCGGTTCTACAAACGATATAGGTCTTAATATATCAAATTTATTACTTTAATGGAGAAATTAAAATGAGAATTGACGAAATTTTACAACAGCCTTCAACACCACTATGTAGCCCAACTTATCCCAAAGGACCATATTGGTTTGTTAATAGAGAACATTTTATAATTACATATGAAACAGATCCTGAAGCCATAAGAGCAGCAGTACCTGAGCCATTAGAACCAGATGGTTCTAATACGGTATCTTATGAATTTTTGGCCATGCCAGATAGTAATTTTGGGGATTATCATGAAAGTGGGCTAGTTATACCATGCTTATATAAAGGAGAAAAGGTTAATTTTACTGCTGAGATGTATCTTGATTGTGAATCCCCTATAGCTGGTGGTAGAGAAATATGGGGATTTCCTAAAAAACTTGCCAACCCATCACTAGAGATTAAAGGTTCTATTTTAGTAGGAAAGCTAGAAATGTCAGAGCAATTAGTAGCTCTTGGTACTATGGGTTATAAACGTTATGATCTAATCAATAATACTGATAGTAGTAAAAGTGAGAATACTGAAAAAATTGTAAAGATACTAGGCAAAACTCAGGTAAATCTTAAACTAATACCTGATATAGATGGCTCATTAGCTATAGCTCAACTAGTCGCGTTTAATTGTTCAGATATTCATGTTAGAGGAGCATGGGAAGGACCTGCTAATTTACATTTAGTCCCACATGTTGGTGCTCCAGTTGCAAATTTACCAGTAAAAAAAATAATAAGAGGTCTACATTTTATAACTGATCTCACTCTACCATACGGAAGAGTGATGTATGATTATTTAAAACCGCAAAACTAATCCAACTATCGCCCTTCAAGAGTGATAGTTAGAGGCTTCGTCATTGCAAATGAATAGCTATAGAGCGCCTATTAAGTATCAGAAAACCTACGGTTATGGATACAGTTAATTTAAATAATTTATATTTATAATCTAATTTTAACTTATTATTAATCTAATGAGTTTATATTTTAATTGATCAATATTCTTAAAAATTAAATGGAGGTTAATTTATTAAAGATGCTCAAAAAAGAAAAAATTGATGTATTAATCGTTGGAGCCGGACCTAGTAGTTTAGCAATGGCCCATGAATTAACTAGACGCGGAATAAGCTGTAGGATAATAGACAAACTATCTAAACCATCAGATAAATCAAAAGCCTTAGGTGTGCAACCTAGATCATTGGAATTATTTGAAGGCGCTGGTCTATTAAATGACTTTCTAAAGGAGGGGCTAAAGCTAAAAGCTGTTAATACTTATAGCAAAATTTCAGAGCGCATAAGCCACGTTGAAACAAAATATATTCATAGCACTTATCCTTTTATATTGATCATTCCTCAAAATAAAACTGAACAAATTTTAATCAAAAATCTTGAAAAACTTGGAGTTAAGGTCGAGAGAAATCTTGAACTAACCAGTTATGCCGAAGAGAATGGACATGTAGTTGCAAGAATTAAAAACGACAAAGGCAAAATAGAAGAAACATCGTTTAAATATATGATTGGTAGTGACGGAGCACATAGTGTTTGTCGTGAATTAATGGGCACCAATTTTGTAGGTGATCAGTACAAAACAAATTGGATATTAGCAGATGCACATATAAAATGGCCATTAAAATTTGATTCAATGAATGTTTTCTTCTCAGAGAATGGATTTTTAGCTGTATTTCCATTGGGTGAAAATCATGTCAGGTTTATAGGAGATTATGATATTAATATTAACCGCGAAGAATTGGAAAAAAAATTAAATTTACCTTTTTTTCAAAAGATTGTTACCGAAAGAGCAGGACCTGGTATTAAAATAACTAAAATTGGCTGGATGTCAGCTTTTTTAGTTAATCATCGTATGGCTAAAAAATTATGCTCTAAAAATGTTTTTTTAATTGGTGATTCTGCTCATATCCATAGCCCAGCTGGTGGCCAAGGCATGAACACTGGTATTCAAGACGCAAATTCTCTAGCATGGAAAATGGAACTTGTGCTCATGAATAAAGCAAAAGAAGAATTATTACAAAGTCATCAAGAAAGATATAAAGTAATGGAAAGTGTTGTCGCACTCTCTCACCAAATGACCATTATGACATCAATAAAAAACCCTATTTTACGGTTTTTTAGAAATAAAATGATATATTTATTATGCAAATTTGATTGCTTTAAAAGCAATCTTGTAAATAAAATTGGGCAACTAAAATTAAATTATCGTCATAGTCCTATTGTTGCTGAAGATTGGGATAATAATTGCAACTCAATTAAAGCAGGAGATTTATTTCCTGACATAGAGCTTTTCGACAAAAAATATAAAAAAACCAGACTTAAAAAAGTTATAAAAGATCGCAAGCATACTTTATTAATCTTTACCACAAATAATAATGCAGAGAATGTAGAAAGGCTTATTAAAACAAAATATAACGACGTAATAGATTTATTAACTATAAAAGATAAAAAAGGATCTCCGGGTAGTTATAGCACTACTGCTAATATTTTTAAGCAGCTTGAAATTAAGGAAATCGGACTTTATCTTTTAAGGCCAGATGGGTATATTGCTTATCGTAATCAGCCAATAGATTTAAATAAACTTGTTTCCTATTTAAATACTATATTTAATGACTGAAAGCCACCTTTTACCTTTGTTTTGTAGATTTGGTGCATCAGGATAGGCTGGCTGACTATTGGGTTATCTACTTACCTAGCCAATCCAATTGCCGTTTATAGAATAATTCTATAACCCCTCTGTATTGCCTTTTATACATACATTAATAGTTTTATCAGTCTCAAAGGCTATTTCCACCACACCTCGTGGCTCAAACATTGCTTTGAAGTGATTGTAACTTTCTAGCCTACTTTCAGTACTGCCTGATGTTGAAAGAATCAAACTTTCGCCAAATAGAGCAATATCTTCCACAATTCGCTCATGGCGATAATACGCTAAAATTGTTCTATTTACTTCAGCTTTACCATAACCTTTATAGAAAGCTTCTTCTTCATGTGGCTTGTTCCAGACGTTAGCCACTCCTCCTCCAATAAACATAAGGTCGCGCTCCTTGGGAGCCATCATAGGTGCATCCCAATCTACTATATAAATAAAATTATGTTGATCAATTAATAAATTGCCACCATGAATATCTGAATGACATAGCACAAATTGAGGAGAGTCATGCTGAAGTTTTTCAGCTAGCTGCTCTGCACGATTTACTAGCCTATGAATTGCTTCAGCATTTTCCTTCATTAATTTCTGAAGTTTTAGTGACACGCTATCGCCAATCCGCTCAGTATGGAGATGGGCATAGAGGGATCGGACAGAATCTCGCCATTTGGGGGAATAAGTTTCTTGCCGTAGTCGTAATTGAATTGAGATCGGAACATCAATTTCATGAAGTTTTCTTAATGCCGTACCGAGTATTAACCACTGCTCTTGAGTCAGAACTTGGTTAAATCCATTATTTCCTACAATAAATGGATATACAATAAGGCTAATGCTATCCATATGATGAATTGATTGCCCATGAATTGTTGTAATTGGAAGAATGAGTTGTTGTACTCCAGCATTGTACAATAAATTCATGATAACAATGAATATGTCATCTTGTCTCCCTTTTTTTAGCTTTATAAAATAAGACTTATCCTGTGTATCTGCCTTATACACTAAGGCATTCCTATCAGCTCCTAGAGGTAGGAATGTAAGTGTATGAACTTTAATACCATAAAAATCATTTAGACTATTAATAATAGATTGTTTTGAAATGAAGTGCTTTTCTAACATATTTATATTCCTTAGCGTGCATTTTTAAGCGCATATCTGCAATACTATAAATTCATGAAGTTAGATCACCCCTACGACCTAGAGGAAAATATACCTTTAACTTTATTTTCTGGATCTAACTTGAACTGGGGCGAACGACGGGACTCGAACCCGCGACCCTCAGAATCACAATCTGATGCTCTAACCAACTGAGCTACGCCCGCCATATAAGGATTGGTATAATACAAATAAAAGAGCCAATGATCAAGCAATATATGGCAGTTTTAGCGCATTAAGATAACTTTAGCAGCAAAAATGTTTAGCGCTGCTAGGCACTTTTAAAACTTAATTTTGTATTTTTAACTACAAATCTGTCAATCATCTTAGCAAATGCTCCATTGCCAAAAACATTGGCGCAAGTAATCACTGGATCAAACAGAATATAGAGCGCAGTAATCAATGACATCATCTCTCCATTGAAACCAAGATAGCCTTCAAGGATTGGTAACATCACTATAATTCCACCGCCTGGTATAGCTGCAACAGAGAATTTTGCTAGTACAAAATAAAAGGTAAAAATCAAGTAGTTAAACAAAGATGGCTCTGCCATACCAAAACTTTTTAATACAGCATAAGCAAATATTGGTATAGCAAAACAGTCGCCAACAAGATGGATATTAACGGTTGCTGGAACAACAGAAAGGGCTACATCCTTATTTTTTGCATTATTCTCTACACCAATAATTGTAAGCGGCATACTTGCTGCACTCGACATAGTACTAAAACCGCTAATTGCTGCAGGTAGCATGTTCTTGATGTTACTTAAAAAACTCTTCAATTTTAAGTTATTAAGAAGGAGGTATGCAAATGCAATATAACCAAACTGGGCTAGCGCTATCAGTGCAAAAATTGCAGTATAGTCTCTTACAATTACACCAACAACACCATCACACTGTAACTTAACTACAAATCCAGCGACAAACAAAGGTATTAAATAAGTAAATACACCCAATAATTTTCCTATGTAAATCTCTATTGTCTTTCCTATAACCACAGATTTTTTTGATGCAAATTTGGAAGCTAAGATACCAAGCACTATCCCTAAGAACATTGCTTTGTCATTAGCAATAAATTTAGGCAAGCTCAGCGACCATAATGCTGTTAAACCATCTGATTCTTTTGGTACGATCATCGATAAATCAAAATGATATACCCACATACCCACATAATGACTAAGGAATGTTGAAATAAAATTTGATATACAAACCAAAATCAAAATCATACCTATGATTTTTGTAGCACTACTAGACAACATAACCACTGCCTTAAACAGCAGGCCAAATATGATGAAGGGCAGTAATAATACGATAATGTCTTTGATGGTTAGACTTATAGAATAAAGCCCTTGCTTAATCATAAATGGTATAAAAGGATCTAGTAATATGATAGCCAAAATAATGGCAACCAAAATAAACGGCATTTTACGAAACATAATCTTTTCCTAAATTGAATTAAATAATAATGAATAAAATGGGTGTGCGAAATGATTACCAGACCAAACCGGTAGTGTTGGTAGTAAGGAATAAGACTATATAATTAACTTTTAACACTTCATTTAATAATTTTAGTTAACGCAAAGATATGTTTGCATTATAACATAATTTTGTATTTAAACAACTCCCAAAATTAGCCGTTGCGAAGCTTACTCAAGAAATTCTCAAAGTCTTTTGCCTCGGAAAAGTCATGATAAACCGATGCAAAGCGTACATACGCAACTTGATCAAGCTTGGCAAGTTCAAGCATAATTTGCTCTCCTATAAAATTGCTATGGATTTCGCTTTCACCAGCTTTTTCGATTTTCTGTACCATATTATCAATCAGCAAATCTATCTGCTCAGCTGTAATTGGTCTTTTCCTAACTGCTAAATTTATAGCGCGCAGAATTTTCTCTCTATCGAAAAGTCTTCGCGCACCATCTTTTTTAATCACAGTTAATTCGCGTAATTCGATTCGCTCAAACGTAGTAAATCTTGAATGACAGTTAACGCAATAGCGACGGCGTTTTATCGACCTACCGTCTTCGCTTTGTCTCGAATCTTTTACTTGAGTGTCTAAAGTTCCACAAAAGGGGCAGCGCATAAAATTACCTAGAACTATATATTGGAAATTTCTGACACAAAGCATATGACTGCTTTAGAACTTGGTTTTCTATAACTGAATTATCTTCAGGATTTGATATCAGCCCATCAAGAACTTGGGCAATTAATGAACCAATTTCTTTAAATTCCGCTTCACCAAAACCTCTAGTTGTACCAGCTGGCGTGCCAATTCTAATACCAGAAGTGACAAAAGGTGATAATTGATCAAACGGCACTGCATTCTTGTTACAAGTTAAACCAGCGCGTTCTAAACTAGCTTCTGAAGCTTTTCCTGTTAGGTTTTTACTGCGCAAATCAACCAATAATAAATGACAATCTGTTCCACCAGTAACCAAATCATAACCAGCATCTTTGAGAGTTTTTCCTAAAACTATTGCATTATTAATTACATTTTGAGAATATTGCTTAAATTCTGGCTGTAATGCCTCACCAAAAGCTACAGCCTTGCCAGCAATCACATGCATTAAAGGCCCACCTTGTAACCCAGGGAATATTGCTGAGTTAATTTTCTTTGCAATATCTTCCTCCAAAGAAAGGATCATGCCGCCTCTTGGGCCACGCAAAGTTTTATGTGTAGTAGTTGTTGCAATATGTGCATGTGGAAATGGATTTGGATATAAGCCTGAAGCAATTAAACCAGCATAATGTGCAATGTCTGCTAAGAAAAAAGCGCCAACTTCATCAGCAATTTTTCTGAATCTTTCAAAGTCAATTACTCTTGGATACGACGAACCACCAGCAATAATCAATTTTGGTTTATGTTCTTTGGCGAGCTGATGCAGTTGCTCATAATCGATTAAGCCATCTTCTAATTTTACACCATATTGGACGACTTTAAACCATTTGCCAGACATATTTGGACCAGCACCGTGAGTTAAATGACCACCAGCAGCAAGTGACATTCCCAAAACTACATCCCCAGGATTTAACAATGCCAAAAAAACTGCTTGGTTTGCTTGTGAGCCAGAATGAGGTTGAACATTGGCGAAATTACATCCAAATAATTTTTTTGCTCTTTCTATCGCTAAAATTTCAGCCTTATCAACAACCTCACAACCACCATAATATCTTTTATGCGGATAACCTTCAGCATATTTATTAGTGAGAATCGATCCTTGAGCCATCAGCACCGCGTGGCTAGTGAAATTTTCTGAAGCAATTAACTCTACCTGATTTTGCTGACGTTTTAACTCGTCACCAACAATTACGTTTATTTCTGGATCGACAACAGATAGATCAGAAGTAAAAAAATTATGGATGGATTTTGGCATGCCAACCTCAAGTAATATGATAGGTTAATTTACTACTCACTTATATAATAAATAGTTATGAAAAGCAACTGCTTACCAAAACTAGGATAACTTATCCAAGCGTTTCTGGTGGCGGCCACCTTCAAATTCAGTATCAAGAAAAACTTTTAAAAATTCAATAGCTTCTTCGGTAGAAATAAAGTCTGCACCAAAAATAATAACATTGGCATCATTATGCAATCTTGCCATTTTTGCATATTCAGAGCTATGACAAAGCACTGCACGAATTTTTGGATTTCTGTTAGCAGCGATAGACATGCCAATGCCAGTTCCACATATTAAAATACCGATTTCATGCTGATCAGCAACAATAGAATCAACTACCAACTTGGCAAAATCTGGATAATCAACTGAATCATCCGTAGAACAACCAAAATCACACACATGATGCTGATATTGCACTAAGTAATCCAGGATATAATTTTTTAATTTCAACCCTCTGTGATCAGAAGCAATTGCTATATTTGTCATTCTCACTTTCCTATTATTAGTTATTGAGCATGTTCCAAAAAGCTTAGCATAATTTTCTTTGTTCCTAAACCATCAAAAAATACATCCGCAGCATTACCTTCAAGTTTAACTATATAACCTTCACCAAATTTCTGATGAGAAACTTTTTGATTAATCGAAAATTTACTGTTGCTAGGACTGCTAACATATTCATTTCTTGGTTGTTCAACTTCCGCAGATTTAGAAAAATCACAACAATCAGCAGGTAACTCTTTGATAAATCTTGAGGGTGCGTTATGTTGCCATTGATTATACATTCTACGACTTTGGGCGGCGCTAATATGTACTTCTTTTCTGGCGCGGGTAATGCCAACATAAGCAAGTCTTCGTTCTTCTTCTAAACCACTATTACCGTTTTCATCTAAAGTCTTGCTATTTGGAAATAAACCTTCTTCCCATCCTGGTAAAAACACCAGATCAAACTCCAGACCTTTTGCCGCATGTAAAGTCATGATATTAACTTGATGATTGGTAGTAGCTTGATCGTTATTTGCCACTAAGCTAATATGCTCCAAAAAATCGCCAATAGTCTCAAAATCTTCTAAAGCTTTTAACAATTCATTGATGTTATCGATGCGATTGATGGCATCATCTTTAGATAATTTTTCAGACTCTAGCATTTGGATATAATTGATGTCAGAAATAATAGTTTCAACAACACTGGTATGACTAAGACTTGCAAAAAGATCATGCCATTTGTGAACCAAATTTGAAAATTCCAGCAAGTTTGTTTTCAGTTGAGTTTTACCAGGTTCTTGCAAAAGCATAATGTTAACCGATTTCAACAACGAACAATTATTTTGCGAAGCATATTGTTTTAATTTTGCAATTGCACTTTCACCAACACCTCTTTTAGGCTTGTTGATTATTCGCTCAAATGCCAAATTATCATTATGATTTACTGCCAAGCGAATATAAGCGATGATGTCTTTTATTTCCATCCGCTCATAGAATTTCATATTACCAATAACTGTGTATGGGATGCTTTGAGCAATAAATGCTTCTTCAATAACACGTGTTTGAAACCCAGCTCTTACTAAGGTACTGATGTCACATGGTTGATAGAAAGTATAGGCTTTTTGCTTAATCTGATATGCAATGTATTTAGCTTCTTCTAAATCGTTCCAGAAAGAATTAACCACTAATTTATGACCATGATCATCACTGGTCCATAAAATCTTTGTATATCGATTAGAATTATTGGAAATTAAAGCAGTAGCAGCTTGCAAGATATATTTTGTGGAACGATAATTTTGTTCTAATTTAACTACAGATGCTCCAGGAAAATCTTTCTCGAAACGCAAAATATTTTCTATTTTAGCACCACGCCAACCATATATCGATTGATCATCATCACCAACACAACAAATATTATTATTTTTTTGTGCCAGGATTCGTAACCATAAATATTGAGCCACGTTAGTATCTTGATATTCATCCACTAAAATATATTTAAACCGATTTTGATAGCCTTCCAAAATTGCAGGGTGTTTGATAAAGATAGTTAAATTATGTAATAACAGATCCCCAAAATCTACCATATTATTTGATAACAGCCGATTCTGATATAATTTGTATAAATCCTTGGCTATTTGCTCAGCGGGAAATTTAGCATCTGCATTAGTAATCTTCTCTGGCGCTAAAGCTTGATCTTTCCAGCCATTAATTATTGCCAGTAATAATTTAGGAGGATATTTCTGTGGATCAATATTCTGTTCAGATAACAGCGATTTGATCAGTTTAATCTGATCATCATAGTCAATGATAAGAAAATTGTTAGTCAGCCCAACTAGATCGCAATTGATTTTTAGAATCTTGGCAGCAATTGCATGGAAAGTTCCAAACCATCTTCCAGGCTCTGATAAAGTCACCAATTTAGCAATGCGCTCGTGCATTTCTTTAGCAGCTTTGTTGGTGAATGTTACTGCTAGAATCTCATTAGGCCAAGCAAGCCCTGACTTAATAATTTGAGCAATTTTGCTAACAATTACTCGGGTTTTCCCAGTTCCAGCCCCGGCTAAAACCAACAAAGGCGTGTCGAAATTATGCACAGCTTCAGCCTGAGCATTATTTAGGTTTTCAAGATGTGTATCTAATTCTAACAAGATCTTTTACTAGTTGGTAAAATTATCAGCATAAGCCTTGGGCAAAACTTTTTTAAACTTTGGCTCAAGAACTTCGTATCGAATATTATTTTCCTCAGCAAAAGCAATAGCCTCTTCTTTACTATCAAATTTTAGCTGCACTTCTTGTAACATGTCGCGTGATGCTGTCCAACCCATCAATGGATCAATATACCTACTGCCATCATTGTTAAATTTGATTTCCCAATGTTTAGTATTGCGCGTTCCAGACTGCATTGCAGATTTTGTAGGGCTATATATAACTGCTTTCATAAAATAGATCCTTGGCAATTAGTTGAATTATAGTATATATTAACCAATAGTTATATCAAGTTTAATTGATAAAAGGTAGCTCCAATGGTTTCAAATGATCACAACGACCTCAAAGACATGTCTTTTGAGAAAGCCTTAGCTGAACTGCAAGAAATAGTACGTAAAATTGAAACTGGTCAAGAGAGTCTTGAAGCTACTATCAAATATTACGAACGCGGCAATGCTTTAAAAAGCTATTGCGAAACAAAATTGAGAGAAGCCAAATTAGTGGTAGAAAAGATAGTTCAAAAAGCTGATGGATCAATTTCTACTGAAGAAGGTCTATAGCAATTTTTTATACTGATCCAAAGTCTTCTTGATCATACTATCTAGACTAAATTTTTCCTTTATAAAATGACGAGCATTAGCACCCATCTTTTGTCTTTGCTTTACTGTTAAACTCATTGCCTTTCTAATTGCCTTTGCCAATGCCGTACTATCATTAGGCGGCACTATAAAACCATTCTCCTGACCAATAATAGTTTCTTTAAAACCACCAATATCAGTTGCAATAATGATTTTTGCCATTGCTTGAGTCTCAATCGAAATTCGACCAAAAGCCTCTGGTCTAGTTGAAGGAACCACAACAATGTCTGATATCATATATAATGCCGGCATATCCCTAACAGCCCCAGCAAATGCAATATTATTGTCCAAACCAAACTCACCCATTAATTCTAACATTTCATTGTAATAATTCAGATTATTTTGAACATCACCCACAATTATACAATAAAATTGCTTTTTGCTTAAAGTCGCAAGCGCTCGTATTAATACTAAATGTCCCTTCCATCTTGTAAAACGCACTGGCATAATTATAATGACTTTGTCATCGGGTATTCTAAACTTCCTTGCTAAAATATTTATTCTTTCAAAACCAATATTATTAGGATCAAAAACTTTTGTATCAACTCCCCTATGAATAACTGCAATCTTTTTCTTAGATACATCAGGATAATACTTACAAATATAATCTGAAATAAATTCAGATACAGCAATAATCTTTTCTCCCTTAACCATAACTGAGTTGTAGAGTTTTTTAATACTATTTTGCATCCCGTAGGACCCATGAAAAGTAGTTATAAATTTACAACCAGTTTTCTTCGCAGCAAAATATGCACTCCAGGCAGGTGCACGAGACCTAGCGTGAACAATATCCACCTTTTCCTTTTTGATTAATTCTACTAATTTTGATATATTACTAAAAATCCGCCAAGGATTTTTAGTATTTAAAGTCATAGTAATGTGCTTAGAGCCATCACGCTCTATAGATTTTACGAGTGGTCCACCAGATGAAACAACCAAGGAACGAAAACCATTATCCACCAATGCTTTTGCAATATCCATAGTTCCGCGCTCAACACCACCAGTAACTAATGATGGCAGAACTTGTAGAACTGTAGGTTTACTTTTATTTTGCATATTTTCTCACATTATTCATTAAATTAGTGGCATATAAATACCTCACCAATAATATGAAGATGGTCAACAATAATATTCCATTCCAACCCGCCATTGAGATTCCCAGAAAACTAAAACTAACTTCACTACACTGCGGTGTTTTATTATAAATTTGATTTTTCATTTCTTCTAAAGTCAGCAATGATGATTCATTGATAGAAGACGTGCAAGAAAAGGGTTCGGTAAAGATTTGCTGCTCAACACCCACATGGTAAAAAGCTGTTAGGCATCCAACCAAAACTATTACAACAGCACAAAGCAGTAGAAATCTCTGAACAAAAGCCAATCTAAAACAAAGCGTTATAGTAGAAATTATTGCTAAGACCAAGTAAGTATATCTTTGGTAGATACACAGCTTGCATGGAGCAATCATAAACACATATTCTGCAATAAATGCGGCGCCTAAGGCTCCTAGACTTAATATAACTAATCCAATGCATAATTGTGATATTGAGAATTTAGTGAGCATTTTGCTTTGCTAATTTTGCCTAATTATTATATAAAGTGATGAGCATTAAAATAATATAATGGATTATGACAGATATTAAAGAACTTGCATTAAAAAATAATTCATGGCCTTTTGAAGAAGCAAGAAGCATTTTATCCAGGCTGAATAACAAAATACCAAAGAAGGGATATGTCTTATTTGAAACAGGATATGGCCCGTCTGGGCTACCACATATTGGTACATTTTGTGAAGTAGCAAGAACTGTAATGGTTCGTAATGCGTTTAGTCTGATCTCAGATATACCTACAAAATTATTTGTGGTATCTGACGATATGGATGGTTTAAGAAAAATTCCAGAAAACATCCCACAACCAGAAATAATCAAAGATTATTTAGGAATGCCGTTAACTTCAGTGCCAGATCCGTTTGGTACTCACCAAAGTTATGGCCATCATATGAATGCACGTTTAACAGCTTTCCTTGATCGGTTTAATTTTGAATATGAATTTCATAGTGCAACTGAGTTTTATAAAAATGGATTTTTGGATGAGTTCTTACTAAAAGCATTAAAGCATTACGACGAGATCATGAATCTCATGCTTCCAACTCTTGGCGAGGAAAGACAGGCAACCTATAGTCCATTTTTGCCAATTTGCCCTAAAACGGGAAAAGTTTTATATGTTCCAATTATTAGGAAAAACGAAAATGTAGGCACTATAACTTATCTTAATGAAAAAGAAGAAGTCACAATTCCTGTTACTGGTGGACATTGCAAATTACAATGGAAACCAGATTTTGGAGTACGCTGGGCAGCGTTGGATGTAAATTTTGAAATGTATGGCAAAGATCATTTAGCCAACTCTTCATTGTACAGCGATATTTGTAAAATTGTCGGTGGAATCCCTCCTCAACAATTATGTTATGAAATGTTCTTAGATCATGAAGGTAAAAAAATCTCTAAATCTAAAGGTAATGGCATAACAATTGATGAGTGGTTAAAATACGCCCCTACAGAAAGTCTTTCTCTTTATATGTATCAATCTCCTAAAAAAGCAAAACGTCTGCATTTTGATGTGATACCAAAAAGCGTCGATGAGTATATAACATTTTTGCAGAAATTTTTTGAAGAAGATGATGCGGCAAAATTGTCTAATCCAATCTGGCATATTCATAATGGCAAGCCAATAAAACATGAGTTTTTTGGTTTAAGCTTTGCTCTACTAATTAATTTAGCCTGTGCATGTAACCCAAGTGATAAATCAGTGTTATGGGGATTCATTACTAAATATTCTCCTAATGCCAATCCAGAATCTGCTTCATTTTTAGATAAGTTAGTGGACCATGCTATTTGCTACTATAATGATTTTGTAAAATCAAAAAAAATATATCGCACCCCAGATGAAAATGATCGGAAAATACTACAAGAAATAGTAGGTATGCTATCTAGCTTAGACAAGAATGCCGATGCTCAAGAAATCCAAAATGCATTATATAATATTGGTAAAAATAGCAACTATAGCGACTTAAGAGAATTTTTCCAACGCATATATGAAATACTTCTTGGACAATCACAAGGCCCTCGGATCGGGTCTTTTATCGCCTTATACGGCATTGATGAAACTATTAAATTAATAAAGTCATTAACTAAGGAATAACATGAAAATAAATAATGTTATAGGCAGAGAAATTATTGATAGTAGAGGCAATCCCACTATCGAAGTTGATGTATATCTTGATTCAGGAGTATTTGGTAGAGCTGCAGCGCCAAGTGGCGCATCTACTGGTAAAAAAGAAGCTCTTGAAAAACGTGATGGTGATCAAAAAAGATTTAATGGAAAAGGCGTATTAAAAGCAGTAAAAGCAGTGAATACTGAAATTAAAAAAGCTTTGCTAGGTCAAGAAGTAACACAACAAGCTCAACTTGATAAATTCCTAATAGAACTTGATGGAACCGAAAATAAATCAAGGCTTGGTGCAAATGCTATAGTTGTAACCTCTTTAGCAATCGCAAAAGCTGCGGCAAATGCCACAAAACAACCACTATTTTCTTATCTTCAACCAAGCGCCAATTTATTGCCAATGCCTTTGATCAATATTCTTAACGGTGGAGCGCATGCTAATAACGCATTGGACATACAAGAATTTATGATTATGCCAATCGCTGCAAGCTCTATAAAAGAAGCAATACAAATAGGTACAGAAGTCTTTCATAGTTTAAAAGCATTACTGGATAAAGATGGCTTCAGTACTAGCGTCGGTGATGAAGGTGGTTTTGCTCCAAATCTAAAATCAAGCGCATCAGCAATTGAATATGTAATTAAAGCAATTGAGCATTCAGGATTTATACCTGGTAAGGATGTAGCTCTAGCATTAGATGCTGCCGCATCGGAGTTTTACAAAAATGGCAAATATTTTTTAGAAGGAGAGGATCTAGAACTCTCATCCAAACAACTCGTAGGTTATTACAGTAACTTGGCTAATACATATCCAATTTTCTCAATTGAGGATGCAATGTCTGAAGATGATATTGATGGCTGGCAACTACTTACTAAAGAATTAGGTAATAAAATTCAACTAGTTGGTGATGATGTGTTTGTAAGCAATCCAAATATTCTACGAGCTTACATTGCCAAAAATATTGCAAACGCAGTTTTAATCAAACCAAACCAGATTGGTACTTTGACAGAGACATTGGAAACAATAGATATCGCTCATAAATCATCCTATCGAACAATATTATCACATCGTTCTGGTGAAACTGAAGATACAACAATAGCACATATTTCTGTTGCAACGCAATGTGGTCAGATTAAGACTGGCTCTATGAGCAGAACAGATCGAACTGCAAAATATAATGAATTAATTCGCATCGAAGAATTTTTAGGTGACAAAGCAAGGTTTGCTAAATTTAATAATTAATATATCATTAAGTATAAAGATATAAAAATTAATAATTGTTATGTACGCCATAAGAAAAGGAAGAAAATTCCAATTTAAAAAAATTATACTAGTATCTTTCGCCACTTTGCTAATTTTTTATTGCTTATATCAAGCCATAAATGGTGAACGTGGTATATCATCATTATTTTATTTCTCCAAAAAACACAACATCCTAAAAGAAGAAATCGAAATTCTAAGGACAGAGCGTTTAGACATAGAAAATCGAGTTAATGCACTGAAATCAGAATCCTTGGATATAGATTTGCTAGACGAACAAACTAGGAGAGTGCTTGGTTACGCCAGAAACGATGAGACTATCTATCTAGACTCTAATTGTGAACAAGTTGAGTGACATATATTTGACGATAACTTAGCGCCTCAGCAATATGACTTTTACTAACATTTTTCTCCTCAGCCAAATCAGCGATAGTTCTTGCCACTCTCAGTACACGATTATAACCACGCACAGATAATCTAAATTTTTCTGCAGCTTTTTTCAAAAGCTCTAACCCTTCAGAATTTGGTGAAGCAATTTCATATAATAATTCTCCATCTAAGTCTGAATTAGTTAAAATACCAAAACCATCAAATCTTTCCATTTGAATTTTCCTGGCATTACTTACTCTTTCCGCCACAATCTTTGAACTTTCTTCCTTGATATTTCTAGCGTCCTGAATCTCAACTGAAGGAATTATTGGTACATTAACAAATAAATCTATTCGGTCAAAAATAGGACCGGAGATTTTAGTTTGATAGTCTTGAGAACACCTTGGCGCTTTGCTACAAGCTCTTGACGGGTCAGATAAATAACCGCATTTGCATGGATTCATTGCTGCAATAAGCTGAAATCTTGCAGGGTATGTAACATGACTATTAGCACGAGAGATTAAAATCTTTCCAACCTCTATCGGCTGTCTTAATGAGTCAATAACAGATCTAGAAAATTCAGGAAACTCATCCAGAAATAGCACACCATTATGAGAAAGAGAAATCTCACCAGGTGTAATTCTTTTGCTATGACCACCACCAACCATTGAGACCATTGAACAAGAATGATGTGGCGCCCTAAATGGTCTGGCGGTATTTAACTGGCCATTACTAAGTTCACCAGCAACACTTGTAATCATGCTGGTTTCTAGAATTTCTGTCGGCAACATTTCTGGTAAAATTCCTGGTAAACGTGATGCAATCATTGACTTTCCTGATCCAGGAGGACCAGACATTAATAAATGATGCCTGCCAGCTGCTGCAATTTCTAAAGCTCTTTTCGCCAGCTTCTGACCTACAACATCTTTTAAATCAAGATGTTTTATGGTAGTAGTTTTATTATGGTTTGGTGTTGGTAAAGCTAATAATTGCGTACCTTTAAAATGATTAATAATTGCTAACAAATCAGGAGCAGCAACTATTAAATTATTCCCAGACCAAGCAGCTTCAGAACCATTTGCTGCTGGACAAATTACCCCCATATTACGTTCATTTGCACCAACTGCCGCTGGCAAAACACCAGTCACTGGCAGCAATCTACCATCTAAAGATAACTCTCCTAATATCAAATATTCTTGTAGAACTAATTGTGGAATAATATTCAAAGATGCTAATATACAACAAGCAATCGCTGCATCAAAATGGCTACCTTCTTTCATCAAATCAGCAGGTGCAAGATTAATCGTAATTCGCTTAGGTGGCAAAGACAAAGCCAAACTATTAAGCGCTGATCTTACTCTTTCACGTGATTCACCAATAGTTTTGTCCGGTAATCCAACTATGTTAAAAGCTGGCAAACCATTAGCCATATGCACTTGGACTTGCACATCAATAATGTCTAAACCTTTGAAGGTCAATGTATTAACAGTTGAAACCATGCTGATATTTCGCCTTTTTATTCAAACCAAACTACACAAAACTAGTACAAAAGTAAACAAGTTTACTGAAGTTTTGCAACTTAAAGTTGTTATAAAAGTTCTAGTTATTTATTTCTTGTGCAATGCGTTGCAGGATAATGTCCGCTATGTTTTTTTTACTTTGTGGTGAAGTGTGTGTAAATTGTTGAGAATGCTTTGTTAGTATTGATACTTGATTAACATCCCTACCAAAAACAGCGCCGTCAGATACATCATTTACAACAATCATATCCAGGTTTTTATCGCTCAATTTCTTCTGTGCATATCCAAGCACATCATCAGTCTCAGCAGCAAACCCAACAACAAATATCTTGTCCTTCATTTTTGCTACTTCTTTTACTATATCGACAGTTGGTTTAAGCTCTAGTTGAAGATTATTCTGTTGTTTTTTTATTTTATTTTGATGAGTAACTATAGGTGTATAATCAGCCACCGCTGCGCAAGCAATAAAAATATCCGCTTGAGCAATATGCTCAAAAACCTTGTTTAACATATCATTCGCAGAATTTATATTTTCTGTTTTAATACCAGCAGGTTTTGTAAGATTTGTTGAGCCACTAATTAACACAACTTCTGCCCCCATTTTTTGAGCAGATTGTGCTATAGCATAACCCATTTTACCAGAACTAAAATTTGAGATATATCTAACAGCATCAATTTGTTCTATTGTTGGGCCGGCAGTAATCAAAATTTTTTTTCCAACAAGTAATTTTCGATATGCAAATAATTGTTCTAAATCTTCAACAATTTTTACCGGCTCCAGCATACGACCATAGCCATAATCACCACATGCTTGCAATCCTTCAGTAGGTCCAATAATTTTTACATCGTTATTTTTTAATTTCTGGATATTTTCCTGAGTGAAAAGATTGTGCCACATTTGTTGATTCATCGCTGGGGAAATTGCAATCTCACTACCAGAAGCAACGCATATTGAGGAAAGCAAATCATCTGCAAACCCACTAGCTAATTTTGCAATAAAATTTGCACTTGCCGGAGCAATTAGTATAACATCAGGAAATCGTGCTAGCTCTATATGAAGCATTTCATCCTCTGAGTTAAATAGGTCAGAAGCTTTATAAACATCCTCCGTCCCAAGAGCTTTTTTTAATGATTCCATTGAAACAAAATATTCTGCAGCTGATGTAAGCACTATTTTTAGTTGTACTTTTTTTGATAACAGTTGTTGAACCAAATCAATACATTTAGTAGCAGCAATGCTACCCGTAATTCCTAACAGGATTTTCTTATTCTTGAACATAACTCAAACTCTCAATAGTTAAATTCAACGCATGATTAATAACTTGTTCTTGCATATCATAACGATCACCTTTGAGCATTAATTTCTTAACTCTTAAAGATTCATTTCTAATATTAACAGCTATATAGACTAACCCCACTGGTTTGCCACTACCATCATCATTAGGTCCTAGCAGTCCTGTTATAGCTATACTTATATATTTATCCTGACTCTTACTCAAATTTTGAGCCATTAATGTAGCAATCTCAAAACTCACAGCCCCATAATTTTCTAAGACTTCTTTTGGTATATTCAGCAAATCAACTTTGGCATTATTTGAATAACTAACAATAGCTTTATCAAAAAATTCAGATGAGCCGGATAGATATGTAAAGTAAGCAGCTAGTAGACCTCCGGTACAAGACTCAACAATACAGATCTTCAAACTATATTTAGCACAACAATCAAAGATTTTTTTAATAAGATCAAGATGCTTAACCTGAATCATTTTGTTGTAAAATAGTCTATTATATATATTAAAACGGCATCATACACAACAATAGCAAATATCGCTGCCATCACATCATCTAGCATAATACCAAACCCGCCTTTGATTTTTTTATCAATCCAATTTATAGGCCATGGTTTTAGAATATCAAAAATTCTAAATAAAATAAAACTCACTAACAAACTAATAATTACAAGAAGATCTATAGGAACAGAATTACTCAGAAACATAAAGGAAAAAGGAATTGTTAAAAAAATTGTAAGCATCTGCCCTACAACCTCATCTATCACTACTTCTTTCGGATCATTTATTTCTGTTAATTTAGAATATCGATCAGCGCTATAAGTGCCAATTACAAAAATTATCAATGTTGAAATCAGTGAAAATATTATGCAAAAAAATATAACTTCACTCTCTAAGAATAATGTATGATGCGCAGCAATCGCTAAACTGAAAATATAGTAGGCCACAGGAAATGCAGCAATTGAACCAATAGTCCCTGGAATTTTTGGCGTCTTACCTAGCCCAAAGAACGTCGAAATTAAAAAATGTATATTATAATATTGTAACGTTTTCATTTATCATTTTGTTTTCTGATGAAAGCAGGAATATCGTCTAAATCATCAACCTCATAAGAATCTGCAAACCCTGGTACACGATCTTTTTGATCCACCTTTGCCACTGGGCTTATTTGATCATCAGAACCTGATTGATTCATCAATTTACCAAATAAACCTGATAAGCCAAAGAAGCTCTTTTTTTCAGGCTGCTTAGCAGCTTGATCTTCTGACTGACCGATATAAATATTTAATTCTTCAGACATATCAGAATCTTCTTCTTGATCATTTGCAAGATTCTCTAACGTTTCGTCTAGCTCTATTAATTCATCTAGCACTTCTTCTATTGCTTGGTTGTTTTGTGAAACTTGATTATTAATCTTATCTGAATCAATACCAGTTGCAACAACAGAAACTCTAATTTTACCATCAAGAGCAGTGTTGAAAGTAGAACCAAAAATGATATTTGCATCTTCGTTTTCTATTTCTTCTCTAATTCTGTTAGCAGCTTCATCAACTTCAAATAATGTCATATCATGACCACCAGTGATGTTAATCAATACACCTTTAGCACCTTTCATTGATGAATGCGCAAGTAATGGATTAGCGATAGCAGCTTCTGCAGCTTTTACAGCTCTACCAGATCCTTCAGCTTCACCAGTTCCCATCATAGCTTTACCCATTTGGCTCATAGTAGTTTTAATATCTGCAAAATCCAAATTAATCAAACCAGGCATAATCATTAAATCTGTAATCCCTCTGACACCAGCATGCAAAACATCATCCGCCATCTTAAATGCATCCGCAAAGGTAGTATTCTCATTCGCAATTCTAAATAAATTTTGGTTTGGAATAATGATTAAGGTGTCAACATGTTTTGCTAATTCCTCAATACCTTTTTCTGCTATACGCATACGGTTTGAGCCTTCAAAAAGAAATGGCTTTGTAACAACACCAACGGTTAATATACCAGAAGCTTTTGCTGCTTTAGCAATAATTGGCGCAGCTCCAGTACCGGTGCCACCACCCATACCAGCAGTAATAAACACTATATTACTTTGTCCCAAGTGCTGCATAATATCTTCCAAAGATTCATTAGCAGAAGAAGCACCAACTTCAGGAGCAGCTCCAGCACCAAGACCACGTGTTTCTTTTTTCCCAAGTTGGATTTTTCTAGGAGCTAATGAATATTCTAAAGCCTGAGCATCTGTGTTTGTGACAACAAACTCTGCACCTTGTAATTTAGCATTTATCATATTATTTACAGCATTCCCACCAGCGCCGCCAACCCCTACAACTGTTATGACTGGTTTAAGAACTATGTTTTCAGCTGCTTGCAAATTGATTGTCATAAAAACACCTAGATATATAAATAAAGTTAATAAGAATTATTATTTTCTGTAATTATAAAGTACAACTTATTAATTTTGTAGCAAAATATTCACAGAATTATAAATTTTGTACAAAAGCCTCTATATCTTGACAATTTTGTATTGATATCCCTAAAATATTTGGCGCAGTTTTTTTGAATAAACCTGACAGGACTCTGCCAGCACCAATTTCTACCACATTATTAACCCCTAAAGAATCTAACTCTAGAATAGTCTCTCTCCACCTCACCATTCCTGTCACTTGTTTAATCAACAATTCTTTAATAGTATCTTTATCGCTTGTAGGTTTTGCAGTAAAATTAGCAATCAATGGAACGCTTGGATTATTAACCTGTACTGTTTCAAGAGCCAATTCTAAAGCATCTTGTGCCTTTTGCATTAACTGACAATGAAATGGTGCACTTACATTTAACTTTATTGTTCTATAACCTCGTATTATTGATAACTTAACCGCCTCCTCTACTCCTTCACTTGTTCCACTTAGAACTTGCTGTCCAGTTGAATTATCATTAGCAATTTGACATAATCCCACCTTTCCAGCTTTTTCTGAAATTTCCTCCGCAGAATACATGCTCGTGCCAAGTATAGCAACCATTGCGCCCTGCCCGTAAGGTACAGCTTCTTGCATAGCCTTGCCTCTAATTTTTAATAACTTTGCGCAATCAGATAATGAAAAAACGCCAGCAGCAGTAAGAGCCGTAAACTCTCCTAGAGAGTGACCAGCAACATAATCACAAAATTCTGGTAATTTTTTTCTAGATTGTTCTTCTATCACTTTTAATATTGCAATTGAACAAGCCATTAATGCGGGTTGAGCATTTTCCGTTAAAATAAGTTCTTCTGCTGGTCCTGATAAAATAATACTTGATAAACTCTGGCCTAAAGCATCATCTACCTCCTGCATAACCATCTTAGCTACCGAGAAATTCTCCACTACATCCTTGCACATACCAACTACTTGGGAACCTTGGCCTGGAAAAACACATGCTCTTTTCATAATACATCCTAAAATTGTTTTAATTACATAAAACTTTTGCCATAAAATAGTGGCTTTTTCAAGGGATATTGTTTAATCTGGTCAAATAGTTTTTTTATCTTATTTATATTGTGATTATGTTTGACGGATTAAGTGATAATTTAAACAAAATCTTTAGCAAATTAACTGGTAAAGGCGTTTTAAAAGAAGAGGATATTGACTTAGCCTTACGCGAAATCAGAGTAGCACTTTTAGAAGCCGATGTTTCTTTAGCAGTTGCCAAAGAATTTACCAAGAAAATAAAAGATAAGGCTTTAGGCCAAGAGATAATAAAAAGCATCTCTCCAGGACAAATGGTTGTTAAGATCGTTAATGACTGTTTAGTAGAGTTATTAACTCATAAAAATAGCAAGCTAAATCTTTCCACAACACCACCTGCAGTCATCATGATGGTTGGTTTACAAGGTGCTGGTAAAACTACTATTTGTGCCAAAATTGCAAATAAATATAAGACTAGTAAAAAGATATTATTGGCATCATTAGACGTTTATAGACCCGCTGCAAAAGAGCAGTTAGCGGTGTTAGCAAAAACAGCAAATGTTAGTTCTTCAGAAATCATTGAGAATGAGTCTCCAGTTGAAACAACTAAAAGAGCGCTTAAAGAAGCAAAGTTACAATCATATGATTTATTGATTCTAGATACTGCTGGTAGGTTGCACATAGATGATGAATTGATGGATGAGCTGATTAAAGTCAAAGCTCTTGCTAAACCTATCGAAACATTGCTAGTTGCTGATAGTTTAACCGGGCAAGATGCGGTTAATGTTGCTAAAAGTTTTAATGAAAAAGTTGGTATTACCGGAATTATTTTAACCAGAATCGATGGTGATTCCAGAGGCGGTGCAGCTTTGAGCATGAGCTTTATAACAAACTGTCCGATAAAACTTTTAGGCACTGGTGAAAAATTATCTGAATTAGAAGAATTCCATCCAGATAGAATTGCATCCCGAATTTTAGGAATGGGTGATATAGTTTCATTAGTGGAAAAAGCTTCGGAAATCATGGATCAGAAAGCTTCTGAAAAAATGATGGAGCAGATTAAGAAAGGACAGTTTGATTTGAATCATTTAGCTGATCAACTAAGAAATATGAATAAAATGGGTGGCATAGGTAGTCTCATCGGCATGATCCCTGGCCTCGGTGGTTTGAAAGATAAAATAGCTGATGCAAAAATTGATGACAAAATGATCGCAAGACAATTAGCGATTATTTCTTCAATGACCAAAGCTGAAAGACGGAATCCAAAAATCCTAAATGCTTCAAGAAAAATTAGAATCGCTAATGGCTCTGGAATGAAAGTTTCTGATGTTAATCGCTTACTCAAACAACATATGGAAATGGCCAATATGTTCAAAAGATTTGGCGGCATGGATCAGAAGGCGATGATGCGCAGCGGAATTAAGAATTTGTTTAACTAAGTGCTTTTCTTGACATTCCCACTATCTGCAACTATATTCTAATCATCTTCAGGGTGAGGTGTAATTCCTTACCGGCGGTATTTTATTGAAAATAAAAGAGCCCGCGAGCGCTTTTTCCAAAGAAAAAGGTCAGCAGATTTGGTGAGATGCCAAAGCCGACGGTTATAGTCCGGATGAAAGAAGATGACTATTTTTAAACGAGCTTTGCTTGTTAGGTGTTGATTGATGTACACGTAAGTGACATTTATGGTGCTTAGTTAGTAACAGTTTTTTATTTTGGTCAAACCCTGTAATTTTTAAATTAAGGGCTTTGACTATGAAGGCTGAAAATTCATTCACAGAATTCAAATTAATTTGGCAATTAATTATCCCATTTTGGCAATCTGATCAAAAACTAAAAGCTTGGGCAATGCTGTTGGTAGTATTGATCTCAAATTTGCTGATTGTTTATGGGTTTGTTGAGATCAATCAATGGAATAATAAACTATATAGTGCCTTACAAAATGGCAACCAACATGAGTTTTTTAAACAAGCCCTCGTTTTTATTCCAATTACTTTTGCTTTAGTCGCTGTTTTTAATATTAATTATTATTTTAAAAATATTTTGAGTTTTACTTGGCGGAAATGGTTAACTAATCATCTTTCACATAAATGGCTAAAGAATAATAATTTTTATCGTGTGATGCAGTTAGCACAAAATCCTGATAACCCTGATCAAAGAATTAGTGAGGATTTAAAGAGTTTTGCTTTTAATTCCCTAGAATTATTTTTGGTATTCTTTAAAGAGACTATAAACTTGGTTTCATTTTTAGTAATTTTATGGAACTTATCAGGCAGCTTTAATCTAGAAAATATTATTGGTATAAATATAGATGTTTCTGGGTATCTGGTGTGGATTGCATTGCTGTATGCTATTGTTGGAACTTATATAACTATTCTTATAGGGAAACCTTTGGTGCATTTAGACTATGCCCAAGAAAAATATGAAGCTAATTTTCGTTATTCTTTAGTAAGAATTCGTGAAAAACGTGAAGAAATAGCACTACATAAAGAAATAAGTCCTGAAATTCATAACTTAAAAGACTGCTTTGATGATATCAAAGCTAATTTTTATGCCATAGTGATGCGTACTTTTTATCTGGATATATGGCGTAATCTTTTTTATCAGCTTGATACAATCTTTCCGTTACTGGTAGCCGCTCCAATGTTTTTCATCGGTGTATTTACACTTGGTACATTAATGCAAGTAGTTGACGCATTTAAACAGGTAAAAGGTTCGCTATCGATGATAGTAAAATCATTTACCATAATCAGTGCATGGCTTGCAACATCTCAACGATTAATTCAACTTGAACACCATTTAGATCAGGCAAAAATTCAGCGTAAACATAGTAAAATTTTGGTCACTATCTCTAATGGTAAAAAGTTAGTTTGTGAAGATTTAACTATTACAACCCCAACAGGAAAAATTTTGATTAAAGACATAAATTTTGAAATTAACTTAAAGGATAAAATTTTAATCACTGGCAAAAGTGGGGTTGGAAAAAGCACCTTAGTAAGAACTTTAGCTGAATTATGGCCATATGGGCATGGGCAAATATTATTGCCATCTGAACAGATTTTTTTCGTTCCGCAAAAACCATATATGCCAATTTCTACACTGAGAAATGTGCTAACTTATCCATCCAAAATTAAAATCAAAGATGAAGAAATAATAAAATTATTAGAGTTGTTGAAACTTGGTCATTTAACTCAATCGCTTGATATAAAACAGGACTGGGGAATGATTTTATCTCCTGGTGAACAACAACGCATTGCAATTATTCGATTGCTGATACATAAGCCTAAATGGGTGGTTATGGATGAACCAACTTCATCACTAGATGATGATTTGCAGAAAATTGTGTTTAGTTTACTTGGTGATTATCTGAAAAACTCAACTGTAATTACTATGGCTCATACAACGGAATTGAAGAAGTATCACAGCAAACAGATAGATGTAAATAGCTTTGTATAACTATTGACTCACTATTTCCTTCAATCTTGCTATTACAGCATCTCGCGCACGAAAACTTGCATAAGTATCTTGCTTGTCTTTATCTTCAACATAATTTGCAAAGACGATAGCACGATCGCCTTTTTGAACCCATCCAACAAACCAGCCAAATTGAAGATCTGTTTGCTTTGTTCTTTCTTTGTTCCACTGATCACCAGTTCCTGTTTTGCCATAGAGCTTCCAGCCACCAGGTAATTCTTCGATAAAAGTAATATTCTTAGTCATTTGTTGGGCTTTAAGACTTACCGGCAATTTGTTATCAACTAACTTTTGTAAAAAGACAATCTGTTCTTCAGGAGAAATATGCAAAGAACTTGATATCCAAGGCTTAGAACCGTTATCTTTGTCTTTATATCCTGCGAGGTCTTGATTGCCATAGTC
>CAMCSP010000002.1 GCA_945877755.1 Rickettsia typhi | reverse complement strand
GCTTGTAATGTCGCTCTTCATTACATTGTCAGATGCGCTACTCGATTCAGCATCCTAGATTCATTCTGTGATAAGAATGGTTTTCTCATAATGGTGGAAAACAGCCCTATTCTGCAACCTCATGTCGCACAGTTCATTTTTGTTCATTTTATGGTCCTTATTAAATTATTAACGATCAAAAATATGCGAGCATATTTCCAATTTTACGAAGCTCACTCTGGATCGAACAAACTCCTAACTACTATTTTTTCTGAAATAGAGACAGATGTCAATGCGTTACTACATCATTTTCATCATTTTTTGCTATAATTGGCTCTATTTTGTTAATTTCAGACCACTCTACTGGCAAAAATGTTGCAGTTAGGGCACGATTTATAGCTTCTTCTGCAGTTTTTATGGGAACAATCTCTATATTTTCAGTGATATTTTTTGGCATATCTTCAAGATCTTTCATGTTTTGTGCAGGTATTAGTACGGTTTTTATGCCTCCTCTTAGAGCTGCAAGTAATTTTTCTTTGAGTCCACCTATAGGAAGCACTCTTCCTCTTAAAGTAATTTCTCCTGTCATAGCAATAGTTTTATCAACAGTGATGCCGGTCATTACTGAGACGATGGAGGTAAACATAGCAACTCCTGCTGATGGACCATCTTTAGGTGTAGCACCCTCAGGAACGTGCAGATGAATGTCTTTCCTAGAGTATTGAGGTGGGATTATCCCATATTTTAAAGAGGTAGATTTGAAGTAGCTAAAGGCAGTTTGGGCAGATTCTTGCATCACTTCACCAAGCTTACCGGTAGTTTTAATTAAACCTTTGCCTGGCAATAATACTGCCTCAATGGCTAATAGATCTCCTCCAACCTCTGTATAAGCAAGACCTGTAGTAACACCAACTTGATTTTCACTTTCTGATTGGCCAAAATCAAACTTCCTTACACCAGCATACGTACTAAGATTTTCAGAAGTGATATTTAGTGACTTAATATTTTTTTGTTCAATTAAGCGAACCGCCTTTCTAGCAAGTTTAGCAATTTCCCGCTCAAGATTACGTACTCCAGATTCTCTTGTGTAGTACCTTATTACATCTCTTATTGACTCATTAGTAATAGAGAACTCTTTTTTCGAGAGATGATGCTCTTTACAAATTTTCTTTACTAAATATTGTATTGCAATCTGAGTTTTTTCTTCTTCTGTATAACCAGATAGCCTTATGATTTCCATCCTGTCTAACAGAGGCCTTGGAAGGTTCAATGAGTTTGCAGTAGCAATGAATAATACTTTTGATAAATCGAATTCTACTTCTATATAATGATCTATAAATTTATTATTTTGTTCAGGATCTAGCACTTCTAATAAGGCTGAGCCTGGGTCTCCTCGGAAATCAGAACTCATTTTATCAATTTCATCCAAAAGAATTAAGGAGTTTGCTGATTCAGCTTTTTTGAGTAAGCTTATTATTTTTCCTGGCATTGCTCCAACGTACGTTCTTCTATGGCCTCTAATTTCTGCCTCATCTCGTACTCCCCCAAGAGAGAATCTTATATAATTTCTACCGGTAGCTTTTGCAATTGATTTTGCTAGTGAGGTTTTACCGACTCCTGGAGGGCCAACTAAGCATAAAATAGGCCCTTTATTAGATGAGGTACGTTTTTGTACGGTTAAATACTCAATAATTCTTTCTTTAACCTTATCTAAGCCATAATGGTCATGATCTAGAATTTGTTGGGCAGCAGAAATATCATGCTTTATTTTGGTATATTTATTCCATGGTAACGAAACTAAATATTCAAGGTAATTACGAATTACACTAGCCTCAGCTGACATTGCATTCATCATTTTGAGTTTACGAAGTTCGGAAATAGCTTTTTTAAAAGCTTCTTTGCTCATTTTAGTTTTACTAATTTTCTTTTCGAGCTCTGCTAATTCGCTTTTACCATCGTCTCCTTCGTTAAGTTCCTTATGTATGGCTTTTAACTGCTCATTTAAGAAGAATTCTTTATGAGTTTTATCCATTTGTTTTTTAACATTGGTGCGAATCTTTTGTTCTGTTGTGAGAATACTGATTTCAGTTCCTATTAATTCGAGGAGTTTTTCTAGTCTTTTTTTAATATTGGATATTTCCAACACTTCTTGTTTATCTTCGATTCTTATTAATAAATTTGTAGTGATTATATCAGCAAAATGACCTGGGTCATTGATCTTCTCTAATACTTGCATTACTTCAGAATTGGTTTTGGTATTTAATTTTGCATATTCGTGAAATTGCGCGATTACTGAACGCATTAGAGCAGTAGTTTTGATATTATCTCCAGCTTTTTCTTCAAAATTAGATACAATTGCTTCCAAATGATTTTTGGTGCTGATTATATTTTCTATTTTTACTCGTTCAGTTGCTTCGACTAATACTTTTAGCGTACCATCTTGTAGCTTTAGTAATTGCAATACTTTTGCAATTACCCCAACTTTATGTAACTCTTCTGGTTTAGGATCTGTGACTGTAGCACTTTTCTGAGTAACAAATAATATCGGTGAATTGCTCGCGCTAACTTCCTCAATCGCTTTAATTGACTTAGTTCTGCCAACTATTAAAGGAGAAACCATTTTTGGGAATAATACTATATCTCTTAGAGGGACTAGAGGGTATAGATTGAGTTGTTTATTTTTCATAACACTTACCATTATACAATATATATACCTATAATATAGGTGGTAATTTTATTATTACAAGATGCGTGGGCAAACTGTATAGTATGTTATTGATCTTTACTTCCACGTGTCACTACTTTCTATCTTGCCTAAATATTCTAAAATTCTAGCTTTGGTAGCAGGGGTGGTATCTTCTGGTAAGTCTTTGAGCTTAAACCATTTCTTTTGAGCAATTTCTATGGGGCAGATATAATCTGCTTCCTGGAAATCTTCGCATATATAAAGAGTTATATAATGTTGATTGCTTTTTTTCTTATCTGTATAAAGATAGATATTGGATAATTTAGGGGGAGTTAAGCAAGTGATGCCTGCTTCTTCTTGAAGTTCACGGATCACAGCTTGCAAAGGAGTTTCTCCCATGTCAACGCCCCCACCAATATTATACCATCCAGGCATATAAGTGTGTTTAACCAGTAAAAACTTGTCATTTTTAACAACTATACACCTTACTGCCAAAATATTTTTGGTAGTTAAAGAATCGATGAGATTCTGAATTTGTAAAGCTATCCTCATAATGAAGTTTTTTAACTGCATAGTTTATTACTTGCAATATTTAAGAGCTCTTCTTCTTTTTAGTATTTTCATAAACAAATAATGGATGGGTACTATTTACTACAGCATTCTTATCAACAATGATTTTCTTTATTGAAGATTGGCTTGGTACTTCAAACATTGGTTCTAATAAAATATCTTCCATAATTGCACGTAATCCTCTGGCTCCAGTTTTGCGCTGCAACGTTTTCTTTGCTATCTCCTGAAGTGATTCATCAGTAAATTCCAATTCAACATTTTCAATTTGGAAAAGTTTTTGATATTGCTTTACCAGAGCATTTTTTGGTTTTATCAGAATATCAACTAATGCTTGCTCATCCAAGTTAGTTAAGGTTGCAATATTTGGTAATCTACCAATGAATTCTGGAATTAATCCAAATTTTATTAAATCATCTGGCTCAACTTTTTGTAGTAATGCATCAGTATTGGCATCTGATTCACCTTTAACTTTAGCTCCAAAACCAATTGCATGACTGCCTTTGCTACGATTAGAAATAATTTTTTCTAATCCAGTAAATGCACCTCCACATATAAATAATATGTTGGTAGTATCTATCTGAATAAATTCTTGCTGTGGATGTTTGCGCCCACCCTGCGGCGGCACTGATGCAATAGTTCCTTCCATAATTTTGAGTAGTGCTTGCTGGACTCCTTCACCAGATACGTCGCGAGTAATGGATGGGTTTTCTGACTTGCGTGAAATTTTATCAATTTCATCAATGTAGATTATGCCTTTTTGTGCTTTTTCAACATTATAATTACACGATTGTAATAGTCTCAATAGAATGTTTTCTACATCTTCTCCAACATAGCCAGCTTCAGTAAGAGATGTGGCATCTGCCATAGTAAATGGTACGTTAATGATTTTTGCTAAAGTTTGTGCTAGCAAAGTTTTTCCTGAGCCGGTGGGCCCAATTAGCAATATATTAGATTTAGATATTTCTACATCTGAATTGCCGTTTTCAAATTTAAGCCTCTTATAATGATTATGAACGGCTACAGATAATATTTTTTTTGCACGATTTTGTCCAATGACGTATTCATTAAGGGTTTTACAAATCTCACTAGGTTTTGCAATATCAGTGGAATCTTTTTTCTTAAAATTATTGCCAGACTCTTCTTTGATGATATCTTGGCATAAATCAACACACTCATTACATATATATACAGATGGGCCGGCAACGAGCTTTTTAACTTCATGCTGGCTCTTGTTACAGAATGAGCATTTAAGCACAGTTTTTGGAGGAGTATTTTTTGTTTTATCCATTTAGATTAACTCCATTTTCTTAATCTTTTTTATTGTGTTTAGGTGTTTCTTCTCTTTTACTCGTGACTTGATCAATTAATCCAAACGCTAATGCTACTTCCGGATTCATAAAGTTATCGCGTTCCATGCTCTGTTCGATGATTTCTAATTTTTGACCAGTATGATAGGCATATATACCATTTAATCTTGCTCTTGTATCCAGCATATCTTTAGCATGAATTTCAATATCAGTTGCTTGTCCTCTTAGACCAGAAAGGTGTGGCTGATGTATCATTATTTTAGAATTTGGCAAAGAAGAACGCATACCAGCAGTACCTGCAGTAAGTAGTAATGAAGCACCTGAGGCAGCCATACCTACGCATAAGGTAGCAATCTTTGGCTTTATATACTGCATTGTATCATACATAGCTAACGCAGCAGTTACAGACCCACCAGGAGAGTTGATATATAGAGAAATATCCTTATCAGGGTTCTCGGCTTCTAAGAAAAGTAACTGAGCAACTACTAAGCTAGACATTACATCGTCGATCGCGCCAATTGCAAATATGATCCGTTCTTTAAGTAAGCGTGAGAAAATATCGTAAGATCTTTCACCACGATTAGTTTGTTCAACGACCATTGGCACAAGGCTCATATGCATATTAGAGCTAAATTCATTATTCATCTACAATCCCGAATATTTAAAAAATTAATTGTACAATGATTATAATAATATGTAACTTTATTTTACACAATAGCATTATCTATTTCATTCTTTTTTACAAGATCAATTAATTTTTCTACTGATAGGTGTTTTGGTTTGTTTGTAGTTTTTGATAAAATAAATTTCACAGCTTTATCTTCAATTATCGGCCCTTTAAGGTTTTCAACTGCTTGAGGGTTTTTAGTAAAATATTCTATTACCATCTGTTCTTGACCAGGCATAGATTGGGCATAATTGATTATCGCGCCCTTAATATCATCTTGAGTAATAGATAGTTTGTTTGTTTTTGCTGTTTCAGAAAGCACTAAGCCAAGTTTCACACGTCTTTCAGCAATTTTTTGATATTTTGCTTTTAGTGTTTCATCTATTTTTTTATCTTCTTTATGATTTGGATCAGCAAGTTGTTTAATCAAGTTTTCTAATTCACTTTCAACCATAGTTTTTGGCATGTTACATTTTATTTCTTTATCTAATACATCAAGCAATTCTTTTTTAGTTAGCCCATATGTTACGTTAGAATATCTTTTTTCCAAATCAGTTTTTACGGCTTTCCTAAGTTCTTCTAAAGTTTGTACGCCAAATGATTTTGCAAATTCATCATTTAATTCAGGTAATATTGTATGCATTATTTCTTTAATAGTTACATTAAAGAGAACTTTTTTGCCAGCATGGTCCTTAGAACCATAGTCTTTTGGAAATGTTAGATCTAATTTCACTTCTTCTCCTGCTTTGGAGCCAACTAATCCTGATTCAAAGCCTGGAATAAAATGACCAGCGCCAAGCTCAAGTTTATAATCATCTGCTTTTCCACCTGGAAATTCTTTGTTATCAATATAACCAACAAAATTAATTAAAATAGTATCACCTTCTTTTGCAGCAGATTTACCAGTTACTGGTTTTAATTCTTTTTTATTTTTACGAAGATCGTTGAGAGTTTTTATAATTTCTTCTTCAGTGATATCACAAATGAATTCTGTTACTCCACATTTGCTATAATCTATTTCAGGAATTTCAGGATATAGTTCAAAGGTTGCTTTATACTCTAAATCTTTACCCTCAACAAAAGATGAGATTTGTATATTTGGACGAGTTGCTAATGTTAACTTGTTATCCTCAATAATTTTTTGAGATGTTTGATTAATCAGAAAATCCAAGGATTCGCTAAGGATATTTTCTTTATAGCGCTTTTTAATTACTGATACAGGGACCTTACCAGCTCTGAAACCATCAATTTTTGCTTCTTTAGCAATTTCCAAAGCCTTAGACTCAATCATAGTTTCAATTTCTTTAGCTGGAATGATGACTGAAAATTCTTTCTCTGATTTGCTGCTTGATAATTCTTTAACTTGCATAACTTAAGATCCTTATAATTTTATTAACTGGTGCGGGTGGAGGGACTTGAACCCCCACAACTTGCGTTACAAGAACCTAAATCTTGCGCGTCTACCAGTTCCGCCACACCCGCTTTTCACATTTTGTATAGCATATTGGCAAATTAAAAAATTACAATATGAATATTAAATTTACAAATCACCCCAAAGATTTATAATTCAATGTAGTTTATTATTTTAGGGGTTAATAATGGATAATGCTGAATTACAAAGTAAAAAGCTCACCGACCGAATAATTAGAATTAACCATGCTGGAGAGTATGCTGCCAAAAGAATTTACGAAGGGCAGTTATCAGTATTAAAAGGCAAGGAAGCAGCAACAGTACAAGAGATGCTTAATTCAGAGCTTGAACATTTGGAGTTTTTTGAGAAGCAGATCAAAACTAGAAGAACTCGTCCTACTTTACTTTTACCTTTAGTAAATGTTATGGCTTATGGATTAGGAATAGTTACTGCTAAGCTAGGCAAGGAGTCTGCTATGGCCTGTACTATAGCGGTTGAGGAGGTGATATCGGAACATTATGAGGAGCAGTTGCAGCAACTGGGAGATGGCGAAGCAGCTTTAAGCAAGCAAATAAATAAGTTTAAAGAAGATGAAGCTCATCATCTTTATATTGCCACACAAAATGGTGGAACTACAGCCACTGGATATCCTTTCTTAACTGGTGCCATAAAGAAGGGCTGTCAGATAGCAATAGAGCTAGTGAAATATTTCTAGTTTTAATTTTAATGCCAGAAGATTTGAAGTGCCTTGAGGTTCAATTTCAGGCTCTTTAATGATGCCAGCTGTTCTAAACAAGCATCATTACAACAACTTTTTCATGGTTTCATGTGTGCCAAGTATTATTACTTCTACAAGAAATAAATCTTAATTTAGGTATGATTGTACTTAATCTCTTGCAAAAATTTTTTTTTGTATTATTATCCACGCCTATTGGTAATGCGGGTGTAGCTCAGGGGTAGAGCGTTACCTTGCCAAGGTAAATGTCGTGAGTTCGAATCTCATCACCCGCTCCATTTATGATTTTCACTACTATCTAAAAATCCAATTTTCGCCTGCTGAAAGTACTTTAAAATCCAAATGTGGAAAATTCTTAAGTGAATTTTTCAAGTACCTTAGCGGATCTTCATATTGATCATCAGCTAGCGGAAAAGTTCCAAAATGTATAGCAACAGCATGATCTGCATTTAAATCTAACATTGCTTGGACAGCTTCAGAAGGATTGATGTGTGCGTGTGCCATAAACCATTCTGGTTCAAATGCTCCAATTGGCAAAAATGCTACTTTAAATTTTTTAAACTTTTTTTGTGCCGCTTTAAAATGATTCCCATCACCATAACCAGTATCACCAGCGAAATAAAGATTGTCAGTTGGGGTCTCAATGACAAAAGCTCCCCACAAAGCACGATCACGATCAATTATCCATCTGCTTGACCAATGTTGAGCAGGGTATGTCCATATTTTAATTTTGTTAAAGTTAGCATTTTCATACCAGTCCAATGACTGAACTTTTATATTTGGCAGCATTTTTTTTAAAATACTATCATTTCCCAAAGGAGTGATAAAAAGTGGATCATGATCTTGATAAAGTTTTACTATAGTATCTTTATCCATATGATCATAGTGATTGTGACTTATAAGCACGACATCAATTTTAGGCAAATCTTTGAATTTCACTCCAGGCATAACTGCGCGTTTAGCTCCCAAGAAAGAAAATGGGCCAGTCACTTTTGACCATATTGGATCAGTTAGAATATTAACCCCATGAGTTTGGATCAATAAGGTTGAATGCCCTATTGTGCTTACTCTGATGCTATTATCATTGATTATTTTAGGTGGGTAATCATATTGTTGTGGTAATTGTAGCTTTGGCCAAGTTGGTCTATGACGAGTTAGCTGCCATTTTAATACGCTAAGAAAACTTCCATCATCTTTAATCGAATTATAAAAGTGCTTACCGTCGAAATGATCAGAAATAGGACCTTTATAATATGTAGTTGGGAATAGTTTATAAAAAGTTAGAACCAATACTAAACATATGAATAAATATCTTATTATTTTCAATTTAGATACCTTATAGCTAGATTGAGTGATATATTTTTAACATAAATAAGTGTTATGAACAACTTACATATGTTAGTTTACCAAACATTTTTGAATATCATCAAAACCAGCATCCCATAAAACCCCACTATTTTGAAAGTTGTACTTCTCGGTGCAAAAATGCAGGTTAAGGTTAGCACTATGATTCCAGGGTATGAAATCTCAAGCAGTGGAGAGAGGATTTTAGCAATACCTCTGAAATCTAGTAATGATACCACAAATGAAGTCAAAGTTGTTAGTAACAGCATCATTTTGAATTTAATATTAGCAATTTTTATGGTTGTGCATAGATATCGTGCATAAACGTTATTTAGTGCTACAGCAGTGGTTAAGCATGAAAACATCATGATAACACCAATTAAAAATGCTGCTTTTTCACCTAGAATATACATTGCAATACTTGGCAAAAGTAACTCTGGAGAAACGTTAACAGTAACATCACGATAATAAGATCCCAAAAATACTAAGCCAATATAGATTATTGCTAGTAAGCTTATGCCAATTAAACTTGGCTTAACTGCTGCTTTAATGATTACATTTAATTTAGTGTCGGCTGGTAACTTTTCTTGAATTTGATTAAAAATTAGGGACGAGAAAAAGAACGCGGCAAACAAATCCATCGTTTGATAGCCAACTACAAAACCATTAGCAAACACTTCACTTCCAGTGTTACTGACATCAGTTAATATGGGAGCGTTTACAATACCAAGTGTAATTAATATGGTTAATGAGATAAGTTTAATTGGTGCCAGCCATTTGCCTATAATTGAAACCATAAAGTGGTCTTTAAGGCAAAGCACAAAGCACGCTGTACAAAATATCAAGCTAAAAGCCAGTAATGATAAATTTGGGAAAATATAGACAATACCTCCGTAAGCAACATTGATACAACGTGGCACGACGCCGAATGATCCTAGTAATGATAACGTGAAAAAAGGTAAAGCTATTTTGGCATATTTACCAGCTTCACCAAAGAAAAGCTTATAGCTACCATTATATAATTTGATAACATATAATCCTAAAAATGGTAAAATTATTCCGGTTATACATAATCCTAAAAATCCAGCAAGCCAGTGTTGACCAGATGATTGGCCGATTTGGATAGGAAATACCAAATTTCCTGATCCAAAAAACATTGCAAAAATAGCAAAACCATAAGTTAAAGTATGTTTATGTTGTTGCATGGCATTAACTACAAAATTAATTGATTAAAATGAATTTATCAGTTCTGATGGAGAGTTTATTCTGTGACCTAGCTGGCCACGGTGAAAGCTTGTACGACTATTGCAATAGCCAACGCAGAGCAAAGAAATATCTCTATTAAACCTAGCGGTGTTATATAATCAGTGTTTATGGCAATTGCTTTCTTTATCATCTTTTCACTATATAGTGAAAAGAGCATAATTGCAACTAAGTTTTCATTAAATTTGACCATGAATTTTCAAAAGCTTTCTTTTCGTCTTCAGTAAACCTGGCTTTTAAGCCAGCTTCGAAGCTTGCATATTGCTCGGTTCTTCTGGAGACTCGCTAGCCCAAGTCTTTTCTAGTTGTTATGTCATACGACATATCTCAATTAAATTAATAATAGTTTTCCAAGGGATGGATTTATTGGGATTATGTTCAGCAACAATACTTTTCAATCGTTCTTATTTTTGAATGTGCGGTATATAGCAACTATAAGGTCAAGAGGTTTTTTTTGTATATGATAAAATTTTTTTAGTTAGATTAAATTCAGATATTCTTTCTATGCATAAATACTTAAATTATAATTAAATATACCCTAAGTCTTTTGCTTGTTTTAGAAGTTCATCCCTGAATTTTGGGTGGGCAATGTTTATTAAAGCCAATGTTCTTTCAGAAGTTGACTTTCCTCTTAAGTTTACAGTTCCATATTCAGTAACGACATACTGAACATCTCCTCTTGGATCTGTTGCTGATCCGTCAATTTTATGGACAATGCGTGAAATTGTACCTTTAGCAGCTGTTGAATAAGCGGTTAAAATAGATTTACCCCCTTTAGATAATTGCGAACCTCTAACAAAATCAAATTGTCCTCCAGGAGCACTATATTGACGACCAGTCATAGTTTCTGCATTTACTTGTCCGCTAAAATCTATTTGTAAAAATGCATTTATTGAAATTACGTTATCGTTTTGAGAAATCACGTAAGGGTTATTTACATAAGATACAGGATATGCTTCCATGCTTGAGTTATTGTCTAAAAACTTGTACATTGCTTTATCACCCATGGCAATTGTGTAAACATTCTTGTGTCTATTGATGTTTTTGTATTTATTCGTTACTGCGCCAGATTGAATAAGATAAGCTAAACCTGGACTCATTAGTTCGCTATGTACTCCTAGATCTTTGTGATCAACTAATGCAGCACATACAGCATTTGGTACTCCCCCAATTCCAAATTGTACAGTGGCTCTATCTGGTACTAATGCTACAATGAGCTTGCTAATTTCAATGTCAATATTTGCGGTTGGACGCGATGGTAGTTCAATTAATGGGCTATTACCTTCAACAATCACATCGACATCTGATACATGCAAAAAACAATCTCCATAAACCCTAGGCATATTAGGATTCACTTCTACTATTAATTTTTTTGCTGTTCTAGCGGTAGGTATAGTATAGTCACTATTAGTTCCACAACTAAAAAAGCCTGCATCATCCATAGGAGAGACTGTCAGCATAAAAGTGTCTATGCCTATCTCTTTTAGTATTTCTGGAACATTGCTAAAATTACTAGGCACATAAAAAATTAATTTTCTTTTTTCTTTTAAACCTAATTGTACTAAATGTCGTTCAACAGCTCCCATAAAAAACGGGTGTGGTTTAATTATATCCATATACTCATATTTCAGAATGCTATCATGAACAGGTTGTTCTGAATGCATATAATATAGTCTTAATTCCTCGATGCTTTTTTCTTTAACACGTTCTTCTAGTGCCTTTAAAACTAAAGTTGGTTCGCTTGCTGCCATTCCCATCGAAATATTACCACGCGCAGGAATTAATTTTACCGCTTCTTTAGGTGTGGTTAGTTTTGTTTTATAAATAGCTTGATAGTCCATTATTTTAATATCCTGCTGTTTCATATGGTCCAACACCTTTTTTATAAATGAGGAAATGCCTTTCAAAAGAACATACTAATTTACCTTCCTGATTATATGCATTGGTAGTAGCTTCTAAAATTCCTTGCGTTGGCCTGGATTTAGATTCTCTTTTTGAAATAATACTAGATTCGGTGCAAACAGTATCTCCCACAAACACTTCCAATAGTAATTTAATATTACGCCATTGCAGATTAGCAACTACACGATCAAAAGTACGAGTTGTTAAGGCTGTAATTGTGCCAATCAAGAAAGTTTGATTAACAGGAACTTTATCTCCAAGAAATTTCTTGGCATAATTAGCATCAGTATATTGAGGATGCCAATCTAAAGACCTCATGGCATGTATACGGTTTTCTTCTGCACTAAAAGTTCTAGCAGGTCTATGTTCATAAATTTCTCCGACTTCCAGATCTTCATAATAAAGCCCAGATTCTTCCATGAAGCTACCATCGGCTAATTGACGATGAGAGTTGAATTTTTTATCTGTAACAGGTGTTGAATCAATTTCTAAAGGATGCCTTCCTTTTTTATAAACTAAAATCTGATAAGTAATTGTGGATACCACTTCTTGCCTTTGATTGATTCCTGAAGTAACCAAAGTTAATACTCCAAGGTTAGGATCTTCAATATAATTATCTGTTTTAATAATTTCTGTTGTTGAATATAAAGTATCACCTCCAAAAACTGGATGAGTCATTGAGATATCATCATATGCCAAAATTCGGTATTTTTTTCCGAATGTTTTCCAGGTCATACCAATAAGCTTTTGGATGGTTAATGTACTAACCCCTAAATTATTCTTCCATTCTGTCTGACTAGCGTAATGGGCATCATAATGCAACTGAGCATTATTTATAGTGTCAAGAGCTTCTTCTTTATTATCTTGTTGGCTAATCGTAAGCCCGGGCCTGTGCAGAAATTTCTGACCTACGGTAAATTGTTCGAAATCAAGACCATATTGTTCACGATAACGATTGTTGTTAATTTTAATATAATTTTTAAAATCTACCATATATACCTTATATTGAAATTTTTGCTAATTTTAGAATTCTTTGTGCAGAACGGAAAACAGGTATGTCAACCATTTTACCATCTACTTCACAAGCATTACCATGAGCATTTGAAAAAACAGAAACTAGCTTTTTTGCTTTTTCAACTTCTTCAGCGGATGGAGTAAACACATCTAATATAGGCTTGATATGCTTAGGATGGATTGCGAATTTACTAGTGAATCCCATTGACTTTACTCGCTTAGTTTCATTTACTAGTGCTGAGTCATCTAAATCATGTAGGCCCAAATAAGGCACATCTATTGCTGCAATGCCAGCTATTGCTGCCGCTCTTACTATCTGAGCTCGTGAAGCATACATAGGTTCCCAATCCATTGTTGCTCCTAAATCTGCTGCTAAATCTGCCCCTCCAAATACTATTCCGCATACATTTTGAGCTTTTGCTATATGTTCTGAGTGACTTAGACCTTTAGAAGTCTCAATTAATGCAATAATAGATATTAGATTTGGTGCTAATTGTTGATTTAAAATATTAATCTCTTCTGCGCTTTCAGTTTTAGGTAATATAATTATATCAGGGCGTACACCTGTCTCACACAACATAACCAGATCTTTAAATCCTGCGCGTGTTTTTACGGAATTAATACGCAAACATCTTAAAAATGGATCTTTTGGAATTGATGTATTGTCCTTAAAATAATTTATTGCTATTTCTCTTGCAGAATCCTTTTCTGCTAAAGTTATTGCATCTTCTAAATCTATTACAATCCCATCGGCCCCAGTAAGTTTTGCTTTTTCAAAGCGTTCGGGACGATTAGCTGGGGTAAATAATATACAACGCGCAGAAAAATTATTCATAATTAATATCTTATAAATTAATAATATTTTATTTGTTTATGCAGCAAAAAGATTAAGAAATGATTAATGAAGATCGGATAAGAATTATATTTTTAATTATTTTAATTCAAATATTTTTCTGCAACTTTACAATCATCGAATTCTGATGTTTTATTCCCAACAATTTGGTAGGTTTCATGTCCTTTACCAGCAATAAGTACCGCATCATTGGGTGATGATATAGCCTCAATTGCATATTTTATTGCTTCTTCTCTATCTCCAATTTCCACTGCCATATCACATGTTTGCATGATATCGTTGCGTATCGATTTCGGGTCTTCGCTACGTGGGTTATCGTCAGTTACTATAACAACATCGCCATATTTTTTAGCAATTTCTCCCATAATTGGGCGTTTGCCTTGGTCACGATCGCCACCACATCCAAATACTACAATTACTTTGCCAGAAAAACCTTTACGTAATACCTGTAATGCTTTTTCTAGAGCTTCTGGTTTATGTGCGTAATCTACAAAAACATTAGCATCACCAATTTTTTGCATTCTGCCCAGTGCTGAATAAAGCTTACTTATTACTGGCAGGATTTGCTTTAGATCAAACCCGCAGCTGATCACAAGGCCTATAGCACATAAAATATTATATGCTTGGAAATTACCAACTATATGCTTAAATTGTATTTTATGATCATTGCCATACGCCTTAATCTCGATTGATAGATAATCTTGAGTTTGCTCTACAGAAATCAATTTTAAGTTGTCACTATTTTTGCCAAACGAAATGATTTTTTGTTCACGTTGGTTGCAAAGTTTAGCAATATCTGGATACTCATCCATATCTGCATTTAGAACTGCAGTGCCATAGGTAGGAAGAATACTATTAAAAAGCCGCATTTTTGCAGAGAAATACTCTTCCATGGTATGATGATAATCTAAATGCTCGCGTGAAAAATTAGTAATCGCCGCGGCCTTTAATTTTACATTGTCTAATCGATGTTGATTCAACCCATGGCTAGAAGCTTCTATAGCAACATAATTTACATTTTTTTGTGCTAATTTCTGCAATATTTGATGTAGATCTTCCGTGCTTGGTGTGGTTAGAGTGCTTTCTACAGGAAACCCATCAGCAAGTACGCCTAAAGTTCCAATAGATGCTGATTTCTTTCCAAGTAATTTTATTATTTGCTTGAAATAATAAGCTACAGAAGTTTTACCGTTAGTGCCAGTAACACCAACAATATGCTTAGGTTGAGGGGAATATATTTTTGCAGCAAGTTCGCTCAAAGCAATTCTTGGCTCATCAACTTGGATAAATTTAACATCAACATGAGGGGCTAATGTTTTGGAGCAAATAATAATTCTACAGCCTTTAGCAATGGCATTTTCTATATATTTATGCCCATCATCTTTGAGTCCGATAATAGCAACAAAGATGCTATTAGCAGTAACATTGCGTGAATCAGATGTTATATGATTTATGTTGTCTAAGTTTATGTTGATCATTATAAAGAATCATTTTTAGTACTATGTTCGAGGTATAATTGATTATCTATCTCATCTTTATTGGTATACGGTATTATACCGTATAAATTTGCCAGGCGCATTATAATCCTTGAAGTAGTTGGAGCTGATGTCCATCCACCTGTAGCAAACCCAAAAGTTTCTTTGGTACCCTTAGGTTCATCGATCATAACTAGAATTGTATATTTAGGTTCATTAATTGGAAATGCGGATAAAAATGAAGATAAGCGTAATTTATCATGATATTTACCATTAACTAATTTGTTTGAGGTCGCTGTTTTTCCACCAGGAAATAAGCCTTTGACATCAGCTTTTTTACCGCTTCCCTCAGTTACTACTAATCTCAATAATTTTCGCATTTTTTCAGATGTTGATTCTTTTAGTACCTGTCTTGAATTAATTTGCTCAGGGTTTTGTTGTTTAATAATAGTGGTAGGGTGCAACATGCCTCCATTAACCAGAGAGCTCATTACTCCTACAACATGCATTGGCGAAACAGAGATACCATGACCATAAGAGATAGTAATGGTGTTAAGGTCCGTCCACTTTGCAATCTTAGGAAAAGCAGGTGCAGCTTTTTCCGGCAACTCGATGCTCAAAGGAGATAATAGGCCAAAAGAATTTAGGAATTTATATTGATTTTCTTTACCAAGCTCTAAGGCTATTTGTGCTGTGCCGATATTAGAAGAATACATCAAAATTTCCGGAACTGATAACCAACCACCTTTACCACGATAGTCATTAATATTGAACCTTGCATATTTAATTGAGCTGCTAACATCGTAAACATCATTTAAGGTAGTACTTTTATTTTCTAACGCCATTGCTATGGTAAAGGCTTTGAACATGGATCCCATTTCATATGTCCCGAGAGTGCATTTATTAAATAATTGCTCATCTGAGGCTAAACCTGGATTGTGTGGATTAAAATCTGGCAAATTCACCATTGCTAATATTTCACCAGTTTTAGTATCTTGTACTACGCCAACAGCGCCTTTCGCATTAAATTCCTTTATTGTTTTTAAAAGTTCGTCTCTGACAATATTTTGTACTCCAACATCTAAAGAAAGCTGTAATGGTTTTGGTTGGTTATCACCATAATATTTTAAATAATTATCATATTGTTTTTCAATTCCAGCTAGTCCATTGCCATCAAGTCCTACATAACCTAAAGCATGTGCAAATAACTCCCCGTTAGGATACGCTCTTTTTTCACTAGTTTCGAAATACAATCCAGGTATGCCAAGATCATTTACTAATTGATGTTCTTTTGGAGTGATATTGCGTTTAATCCAAACAAAAGATTTTTTGGAGTTTAATTTTTTTTCTAAGTCTTCTAAGTTAAGGTCAGGTATAGCTGATTTTATTTTTTGAGCTGCGTCTTTTGCACTAAAAACTACCTTAGGGTTTGCATAAATTGATGAGGTGACTAAATTAACAGCAAGTAAATTACCATGTCTATCAATGATTTCCGCACGTCTTGCGTTGGCATGGATTTCAGCTGGTGCTTTTTTGATATGTTCTATGCTATTTAGAATAGTTAGATCAAATACTCGTACAGCTATGATCCCATAGCATAATGCAAAAGATATGATTACTACTAATATTCGATTTATATCAATTTCGGTATTGCTAAATGACCTATCTTTACTGATGTTGACAGAAATAATTTTGAGTAGTTTTTTTAGATGGTGATGTGACATTTTATTACTTAGCCTCAGCTTTATGCATAGTATTTTCTTGTTTTGCTATTGAGCGCTTGCTTCTATCCTTGATCAAGATTTTATCACGAGATTTATATCGCCAGTTAGTTTTACGCTGAAACACGGCTTCTATTGGTTTATTTTCACTTGTAGCTAAGTGTAAGTCACCTTCAGTTTTTTGTCCTAAAACTACAATTCTTGAAGTCTTTGCCTCATTTAGAGATAAATATTTTGTGGCAAGATACTTCAATCTATCTGCCTGATTTAAATATGCCCATTCAGCTTTAAGCACTTTAATTTGGTTCTGCTCCTCTAACTTAACTTTATTAAGATTAGACACCTCATCTTTTAAGTTATGAGTATAGTATTTGACTGTTACTAATGAACAGAAACTAATAAAAATTACTGTAAGGTAAATCATTGTAGTGCGATTAAGCATGATCTACCTCTTGGTTTATGCGTATCGCTACGCGTAACTTTGCAGAACGTGATCTTGGGTTGGTTTTGATTTCTTCTTCAGAAGCCACAATGGTTTTATTAACTTTCCATTTAAACGTTGGTTTAAATTCTGTGTTTGTAATACAAGGCAAGTATCTAGAGCCTGATTGTTTAGGTTTGGCTCTTTCATTAATAAATTCTTTTACTATCGCATCTTCAAGGGAATGAAATGACACGACAATTAACTTACCATTATTATTTAGCAAGCGTTCAGAAGCAAGTAATGCTGATTGTAAGCTAGCTAACTCATCATTGACAGAAATTCTTATTGCTTGAAAAGTTCTAGTTGCTGGATCAATTTTACTTTTCCCCTTTTTGACTACAGAGCGGACTATATCTGCTAGTTCTAGGATGGTTTCAATAGGAGATATTCTACGCTTTTCAATAATTCTTTTTGCTATTCTACGAGATTTTGTTTCACCACCGTAATTATAAATAACATTGGCTATTTCTTCTTCAGTGCTTTTATTGATAAAATTATAAGCATCAGAACCGGTTTTACTCATTCTCATATCTAAGCGTCCGTTATGCATAAATGAGAATCCTCGGTCAGGGGTTTCAAGCTGCATTGAAGAAACACCAAGGTCTAGTACAATACCATCAACTCTCATAATATTTTGAGAGGACATTAGTTCATTGAGTTCAGAAAAATTACCAGCAATGAATTTAAATCTGCTGCCATATTCTTTTTTTAACTTATTTGCAAACTCTGCGACTGCTGGATCTTGATCTATACAATATAATATACAATTGGCTGAATTTAGAATTGCTTTACTATAGCCGCCGGCACCAAAAGTTCCATCCACATATATATCTCCTGATTTTGCTTGTAGTTGCTCAAGAACTTCTTTTAACATAACTGGTGTATGGGATGTGTTGTAAGAGTCAATCATTTTATATTCCAGAATTGTCTTTTTTAGTTAAGCGCAGCAATAGTCTTTTTTCTTCTGCAATAGTTTTTGATTTTTCGTAATGAGCTTTGAATTGTTCTGGTTGCCAGATTTCAAAAGTTTGGCCCTTGCCAACAAAGCATGCTTTATCTTCTAACCTAGCGAAGTTAATAAGCGATTCTGGTAATATAACTCTTCCTTCGCTATCGAAGGGTAGTTTAGCGCTTCCTCCTAGAATAATTGTAGCGAATGCATCATGTTCATCTGAATATGGATCGAGATTGTCAATGCTTGAGCTTAAATGAGTGATTCGATCGTAGCTACAGCCTTCTATGCACTGATTTCCAATTGATTGATAGGCTATCACGCCTGAAAATTCATGCTGTGTCAATAATGATCTGAAGCTAGATGGCACAGAAACTCTGCCTTTAACATCAATTTTGTTTATATAAGTCGATAAAAATAACATCTTTAATTTTCAATCTATCTTTACTTCTATTCACATTATAACACTAAAATGGTTAATAATGGGTTAATATGGGATTAAGTGGTATTACATGGAAATAATGATGTGTTCAAGTAATAAATGCAATAAAATTATATAAAAAGCTGGAATAATGTATTTTTATTATTAATTTCAAACTAGAAGTAGAAAATATCTGTAAAAAAGCAATTTTATTTTATTTTAATTTATGAGAAGACTCTAAATATAAAAAACTTATTGATTATTCTGCGCAAAAGAATAATATAAAAAATCTTATATTTCGGGGCATAGCGCAGTCTGGTAGCGCATCTGGTTTGGGACCAGAGGGTCGGGAGTTCGAATCTCTCTGCCCCGACCAAGTAGACTCAAGGTTACAACTCTACAATTTTTTTATTTACTCTCGTCGTTACTTGGTTGTTACTGTACGTACGTAAATTTATTAGACTACGAATGGTCAAAGCAGGTCTTCTTTTTAATGTTATTTTAATTCTAAATTTCTAATATAAGTTTCCAGACAAATTAAGCTTAGATTTCAAAGTATTTTGTGCATACCATATTTTTTATAGCAGGCTTTTTTGTTACAGCAAAAAATTTGACTACAGAATAATTGTCTTTTAGTATACTTGAATATAAAAGTTAGATTAAGTCTTTTTCTTAGCTAGAAAAGGGCATAAAAACTTTATATTCTCAGGAATAAAGAGAGCTTTAAAGCCATAAAGTGATTATTCTTGATAGTAAAAGAAAGAAAATTAAAAAAATTTATTTATTATAAAATATAAAAATGAAAGAAAACAAAGGAATTAGCAAAGCTAGGCTTGAAGCTTTTAGTGATGGAGTGTTAGCAGTGACTATTACCATAATGGTTTTAGAGCTCAAAGCACCTCATGGATCTAGTTTTGAACATCTTTGCTCAATGGCACCAATTTTTTTGAGTTATGTGATAAGCTTTTTTTACATTGGTACTTATTGGAGTAATCATCATCACATGGTTCATACTGTTACTCATGTTAATGGACAAATATTACTTGCAAATTTACATTTTCTTTTCTGGGTTTCCTTAATTCCTTTTACTACAGATTGGATGGGAGAAAATCATTTTGAACCTTTACCAACTGCTTTATATGGGATAGAGCTATTATTTACAGCTGCTGCTTATCGTATTTTACAATTTGCAATATTAAAATATAACCCAACTTCAGTTTTATCGAATGCTATAGGAAAAGATTTTAAAGGCAAAATGTCTTTGATTTTATTTTTAATTGCCATACCTACTGCTTTTTATTATGAGAAAATATCTCAGATAATTTATTTTGCAGTGATTTTAATGTGGATTATACCAGATCGAAGAATAGAAAAATTATTATCATAAGCCAAATATAGCTGCGTAATTTCTATTGGTGCATAAGGTTCTGCGTTTTTATTTTTATCTAAAGCTATCCTACTGAGAAAAGTTTTTTCTGTTATGATTATAACCTATGTGGGTATTGTCAAGTTCTTGAGTAATGGTAGATAAGTTATTAAAATGTCTTACTACAATGATAAGAGTTAAGAGGATAAAAAGATATAAGGGTTATAGATTTCCAATTGAAGTAATAAGCAGTTTATTACCGATTAACAGCTAGTTTTAGAGATATAGAAATGTTGCTGATGCAACGTGGTAGAGAAGTGAGCCATGAGACAGTTCGTTGCTGGGTAAAGAATTTTGGTGCATTACATCCCATCAATTAAAGAATAGGCAAGCTAAAAGAGGAGATAGGTAGCACCTTGATGAATAATGCATAGTAATGAATGATAAGTGACATTGGTTATGGAGAGCGATTGACCAAGATGGTTATGAGCTTGATATATTGAAGCAACCCAGGAGAAATACTAAAGCAGCTATAAGATTTTTCAGAAAATTGTTAAAAGAGCTACAATATGTACCAAGAGTAATCGTTATTGATAGACTAAGAAGCTATAGTTCAGCAAAGAAGAAAATACTAAAGAAAGTTGAGCATAGAAACCACAAAGGGCTAAATAATTATATTGAAGCAGCTCATCAGCCCACCAGATTAAAAGAGAAGCAAATGCGGAGATTTAAATCGCCACCTCAAGCGCAGCAATTTTTATCAGCATTTGGTATAATTAAGAATTATTTTAAAGTAGGTTTATACAAGTTAAGGGCAAAAGAAAGAAAAGAAAAAATAAAAGCTGTATTTACGATATGGACAGCAATTAGTTTATTAAATATTGCTCCCTGAAATACACAAAATAGCATAATTTACTATCATTCCTAACAACTTGACAATACCCCCTTGGTACATATTGTTAAGTTAAATCATAACATTTTGGTGAAGCCCCTTCAGTAGATAATTTTGTATAGATATGATAGTTGACAAGAATATTTATTATATTTAGCATATTATCAATAAATATATATAGCAGGTTAATAATTGAGGACATTATGAAAAGCAGAAAGATTCAGATAATTAGGCGTGAAAAAGAAAGACATTGGGTCGGTGATGGTTTTTATGTGAGTACCATGTTTTATTACGGGATTGACGGACATAATATTAGTCCGTTTCTACTATTAGATTATGCTGCACCGTCTGAATTTTCACCTTCTGATATTCCGCGTGGTGTAGGGCAACATCCACATCGAGGTTTTGAAACTGTGACTATTGTTTATGCGGGTGAGGTAGAACATAAAGATACAGCCGGCAATTCAGGTAAAATTGGCCCTGGTGACGTACAATGGATGACAGCAGCCCATGGTGTTCTACATGAAGAAAAACATAGCATTGAATTTAGTAAGAAGGGCGGTAGAATGGAAATGATACAGCTTTGGGTAAATCTTCCTGCTAAAAATAAAATGTCTGAGCCGCGCTATCAAGGAATCTTAAATAAAAACATACCGGTAGTGGAACAAGAAGGTAGTTCAATGCGTATTATTGCAGGCAGCTTTAATAATTTAAAGGGTGCAGCAAAAACTTTTACGCCTATACATCTCTACGATATACGTCTTAAAGCCGGAGCCTCACTTAATTTACCTGTTGATAAAGGTTTTAATGCCTCTCTTTTAGTACTTAACGGTAAGGTTCAAATAGAGGGAGAAACTATTGTTTCATCAGAGCTAGCATTATTTGATCAGAATGAAGGAGATGAGATTGTTTTGAAAGCTGAAAAAGATTCCAAAATTCTATTCATGTCCGGCGAACCAATTAATGAACCAATTGTTGGAGAAGGGCCATTTGTTATGAATACAGATTTTGAAATCCGTCAAGCATTTAGTGATTATCGTGACGGTACGCTACAATAATCAATGAATATAACGCTTGTAATTTTACTGTATGATTCTAGTTTAGCACTATATATAAGCTAATAATTATCTTGAACATAATACAAATACTGTTATAGCATATTAAATATGCAACCCAAGATTGTATTTTTTCAATTCAATCATTTATGCAATTAATCACATTTCTAACCTGTAAATTTTAGTGAACCTTAAGGATATTATTAAATCAGATGTATTTCTGGCATTGTCAAGTTGTTAGGAATGGTGGTAAATTATGCTATTTTGTGTATTTCAGGGAGCAATATTTAATAAACTAATTGCTGTCCATATAGCTTCTTAGTCTATCAGTAACGATTACTCTTGGTACATATTGTAGCTCTTTTAACAATTTTCTGAAAAATCTTATAGCTGCTTTAGTATTTCTCCTGAGTTGCATCAATATATCAAGCTCATAACCATCTTGGTCAATCGCTCTCCATAACCAATGTCGCTTATCATTCATTACTAAGCATTATTCATCAAGGTGCTACATATCTCCTCTTTTAGCTTGTCTCTTCTTTAATTGATGGGATATATATTATTATTTTCAGGATTAGTTCGCCAAGTATTAACTAAATAAGTTAATCCTGCCATAGCTATTGTTGCTACAATAGCCATAGAAGTACTAGGCATGTGTTGAAAGTCCCCAGGCAAATTAGTTCCTAAAACGTGAAAAATATTTCCTAACATTTTTACCTATTTTTACACATGGCAATGAATGACATTACGATTCCGTAGTGTAATATATTTCTCCAAGAATAGTAGTATTACTATTGCTGTTTGTAATGTTTTGCTGATCATTGTGGGTAAAGGAGAGATTATTGCTTTCTATACCTGCAATAATGGTGCCAATGATAATAGCAGGAACTGAACTAATAGCACTTGCCATAGCAAAACAAACCCCGATTTTAGCATAAGTAATCAAAGTGTTTTCATGAGGGCGAAATATTTCTGCCTCGGGAAACATTATTCCGGTTGGTAGATTCGCTACGGGGATGTATTTGAATCGAGATATACTGCGCTTAGCATTATTGTGCTTCCCACAATGGTAGCTACTGAAACTGCTGCAATGGCACTGTCTTGGAAGTTTTCTTCTATTGTTTCTGGTAGTTTGAAAAGATCTTGACCTGTTGCATAATATTCTGCTCCAATAATTGCACCAGCAGAAGCCGCACCTACAACTGCTCCCTTAAAAAAACCATATAGATACACCACAATAGCAACCCATCTTATGATCAAGAGCATTGCTGTTATGATACTGCATTTCGGGAAATCTACTTATATTAGTAATTTGTAAAGGGCTTATGTGAGTAAATCTGTATAAACTCATTGCGTATAAGACAAGGCCAGACACTGCAGTTTCTAGGGGAGTGTATAGATAATATTTATAAAACATTGCTCAAAATATATAAATAATAAATAAAATTTGGGTAGTTGTTTTCATCTTTATTATATATGAAAACTATAATAACTCAAAATAAATTTATTCTATTATGCATCAGTTATACTAAAAATGTAAAGAAATAATGCAAAATTTAGTTGATACTATCTTGCTCATCAATCTTACCTTATGAATACTAACCTAGAATCGTTTGAAAATGCTTGATTAAGAATATAACCACCGCTATTGCAACCCATCATATCAGCAATATATAGATAATTCTTTATCTATATATTTAGATATTATTGGATCAATAGGTTGTTCTGGGCCTGTCGGCTGATCATATACTTTCTGACTTTTAGTTGATATATAACAAATTCCAGGTCCATCTCCAGGCCAACTTCCAGGCTTGTCCCATGAGTCATCATCTGGAGACGGAGGTGAACCATATCATTCCTAGAATATACACCGTTTTACTGTGGGCCATTACTAGAATTATTCACCAGGAATTATAGGTGGTCGAGACTGAGGTTGGAGGCAATCTAAATTTTTCATTCCCAGATAAAGATCTAGAATTCAGCATCATTCTAACTCTTGATTATGACTTCGGCAAGGAAGAAGAATTTTTTAGTAACCGGTGGCTCTTCAGTCAATGTCATTCTTGGCCTAGTTGCCACCTAACTGATCCCAATTCAGAATGTCGAGAGTTTAACAAAGCTTGACCTTGAAGATGCCAATACAGAATTTTTACTATATATTAATAATTCTAGTATACAGTATAGATATGAAATCAAAAATATATTAGGAAAATTTTATGAAAAAGCAGCCTTCTAATTCGAAAAATCAGGATTCAACAGAAAACAGCCTGTCCATGCACTATCAAGCTCTGCCGGTCTATTATGATTTAGACAATATGCCCCCAGAAGTTTTAACAGATAAGATTTCCAGACAATATATTTACGGTGGGCAATCAATGCTCGTAAAATGGACTTTTAAAAAAGGGGCTATTGTACCTTGGCATCATCATGTGAATGAGCAAATTACTTGGATTACTAAGGGCTCGGTTAAAGTGCTTTCTCAAGGCAAAGAGTTTATTGTTAAGGCTGGAGGAGTGCTGGTAATACCTCCCAATGTTCCTCATCAATTTGAGGTATTGGAGGATACAATTAATGTTGATATTTTTGCACCTATGCGTCAAGATTGGTATGAAAATACTGCCATTTATTTACCTGAAGACAATACAAAAAATAAGGAGTGACTATAGAGGCTATTACCATAAATCCCTAGTAAAATCATAATAATATAGGTTGAAAAATGTCTCATAAACTCTTCGAGCGCGGAAAATTAAACCAAAACGGTAAGGGCGATAAAAACCTCAATAATGACTAGGCTAACTAGCCGACCAATTAGCCTCAAGGTTACAACTCTACTTAGAATTTTCCTTTTTTATTTATTTTTGTTGCTATCCGGGTCTACTAGTATGGATGTAACTGATTAAAAACAATACTTTATTATGCTCGAACACTTTGTATGTATAAGTTTTGTTATTGCTTCCTCAATTTCATTTTAGTTTTGATCATTATCTTTGAAATAGGATGCAAATATCGAAAGGCCAGAGTAATGTTATTGAAATTACATGGAGAAATAAATACTCAAAACAGTTTTTTCTCTAATCAAAATTCATTAAAAGATAATGCCTTAATAGACTCTAGGGATAAAGTAAATAAGAAGCTGAGCAAGAAGGATGCCATATTTCTTGCAGCTCAAGGAGTAAAACGTAATTGAAGTATAAAAAGCGAGCTCTGTACTCCGCAATACACCACAAATTAAAAAGAATTACCCAGGATTTATTAATATTAATTATATACTACTATTATTTAATATTGTTGCAACGCAGCAATGTCAAATTAAGTTTAATAAAGACAATTAAGTAAATATTTGGTATTACTATGTTGATATTTTACTTTTTTTGTCTTTAAAGTAGTTAGGCGATGATGAATGAAGCGTAAAAGTTATTATTATAAACATAAGAATCTCTCTATATCCAGAGAGTATTTTTATTTTGCTTCTATTGTCTCAGCTATTATTATTTCTTCTTTAGCATGGTTATTATGGTTTTCTTATAACAATTTGGAAACAGAAAAAGACTACGAATACGCCTTAGAGGCAAATAGAATAAAGGAAGTGTTAGAAGATTCTTTTACCTACGCTTCAATTTTCATGAGATTTGTGGGGAACGTGATAGCATCTTCTGGCAAATACGATGCTGAGTCTGTGGCATTGATATTACAAAATAAAGTTGATATAAGTGAAATTAAAGACGATATCTTTCCATGGACTTTATTTGAATTTATAAACCCAGATAACTATATTATAGCTGCTGCTGCAGGCGTTACTTATGCCCCACTTAAGGTTGATAGTAAAAAAAGGCCATGGGTAATAACAGCACGTACTAAACCATGGTTTCTTCATCTTGCTTATCCAGACTTAGGCATTGTTAGTGGTGAGTATATTATTCCAGGCGGTTATGGTATTACGGATAAAAATAATAGATTTGTCGGTATTGTCTCTATTGGGTTTAGCATCGAAAAACTTACACAAAAAATTGAACGTTCTTTACGCTCTGATACAAGTGAATTTATGGTTTTAACTGAAGATTTAAAACTAATTACTAGTTCAACACATATTAAAGATTCTTTGAGTAATATTACTAAACTACTAAAAAACAACAATTTTATAAAGAATAATCAAGGGAAGTTAAGCGCTGAAATAACCCATGATAATATTACTTATAGATATTATAAAATTATGTATCCATATAACTATATTAATAGGGCAAAACAAAAATTTTTTACAAGAAGAATTTAAGCAGTTAGTTATATCTCAGATAGCCACAGTTTTGGTAGCTATCTCTTTCTTAGTTCTTCTGTATTTTTTCCGCATAAAAATAGTTAATCCAATGATATTGTTTTCAGAAAGTGTTCATCTACTTTCACATGGCAATTTGGATATTAAAATGCCTACTGTTAGCAGTAGTGAAGGTGTACATTTAGTAGAGGCTTTTGAAATTGTAAAAGCAGCATTTAAAAAGGAAATTTTGGTTCGCAAACAACTTTTTGAAGCAAACAATAAAATTAAGTTAATAAATGCAGATCTTGAGCAAAAAGTAGCCGTGCGTACTAAAGATTTACAACTTGCTCTTGCTTTTAAGACGGAGTTTTTAAATAATATGAGCCATGAGATACGAACTCCAATTCAAGGGGTTACAGGTCTATCAGACAGTCTTGTTGAACATTGGGCAGTGTTTACCGATGATAAAAGACTTGAGATAGCAAAACATGTAAGAAACAATAGTAAACGGTTGCTATCTTTGGTTGGAAATTTGTTGGATTTGTCAAAATTTACTGCCAGGAAAATGTTATTAGCCTTTCAAGAAATAGATTTTAACTTGCTTGTCGAAGATATGATTGAGGAATGCAAAATCCTTTATATCAATGAAAAAAAGAGTAATTTTGAATTTAATAATACCGGTCCAATCTTTGCTTTTGTTGATCAGGACAGGATTACACAAGTCTTACGTAATCTCTTTACTAATGCTATTAAGTTCAGTCAAAATAATAGTATTATTACTATCACCACTACTCAGACTGATATTACAAATGATCAAGGGAAGATAATCAAAGCAGTACAATTTTCTATTTCTAATTACGGCATTAGTGTACCTGAGGATGAGATTAAGGTAATATTTGATCCATTTACCCAAAGCACACATACTAAAACAAATACAGGTGGTACAGGTCTTGGTCTTGCTATTTGTAAAGAGATTATTATAGGTCATCATGGTAGAATATGGGCAGAAAATGATATTTCAGAGGGTGTGATTTTTAACTTTGTTATCCCAATTGATCAACTTAAAGAAACTAAGATATTTGAGGATTATAAAAAACAAGACAATCAAGTTATTACTAAGCCTGCAACCATACTTATCATTGACGACGAAGATGCTTGCTTGTTAAATATGGAGCTATTTTTGTATAAAACTTCATATACGTTAATAAAAGCTTCTGGTGGTAAGGCGGGCTTGCATTATTTACAAGAGCATGGTCAGTCTGTAGATCTAGTGCTACTTGATCTGATGATGCCAGATATAAATGGTCTTGAAGTATTGGAATATATTAGGAAGAACTCATATTTAGCACATTTAAAAATAATACTGCAAAGTGGTGTTGCTAATGAAAAAGATATAACTAAAGCGCGTAATATTGGTATTGACGGTTGTATTAGGAAGCCGTATGAAAAGCATCTCGTGTTAGCTGAAATTTTCTCAGTTTTGATATAGATCCAATAATATTTAGAATTTTTGCTTGAATTATTAAGTAAATATAGTCTACTGAACTTTTTCTTCTTTAATATTTATGAGTAAAAATTTTTAAATTAAGATGTTATGACATGGGAGGCTTTATTAGAATATGCAAGCCTAACTGGCATGTTAAGTTAAGTGATGACCACAAAGAAGAAGTGGTGGTTAAAGAGGAATTTATGCCCTATGATATTAATTATGTATTTTATTGAGTTCACTGCAGGAGCCGACACAACGGAAATTGTTCTATGTTAGATGTTATAAGTTTAGCCTCGGATTTAATTAGGATCCCATCTGTTTCTCCTGCTCAAGAGGAGCCATCATTGTTTCTGGCTTCTGTCTTAGAAAAGATGGGCTTCCACAACCATGTCTTGCCATATGGAGACACAGTTAATCTATTTTCTATCAAAGGTCAGGGCGGGCGTCACTTTTCTTTTGCTGGGCATTTTGATGTGGTACCTGCTGGTGATGGCTGGTCACACAATCCTTTTGATCCACAAGTAAAAGATGGTGTTCTTTATGGGCGCGGTGCGGTTGATATGAAAGGGGCAATCGCTGCTTTTGTTGTTGCACTTTCAATGATTGATCTAAATAAAATAAAGGGAACGATTTCTCTGCTTCTTAGTGGTAATGAAGAGGAGGATGCTACTAACGGAACTCCTAGAGTATTGAATTGGTTAAAAGAACAAGAGATTAAAATAGATGATTGCTTGGTTGGTGAACCAACTAATCCTTCTTTTGTTGGAGATATGGCAAAAATAGGTCGGCGTGGGTCTATCAATTTTCACCTTGATGTAAAAGGCGTACAAGGTCATGTTGCCTATAATGAGATTGCTGTCAATCCCATTACAATTTTGGTAAAAATTCTTTCTGATTTGCAATCACTTAGCCTTGATGATGGTAATGAAAATTTTCCTAAGTCTAATTTAGAAGTGACCAATATTGCAGTGGATAATAAAGCAACTAATGTTATTCCTGGAGAAGCAAAGGCTAGCTTTAACATTAGATTTAACAACATACATAATCCGATTTCTCTTGAGCATATGATTGATAAGATATGCAAAAGACATACTAAAAATTATACTCTAAAGGTTGGTTCTTCTTCGGAGTCATTTTTATCTAATGCTCCACAGTTGCAAAAATTAGTGGTAGATGCGGTAAAAAAAGTTACTGGGATAGAGCCTGTATTAAGTACAACTGGTGGTACTTCTGATGCTAGATTTATCCATCATCATGCAAACATTATTGAGTTTGGTCTGGTTAATGAAAGTGCCCATAAAATTGATGAGCATATATCTATTGAAGAGTTGCAAAAACTAGTATTAATTTATAAAGAAATAATTCTTTCTTATTTTCATGCGTAATATTTTATGATTTCTGGACCAGAGATAAAATCTAAAACACAAACTTTATCATCGATCGTGATATTATTGCACGGTTATGGCGCTGATGGAGAGAACCTTATTAGCTTAGCAGCAGAGTTAAGTAAGGCTTTTCCTGATACTCATTTCTTTTCTCCAAATGGTATTTTGCCATTTGAAAATGCACCATTTGGTTATCAATGGTTTGGTTTGAATGACCGTTCTGAGCAATCCATGTTAAAAGGTCTTAACAATGCTGCTCCTTATATTAACCAGTTTATTGATTATCAATTGCAGAAATTTAATTTATCTGATGAGAACCTTGCTTTAATTGGTTTTTCGCAAGGGGCGATGTTGGCATTGCATACTGCTTTAAGAAGAACTAAAAAAATAGGAGCGGTTATTAGCTTTGCCGGTATGTTAGTTGCTCCTCAATTATTGCAAACAGAGTTAAAGTCTAAGCCACCTGTTTCTTTAATTCATGGTGCACTAGATGATGTTATTCCTTTGCCTGCAATGCAAATGGCGTTAGCAGCTTTGGAGTATGCTCATATTCCAGTCGAAACTATTATTGAGCCAATGCTTGGTCATTCAATTGGTACAGTAGGTCTTGAATTTGCTCGTAAGGCATTGAAGCGTAATTTGGGGCTTTAATTGTCAGAGAAAAAATTAATCAATTCTTTTGGTAGGAGAATAGGCAAGAGGCTTAGTCAATCAAGTCAAGATATAATCAAATATGTATTGCCACAGCATATTGTTAATTTACAAGAACTAGTTAATTCGGCACGCAATTTATACTTAGAAGTTGGATCTGGTAATGGTGATTTTATCACAGAATTTGCAATTAATAATCCAGATACTTTATGTATTGGCTGTGAACCTTACCTCAATGGTGTAGCTAATACTCTAAAGATAATGAGCGAACATGGTATTGATAATATTAAATTATGGAAAGATGATGTCCGATTATTACTTAACCAATTGCCGGATAACATTTTTGATACGGTTTACATTTTATTTCCTGATCCCTGGCCAAAGCAAAAACAACATAAAAGACGGTTAATTAACAATGAATTCTTAGAATTTTTGTATAATAAAATGAAGCCAGGAGCTATTTTAAATGTTGCTACAGACCATCAAGAATATGCTGTATGGATTCTTTCTCATTTATTAAATCAGCTGCATTATCATTGGCAAGTTACCGCACAAAATGATTGGCTTACACCATTTGATTATGCAATTTTAACTCGTTACTATAAGAAGGCAGCTTATAAAGCTTCACAGCCATATTTTTTTAGATTTAAGGTTAGTAAAAATTAGACTTTACTAGACTTTTCTTAATATAATTTCAATTACTACTTGCTTTATAATAGTTTATGATGTATATTCTTCTTTGAAAATTTAAGTATTTTTCGCAATTCCTTTGAAAGAGGTATCAGTTATTTTTTCGGTTTTAAGGCTAAAAAAATTCCTTCAGCGTTATAATACCTTTCGGTTTACCGAATGAAATTTTTTGGTCTTATGAAAATCATAAGATTTATATTAATGTTTTAAGGAGTTTTTTTATGGAAACAGGTATTGTAAAGTGGTTTAACCCAACTAAAGGTTATGGTTTTGTTCAACCAGAATCGGGTAGTAGTGATGTGTTTGTTCACATCAGTGCGTTAGAAGCTGCAGGTATTGCAAATTTAAATGAAGGCCAACGTGTTAGTTACGAATTAGTTACTAACAAAGGCAAAGTGTCTGCATCTAATCTTAAGCTTCTTTAAGTACGCTTAACTTATAGTACTTTCGTTTATTTAAGGCCTAACTTAGCTTATGCTTAGGAAAGTTAGGCCTTTTCATCCTTTAGCACACATAGAAATAATTATGAATTTCCATAAAATGGATCTATCTCCAGTTCTTATTAAAGCTCTGGACCGAATTGGTTTTAAAGAACCTACACCAATTCAAGCGCAAACAATTCCTCTCGCTTTAGAGGGTAAAGATGTTATGGGCTCAGCACAAACAGGCACAGGTAAAACCTTAGCTTTCTCCATACCAACTATTGCAGCAATACTTGCTGATCCAAGTAAATCAGCTCTTATTTTGACACCAACCAGAGAGTTGGCTCAGCAGATATCCACTAACATTAAGCAATTAATTAAAGATCTTCCACATTTCAATATAGCTCTTTTAATAGGTGGTGAACAAATTGCTAGGCAGTTTACCCAGCTTAAATCAAAGCCAAGAATTATAGTTGGAACTCCTGGTAGAGTGATTGATCATTTAGAGCGTCAGACTTTGAGATGTAATAATATTGCATTTTTAGTTTTAGATGAAACAGACAGAATGTTTGACATGGGTTTCAGTATCCAGATTGAAAAAATTATTAGTCAAATTCCTAAGGAAAGGCAAACCTTAATGTTTTCTGCAACTTTTCCACCAAAGATTGAGCAATTAGCAGCAAAATATTTAAATGCTCCACAAAGAGTTTCTGTTGGTTCAGAAGTATCTCCGGTATTAAAATTAAAACAAGAAAGTCTAAAAGTTATTGATACGGAAAAATATGCAAATCTTTTGATTCAATTGCAAGAACGAGAAGGTTCAATAATAGTATTTGTGAAAACAAAAATTAATGCCGATCGTATCGCTACTAGATTATCTAAAGAGCGTCATGAAGCTGCGGCAATTCATGGAGATCTAAGACAGCAAAAACGTGAGCGTGTGATGAATTCATTCCGTAATGGCCGTTGTAGAATTATGGTGGCAACTGATGTTGCAGCTCGTGGTCTAGATGTTCCTCATATTCAACATGTTATAAATTATGATTTACCTGAAGATCCTGAGGATTACGTTCATAGAGTAGGCAGAACAGCTCGTGCTGGTGCAGAAGGTTGTGCTATGAGCTTTATTTCTCCACAAGATGAATATAAATGGAATGCAATTCAAAAATTTATGGATCCAAGCTTACCAGAACTAGCTCACAAATCTTCTCCAAGAAGAGGTTCTAAAGGTGTTCCAAGGAAAATGTATAGAAGTGCTCCAAACTCTGGTGCTGTTAATAACAGAAAGCCTAGTCGTTTTGCTGGTAGCAGAAGTGCGGAACCAAGAGCTGAATTTAGTAATGATAGAAAACCTAGCCGTTTTGCTGTTAGCAGAAGTGAGGAACCAAGAGCTGAATTTAGTAATGATAGAAAACCTAGTCGTTTCGCTGGTAGCAGAAGTGCGGAACCAAGAGCTGAATTCGGTAGTGATAGAAAGCCTAGCCGTTTCCCTAATAGAGGCGCAGAACCAAGGGCTGAGTTTGGTGGTGAAAGAAAATCAGGTTATTTTGGGTCTACTAAAAAACCAGGGCAGCGAACTTTAACTGCAAACACTAGTTTTAGAATAAAAAAGCAACCTTCTTAGACTTCGACTAAGCTTTACTCTTTGAGGATTGTACCCATTTTTTGGCATCTTCAAGATATAGGTATATTGCTGGGGTTATGTATAATGTCAGTAATTGTGAAACAAGCAGTCCTCCAACCACGGACAGTCCAAGTGAGCTTCTAGCGCTTCCGCTTGCGCCAATACCAAGTGCAATAGGCAAAGCTCCCATTAATGCTGCTACAGTGGTCATAATGATAGGTCTGAATCTTATTAAACAAGCTTCATAAATTGCATCAACTGGGCTTTCATTTTTTTCTCTTTGCGCAGAAATTGCAAAATCAATAATCATGATTGCATTCTTTTTTACGATGCCAATTAGCATCATTAGTCCAACAAATCCATACATGTCTAACTCTCTGTTAAACAACAACAGGGTAAGGAGAGCGCCTAGACCAGCTGTTGGTATTCCTGAAATAATAGTAAGAGGGTGGATGAAACTTTCATATAATATACCAAGCACTATATAAATAATTACTATTGCTAGAAGCATTAACCATAACATGCCTGATAAAGATGATTGAAAAGCTTGTGCTGATCCTTGGAAATTGGTGCTGATAGATTGGGGCATGTTCATGGTAGGAATGGCCTTATTTATTTCAGCTATTCCTTCGCTAAGTGAAAACCCATTTTTTAAATCAAAGGTAACTGTAACTGAGGGTAACTGACCAAAATGTGAAATAAGCAGTGGTCCAATATCATTAGTAATAGTTGCTAAAGTTTCAAGAGGCACTAGATTACCGCTCGAAGATCGCACATATAACATTGAGAATACTGAAGGGTCAGTTTGATATTCTTTTTGCAACTCTAATATAACTTCATATTGGTTACTAGAAGTGTATATGGTTGAAATTTGTTTTTCGCCATAAGCACTATATAGCGTATTTTCTATTTGTGCTAAAGTTACCCCAAGCTTTGCTGCTTTATCTCGGTCAATTTTTACTGTTGCTTGTGGTTGCGCAATTTGCAAATCAGACGTAACGTTGATAAATCCTGGCAAAGTATTGAGCTTTGCTTCAATAATAGGTATAAAATCATAAAGCTCTTTTTGATTGATGCCTTGAAGTGTAAATTGATACTGGCTTTTAGTGAGTTTGCTTCCAATTCTAATAATAGGTAGGTTTTGTAGATATGTTTTTATTCCTGGTATATTATCCAATTTTATTCTGAGCTCATCCATTACAACATTAGCCCCAGGTCTTTGGTTAGCAGGTTTTAATTTAATGAATGTTCTGCCATTATTTAGTGATTGACCAGGATACGCTCCAATAAAAGATGCTAGTGAATCAACATTTTTATCTTCTAATATTATTTTAGCAACTTTTTGTTGCTGTACTGACATTTCACTAAATGAAATATCTTGAGATGTTTCGGTGAAGCCAAATAATTGGCCTGTATCTTCATCAGGTAAAAAACCCTTAGGAATCATTTGAAAAATCAAAATATTTGCAACAATGATGATTACAAAAGTTAGTATAGTATATTTTTTATGGATTAATGATAATTTTAAACTGGTTTCATATTTTGCTTTTATATAATTGAATATTTCTTCAAACTTGTTCAGAAAGAAATTATGTTTTGTGTGATCTGTTTTTAAAAATAAACTACACATCATTGGTGTTAAAGTAATAGATACAAATCCTGAGATAAGTATTGCAACCATGATAGTGACTGCAAACTCATGTAGTAATTTTCCTAAAATTCCTTCCATGAATAAGATAGGTATGAACACTGCTATAAGAGAAGTTGTCATCGAGATTACAGTAAAGCTAATCTCTTTTGAACCATCAAGCGCTGCTTTAAGCTTGTTTTGGCCATTTTCCATATGTCTGGTGATATTTTCAAGCACTACAATTGCATCATCAACTATAAAACCCACGCATAGGGTTAAAGCTAAAAGAGAAATGTTATCAATACTATATCCCCAGTAATACATCATTGCAAAAGTTCCAATGATAGATATAGGCAAAGCAAGGCTTGGTATTAGCGTTGATGAAAAATTCTTAAGGAAACAAAATATTACTGCTATAACTAACACTAAAGCCATAATTAGTGAGAACTTAACATCGTTAACTGATTTTATGATTGAAATAGAACGATCATATAATATATTCACCAAAATGCCTTGAGGAATTTGACTGCGTAATTGTGGCAGCGCTGCTTTTATTAGATTCACCACCTCTACAGTATTGCTTCCTGGTTGTCTTTGTATTGCTACAATTATTCCTTTAGTATTATTATACCAGGCCACTACTTGATCATTTTCAACGCTATCAACAACATTTGCTATGTCTCCCAGTAAAACAGGTGCGTCATTGCGGTAAGTAAGGATCAAATTCTTATATTGCTCTGCATTATATAGTTGTCCATCAACGCTAATCAAAATATTTTTGCTTGTATTTGATAAAGAGCCGGTTGGCAAATTGACGTTATTGCTAACAATTAAAGATTCAACTTCGTCAATCCCTATTCCTCTATTAGCAAGTTCAACTGGATCTAACTGTATGCGTACGGCATATTTTTGTGCCCCATAAACTTGTACTTGTGCTACACCATTGATCATTGATAATCTTTCGGCGATCATTACCTCTGCATACTCATCTACAGCTGATAATGGCATAGTTTCAGAGGTTAAAGCCAGATAAAATATTGGTGCTTCAGCAGGATTTACTTTTACGTAAGATGGAGGAGATGGAAGGTTACTTGGTAAATTGTTTGTGGCAGCTGCAATTGCTGCTTGAACATCTTCAGCTGCGGCATCAATATTTCTGTCTAGAGAGAATTGTAAAGTGATTTGTGTTGATCCTTGGGAGCTTACAGAATTCATTGAGTCGATACCGGCAATAGTGGAAAAACTTTTTTCCAACGGTAATGCAACTGATGATGCCATAGTGTCAGGGCTTGCACCTGGTAGACTAACTGTAACTTGAATGGTAGGAAAGTCAATATTTGGCAATTCATTGATTGGTAATAATTGATAGCCAACCATTCCTGCAATCAGGAATATACTCATGACTAATGTGGTCATTACTGGTCGGTTAATGAATAACGCTGAAATATTCAATTATTTGTCTCCTATAATCTTTACTTCAGTGCCATCTTGTAGCCTAATTTGACCATTAGTCACTATTTTTTCTCCTGCTTTTAAGCCACTTGCAATAACAGTATAACCGCCATTAGTAAAATCAATTTCAATATTGCGGATTTTAGCTTTGTTGTCCTTATCTATAACAAATACGTATTGTCCGTTTGGTCCAATTTGCACTGCTTTGTCTGGTATAATTATAGCATTTTCTTTAGAATATAATTGTAGGTATACTTGTACAGATTCCCCAGGCCATAACACTTCATCAGTGTTTGGTATTAAACCCTTTACTTTAATTGTACCAGTGCCTTCATTGATCTGGTTATCAATAAACAAAATTTCACCGTTGGAAATTTCAGCATCCTTATTTGTTTTTACAACCAATTTCAGCAAATTATTTGCCTTAGAGTTTTTGATTACATCCAAATATTTTTCTGAAACGGAAAAGCTGCAATAAATAGGAGATATAGTGTTGATTGATACTAATGAATTAGTGTCATTGGCCTTTACCATATTACCTTCTTTAAGTAAAATTGGACCTGTTTTACCATCGACTGGGGACGTTATGTTTGAGTAATCTATTTGTAATTGTGCATTTTTAATATCGGCTTTGTCAGAGTCAATAGTTGCTTGAGTGGTATTTAAATTTGTTAGTTTTTGTTGGTATGCTTCTAGTGCGCTAGGCAAAGCTGCCGATATCTTGCAGGTGAAAGTCCTGTCACAGAAGGTTAGCCAGACCACTGTGTAGCGAGTCTTGCGTGTCCTAAGGTAACGAGGGGGGCGAAGCGTAGACAGCGAATTATAAGAGCCTAAATCGAAAGG
>CAMCSP010000001.1 GCA_945877755.1 Rickettsia typhi | reverse complement strand
CAGGCCAACGTACCAGACTCAAATATTCTAAACACGACTCTTCAGTTGGAAACATATCCATTAATTCAATCAAATTTGACGGTTTAATATTCATAATAACCAATACTACATGTAGTAGCTAGTGGAGTCAACTGCATAGCCAGGAAAATTTTTATATTATACTATATTTAGTCCCACTAATTAAAACAAAAACATTAATACATCTTAACACTCTCGTTAAATAATATTAACTTATATTAATACTCTTGTTAGAGTGTATTGTCAACAGTTTTTTATTTGGAAAATATGTTTTTTTAGAAAATATACAGCGATACCTAATAATATATCAGAGCTGCGCAACTTACCTTGTAGTATATATACTTGATAACACAGATTCATCAACAGCAATAATTATTAAGTGAGTTACTGTAACTAAATTTTAGTACTATTTTATTAGTACTTATTACCATAATTGATGCTAATTTTGCATTTGCATCCTTATGCTATTAATTAGATCATATGTTGCTCATACTCCTGAGATTTAAGTTCAGGAGTATGAGTAATTTTACAAACTATTAACAAGCGATATGATCAATGAAACTATAATCAGCTCCACAAATACCCCTATCTGTATGTTCTGCATTAGTACCACTTACCAATGAAGCATCACTACAAAAATCTTTCACATATTCTTTGATACACTCATTACTATAAGTCTTCTTTAACTCACAAATACTCTTTTTCATTACTATGTGTTCGGCATTCTCAACATTACCTAAGTACTTGTTGATCTTTACTTCTGAGAGACGGTCCTTAGTTTTTACCGTATAAGAACAATATCCACCAAGCTCTGCTTTACCACAGAGATTTTGTGATGGATCCGCGCCATCCACAAAAGTGAATTCACCCTTTTTAAGTAATGCCTTTAATGTGTCCTCATTTACCTTCTTACTAACAGTATCATAATATTTAGCAGTAGGACCAGTGGCTTTCGCTAATTTGTCTGCAGCAATCCCTTTCTCCACCTTTTTTGCTTTCTCAGCATAATACCTATACTCCACAGCTTGTGATACTTTGAACGCAAATGCCTTAGGATCACCAATAATTGGCGCACATGCTGGTGGTGGTGTTGTTGACGCTGGCTCTACATAAATCTCTACAGTCCCAATTGTTATTCCACCATGACCATCACTAACTGTGTATGGAAAGCTATGTAGACCTACAATAGTAGAACTATAAGTAAAAATACCATCCTTATCAATTGTTACATCAATACCTTTATCAGACTTAACTGTAGCAGGTATAACCTCAAGCTTATCACCGTCAGCATCTTTATCATTAAGAAGCACAGAATTCTTAGCATTAACAACTAAAGTATCTCCTACCCTTACTTTATAAACATCTTTATTTGCTACCGGAGGAGTGTTAGCTACTACATTAATCTTTACAGTCCCAGTTACTACTCCACCATGACCATCACTAACTTGGTACGTAAAACTATCTGGACCTGCAGCAGCTGATTTAGCATCGTAAGTAAATGTACCATCCTTATCAATTGCTACAGAAATACCATTATCAGAAATAACTGTAGCAGGTATAACCTCAAGCTTATCACCATCAGCATCTGTATCATTAAGAAGCACAGAATTCTTAGCATCGACAACTAAAGTATCTCCTGCTCTTATGCTATAGTCATCAGTGTTTGCTACTGGAGGAGTGTTAGCTACTACATTAATCTCTACAGTCCCAGTTGTTATTCCACCACGACCATCACTAACTTGGTACGTAAAACTATCTGGACCTGCAGCAGCTGATTTAGCATCGTAAGTAAATGTACCATCCTTATCAATTGTTATATCAACACCGTTAGCAGACTTAACTGTAGCAGGTATAACCTCAAGCTTATCACCATCAGCATCTGTATCATTAAGAAGTACAGAATTCTTAGCATCGACAACTAAAGTATGCCCCACCCTTACGCTATATTTATCAGTATTAGCTACAGGATTATGATTAGTCTCAGCAGCTATTATTTCATTTGCTATCTTCAAGCTTTGCTCGGTATGTTGTTCCTTTGGTAAATTTCTAATTGTCTCTAATCTAATTTGTTTAAATCTTTCTGATCTAGCCATATTATTCCTCTTTTATAAATTAATAGTTTCTCTTAAAATTAATATTACTTAATATTTAAATAATATTAACAACTTCTTCTTTCAATGTAAAGTAATAATTTATTATTTATTTTTAACAACTTTAGCCAAAATTAATGCACAGTCAATAAAAATCGCAAATAACTAAAATAATAACACTGATTATGTGCGTTACCCCCTACCCTTATCTCGTGTTCATTAAGATTTTAATTCTTCTTACTTATGTTATCCCAATAAACTATTCATAGTATATTTTAATGATTAATATTATCAATTTTTATTTTCAGACTATTCTAACTACAATAGATTAAAATATATTAATTATAATGTCAAGTAAAAATTTATCTCTAAATATATAAAGCTCTAAGCATATTAATTGTGCAGCAACTAAAAATACTAATCATTTAATAAGCAGCACGTCACAAATTTTTTTCAATTCGACAAAGCTTCCCACCGTCTGCTAAAATAATAAGCTAGGCGTTCCTATCAACTATAGAGATTAATCCAGATTTATAAAAGGCAAGAGGTATAGGGTTACTAAATATATTGTTTGGTTTATGGTTAAAATGGACTAAACCCCTTCACTCAAAAAGTTAATGACTCACCAGAACCGTTAAGATTTAGCTATATAATAACGTGCAGCAAAAAGAGGTCATTATAAAGAGATAGTAATCAGTACAAAATATTCGATATTATAATTTTCTTCTAACTTCATTGCAATATTTCAATGAATAGAAAAATATTATTACTTACTAGAAACAATAGTAAAATGTACTTTATCCCCTTTCTCATCCACAGTTATCGAAGCGTCTATTTCTTTTAATAACAATGCTGTATAGTAATGTTGAATATTACGCGAATTTATCTCAATACCATTTAAATCCCAATCCAGAATCTTAAGCAATTCTTCTTCTAATTTATGGCTTTGACCCTCAGCAGACACTATAATTTTTGATTGATCTTTTAGACGTTCTACTCTTACAGAGATTAGGCCATTCGCCATTATAACATGAGTAGCAATTATTACTACGTTTATTAATAGCTTACCTAATTTGCCGTCAACCACATCATTATTATCACTTGCACTATCAATAAAATCTAACTGCAATTTACTATCTTCCATGAATTTTAAAATCAAAGATCTCAACTCCATCAAATGAGTTTCATTATCTGCTGCGATATTACCATAAGCTTGCCTAAAAAAAGTCAAACGATTTACAGCTTGTTTAGAGCTCATTCTTACCAATTCATAAGCTTTTTCTTTCATCTGCTCATTATCAGATTCAAAAAAATCTATACCATTATTAATAGCTCCAATTGGACCAGCTAAATCATGACAAAATTTAGCACATAAAAATTCGCTTAATTCTATATCTTTTAACATTACTCTCTCTAATTAAATTAATTGTCCAGCAAGGCACGTCAGTATCATTAACCGTTTTTTATAACTTTTCAATAAAAACTTCGATTTAAATTAAACATTTATATATTTATAAAAATAAAACTTAGTATAGTTGTAGTCAAAAAATTTCTTTAATAATTATAGAGAATCATGCAAATTAAAGACATAGATCTAGAACCAGCCTTATACCTAGTTGCTACACCTATTGGTAATATCTCAGATATAACAATCAGAGCTCTTCAAACATTAAAAGCAGCAGATTACATTGCCTGTGAGGATAGTAGGATAACCAATAAATTATTAAGCCATTATGATATAAAAACATCAATGCTAATATATAATGATCATAGCAAAGAGTATGAGCGAAATAAAATAATAGATAAAATAATACATGGAAAATCTATTGTCTTAGTTTCAGATGCCGGTACACCGCTAATATCTGACCCTGGTTACAAATTGGTAAAGCTTGCAATGCAAAATGATGTGAAAGTTACTATTTGTCCTGGTCCAAACTCTGCTGTATCGGCATTAGCAGTTTCTGGTTTACCAACAAATAATTTTGTATTTGAAGGGTTTTTATCTCACAAACAAAATAGTCGAATCAAACAACTACAAGAACTAAAATTAATCAATAAAACTACCATTCTCTTTGAATCAGCCAGCAGATTAGTGGATACATTACATGATATCAATACTGTAATGGGCAAACGGCATATTTCGGTAATTAGAGAATTAACCAAAATCTACGAAGAAATTAAAACAGATCAAATCAATGCTGTAATTGAATATTACAATGCCCATACACCAAGAGGCGAGGTTGTAATAGTAATAGCTGCAGATGACAATGCTAACCTAATTACCGAGCTTAGTGACCTAGATAAGCAACTAAAGATATTATTGAAAGAGAATAGCTTGAAAGATGCCGTTGAGATTATATCTCATAATGCCAGCTTTATAAAAAAAGATATCTATAAACGCGCTATTTCTTTGATAAAAAAATAATAAAAACCTATAAAAAAGCGCTTGATGATTATTGCCATTAAAACAACAACCATCCAAAATCTAGATTTGAATACTTGTAAAATTGGAACCCAGTCTTAATAACAAATCTAGAACTTTACTTCTACACCAGCCTCTATTGATTTTATATCTTAAGAATTAGGTTTAGAACCGCTGCCTAATTGTAATTTCAAATTACCTAAAGGACCATTCAAAGAAACATTAAAACCGTCAATATTACCGTCAGGATCAACATATGCAATACTAGTTATACTATTTAAGATGTTCTCAGCCAGCTGAAAGCTAAAGCTGGTTGCCCCACTGATATTACTGTCAGTCTCAAAACTGACTTTATCTGATATAAACACACCACTCTTAATTGCAATATCACCACTAACTGAATTAAATAAAGTACTACCAGAACGAATATCTGTTTTTTTACCAACAGATGATTTTGAAGATTTACCGTACATAGCTGCCAAGGAACCAATATTGAAATGATCCACAAACAAATTATTGCTTTGCATTTTTATTTCTCCATTTAGTTTAGCTATAAGTTCCTTTAAAGAATCTCCACTTGAATTAAGATTGCCAATAATACTTGCATTGCCTGAAAAACTATTACTTTTAAAAATACCATAGGCAATCTGCCCTATATCAGCATCAGCAAAAGAATATGAAAAATTAGTAGTTAGTGGAGCTAAAGACATGTTGCCAAGACCCTGTAAATACCCGCTAAAAACATTAGCATTAAATTTCTCTATCTTGATAACACCATCTTTAATTGAAGCAAAGAAATTAAAGTTATTTGCTTCAATTAAATCATTAGTAATTTTCGCAAAATTCAGTTGAATATAACCAGTAAATTTATCAAATCTAAATACTTCGAACTTCCTATTATCTATTCCGGTCAAACTATTCTGTGGGCTAGAGTTATCAACTTCAGCTTCAGTAAAAGAAGAAAGATATTTAAGAAAATTACTATCAAATAAATCTCCCTTTAACGCTATGTCAATAACAGGTCTCACGCCACTTACATCAACAGATACATCGCCTGAAAATTTCATTAAATCAGATTTAATCTTAATGCCATTTAATTTAGCAAAACCTGGTCTTAAGATAGCCTCACAATTAAGCTGATTTAAAATAGTGCCATCAAAGGATACATTGTTAAATTGTAAATCACTGTCATGAGCAACTTGTATTGACTTTAATTTCATTAAATGTTCAACGAAATCTGGATGATTTGATTTCGTAACCAAGTTATTTAGAATCTGACTATTTATTATAGACTTTTTATTTATATTAAAATTACTGAAATTAAAATCTGAATGAACGATTTTCTGAAGATCGTAGTTTGAATAAAACCAAGCACCAGTTATTGATCCATCTCCACTTGCAAAGCTAATATCAGAAAGAGAAGTAAGAACCGGCGTAACAATAATCTGAGCACTAGCAGATGTAGGAATGTTATCCTGTAATTGGATTAGATCTAAACTATCATCAAAATAATGCACTAATTGCTTTAAATCTTTACTATTAACATCAGCCTTTCCAGTAAGTATCGGACGATATTTATTGGATTTAATAACACCAGAAACTGCGATATTAGAATCCCCAGGAAGAGAAAAATTAAGTTTATTTACTAGAAAACCTGTGTTAGCTTGTGATTCAACGTCTAACTGAAAATCTTTAATATTTACTCCATTTAAAACAATTTCAATGCCAGAAATCTTTCCATGAAACACATTATCTGCATTATATTGGCCAAGCATTTTTTGTATATGATTAGCAAAATTGATCTTAATAATTTTAAAGTTTTCCTTATTAAGAGTGGTTGGATCAATAATCTTATCAAGGTCTAAGCGATTAATTCCTGCATCCACAGTAAAAGTTTGATTAGTATCATTATTGAAATCAAGACCAAATAACATATCAATATTTTTAGACTTAACGACAGCATTATTAATATTGAATTTATTATCTTGATAAACGTAATCACCGTTAATGGCCAAAACTTCCACATATTGAGAATTAAAAGCTATATTATCAGTTGCAAATTCAAAGAATTTAGCCATATTGGGGAAGTTACAAGAAAAACTGCCTTCTAATATTCCAGCTTGGTCTTCAAGAAACTTGTAGTTACCAGAAATGAGAATATTGTATAAAGCAGAATCAAACTTCAAATTATAAACAACATTATTTTTATCGTTTAAATAATACTCACCAGATATAACCGTATTAATTTTATTACTAATATTACCTGAAAACTTAACCTTATTTTCTTGATGGTCATAAGCAAAATCTAAAGAAACCCCTTCAAAAAAAACTTTTGAACCGAATGGCAAAACATTAGCAAATTCTAATTTTCCATCATGAATACTAACTATATTCTTGTCTTTGTTGAGTAATAATTCTAATAACGAATCATTTTTGCTTCCATCGTTGGCAATAATCAACGGAAATGGTAATAATTGAAGAGAAACCTTGGTATTAGAATCATGAAGACCATCTTCAGCCCTATCTTGAGTAAAAACATAGCCCAAGTAAGCCATGCCTAATAAAATCAAAATAATGACTATTCCTACTAACTTTCTCATAAACTCACTATTAACTTCACATCTATTGTATTATAATGAAATGACAAACAATATTAAAGAGATAAATTGATTTATAGTAAAGTATGGTATGTCTGACAGATTAGTTAAAATGGGTGTAATAACTGCCGCACACGGTATTGGAGGATTGGTCAAAATTAAGTCCTTTACGGCCAACCCAACAGATATAAACAAATACGGAAGTGTCTACAACCATGACCAGTCGAAGCAATTCGATATTAAGATCACTTCACAAAATGATACAGTCTTATTAGCCAGAGTTAATGGCATCTCAGATAGAAATACCGCTGAAACCCTTATAGGCTCAGAACTTTACATAGAAAAGAAGAATTTTCCTGTTTTAGATGAGAATGAATATTATTATAACGACCTAATTGGAATGAATGTCTGCGACCAAAATGATAATATATATGGCACAATCACAGCTCTACATAATTTTGGCGCGGGAGATATTGTTGAGATTCAATTACATAACTCACATCACAAAGTCATGCACAGTTTTAAAAATGTTACTTTCCCTAAAGTTGATATATATAATAAAGTCATCACTATCAATATTTCTTAAAGTCTTTAATATTCTAGCTTGATAAAAAAAATAAATTACCTATAATCGAACCTCAATTGGCTCCTTCGTCTAATGGTTAGGACACCACCCTTTCACGGTGGTAATACGGGTTCGAATCCCGTAGGAGTCACCAAGTTCTATTAGGATATATAAATGAAAAACAATGTAAAACCTAGTTTCCGCGACCTTATTTCAAACCCTAGTTTGCTAGTAATGTTGTTCATGGGGATAGCTTGTGGATTTCCACTAGCACTCACAGCCTCTACCTTAAAAACTTGGATAGCAACCCATGGCATTTCAATGAAAGAAGTTGGAGCTTTTGCCTTCATTTCCATACCTTATTCTATAAAATTCTTATGGTCACCATTCATTGATGGCATCAGATTGCCAATTTTATACAAGAAACTCGGTCAACGCAGGAGTTGGTTATTTTTAATACAAAGCCTGATGGTTATAGCAATTTTCTTACTTGCTCAAAGTGAACCAGATTCAAGCTTGTTATATTGTGCAGTTATAGCAACAATAGTAGCATTTCTATCAGCCAGCCAAGATATAGTAGTTGATGCTTATCGTATTGAAAAATTACCGGTAAATCTCCAGTCAATGGGCGTAACCATGTATATTTACGGATATAGAATAGGATTATATATCTCTGGAGCAGCATTATTAATAATAGCTGGTTATTCAAATTGGCATTATGCATATTATGTTGGTGGAATTATAATGGCACTAGCATTACTCGTTACAATCTTCAGCTCAGAGCCTACCCATAAAGATCAAAAGGCTTTAAAGGGTTATCATGAACATCTAACTAAAATGATAATTGAACCATTTAAGAATTTTACCCAAACATCTGGCTGGCTCTATCTTCTTTTGTTCATAGTATTATTCAAACTTGGTGATGCAGTCGCAGGAAATTTAACCCAACCATTCTTGATCAAAACTGGGTTTTCTCTGCCAGAAATTGCTCTAATTGTCAAGACTTACGGCTTACCATCTACCCTTTTAGGAACTTTCATGGGCGGAGTAGTAGTTCATCGTTATGGCCTCATTCACTCATTAATATTTGCTGCTATTATCCAAATGCTCTCTAACGGTATGTTTATACTTCAAGATTATATAGGGCATAACAACCTCATGCTAATCACAACCATCACCATCGAAAATGTCTGCTCCGGAATTGGCGATGTAGTATTTGTTGGATATATAAGCAGCCTATGTAACCTTAACTTTGCAGCAACGCAATATGCTCTACTTAGCTCTTTTGCTACGATTGGTCGAAATTTCATCTCCGGCACATTAGGATTCGTCGTTGATGATTATGGCTGGACTATGTTCTTTATAGTCAGCATGATTGCAGCTCTGCCAGGATTATTGATGATTCTAAAAATCAGGAACATAAAACGCACCCAATAATTTTACATGTCTGAAACGCTGATCAAGACTAATATTACGAGCATCACCCCTATGATGCAACAATATCTTGAAGCCAAAGCAGCGCATCAAGATTGTTTATTACTATTCCGTATGGGTGATTTCTATGAATTATTCTTTGAAGACGCGGTCACAGCTGCCCCAGTTTTAGAGATAGCTCTAACCAGAAGAGGTAAGCAGCAAGATCAAGAAATACCGATGTGTGGTGTTCCGTATCACAGCGCTGAAAATTATATCAACAAGCTAATCAAAAACGGTTATAAAGTTGCAATCTGTGAACAATTAGAATCACCAGAAGAGGCTAAGAAACGTGGTTCTAAGACAGTAGTAAATCGTGATGTAGTTAGAATAGTTACTCCAGGTACCCTAACCGAAGACAATTTACTTGAAGGCAAAACTTCAAATTATCTATCAGCAATTACCTTTAGAGATCAAGAAGCGGCAATAGCTTATGTTGATTTATCAACACTTGAATTCTATACTATTACTTCTTCGTTAGATTTATTAACTGCAAATTTGGCAAGAATCAGCCCATCAGAAATTATTATTACTGACGATGTTTTTAACAATAAAAAACTTGTGGAACAATTAGCGGAATGGAAACCAAAATTTGTTACATTTGTTAATAGTTTGTTTGAATATAAGAAAAACTACAATAAACTCAAAGATAATTTTAGTTTGCATAATATTGAAAGCCTTGGCAGTTTTACCAATAACCAGGTATCCGCCTGTGGAGCATTGATTGAATATTTATGCATCACGCAACGCAAAGATAAAATCATTTTAAATTTTCCAAAGGTAATATTGCCTAGTGAATATATGATTATTGATAATACTGCACGTAAAAACCTGGAACTATTTTATTCAGAAAATACTAAATACTCGCTAATAAAAATTATCGATAGAACCGTAACTAATAGCGGAGGAAGATTATTACGTAAATATCTTTCACAACCACTTACCAATATAGGTAAAATTAATGCTCGACTTAATTTGGTAGAATTCTTTGTTACTGAAGAATCATTAAGACAACACCTCATAAAAAAATTACAACAAGTCCCTGATCTAGAAAGAGCTGCAGCACGCTTAGCTATTGGTAGGGGATCGCCCAAAGATTTATATGCAATACAGCAAGGTCTGCAAACTGCAGTGATGATTGCCAAACTTTTAGATAACAAAAATTTTGGATCTCTAAAATCTCTATCAACAAACTTATTACAAAATGAATCTCTATTATTGCTACTTTCTAGTGTTTTAATCGAACGCGATATTTATCTAAATCAAAATGATTTCATCAATCCAATATTTGACCAAAGACTAGCGCATTTATATGATTTACGTGATAATTCCGTTGAGTTAATCACCAAATTACGTGATGAATATAGGCAGCAAACAAACATACCAAATCTCAAACTCGAATATAATAATATGCTTGGTTATTACATCGAAATAACTCCAAGCCATGTCAGCAAAATCACCAGTGAAGAATTTATCTTGCGTCAATCACTTGTAAATGCAAAAAGATTTACTACCAATAAATTACGTATATTGGAAGAAGAAATTATCAATGCTAATGCACAAATTACTATCATTGAAAATGAGGTGTTTTCAAACATCGTTGCACAATTAATAAACCAACTCGAAAACTTATCCTCAACAGCTATAACCATAGCCTATATCGATGTAATAATTGGACTTGCAACATTGGCGGCAGACAATAATTATCACAAACCAATCATTGATGATAGCAATGATTTTCATATTGAAAATGGAAGACACCCCGTTGTTGAGCAAACCATAAAAGGAGATTTTATTGCCAATGATTGTAACCTTTGTAACTCACAAAATTTATGGTTAATTACCGGTCCTAATATGGCTGGTAAAAGTACATTTCTCCGTCAAAATGCTATCATCGCAATCTTGGCGCAAATAGGTTCATTCATACCGGCTAGCAAAGCAAAAATCGGAATTATTGATCGAGTGTTTAGTAGAGTCGGTGCTGGTGATGATCTTGCTCAAGGACGCTCAACCTTCTTAGTTGAAATGATTGAAACCGCCACCATTTTAAACCAAGCAACTAGTAAATCATTAATTATCTTAGACGAGATAGGCAGAGGAACATCAACCTATGACGGAATGGCAATAGCTTGGAGCTGTCTTGAATATATTCATAATCACCTTAAGTCTCGAGCATTGTTTGCCACACATTTTCATGAATTAACAGACCTTAGCAAAACTCTAACCTCTCTAAAATGTTACAGCGTTCAGGTAAAAGAGTGGGAGGGGAAAATTATTTTTATGCATAAAGTTGCTCAAGGAATTGCGAATAATTCTTATGGCATTAATGTCGCCGAACTCGCTGGCATTCCAAAATCTGTAATTAAAAGAGCAAAGGACATTCTCCAAGATCTTCACCAAAAAGATAATACAATTATAGTACGCAAAGTCAGTGAGACAAAATCCAAAGTAGATGTAGCAATTGAGAATCTTAATCTCGACGAACTAACCCCAAAATCTGCGCTAGATTTTCTTTATAAACTAAAGAACTAATTCTTAACCCAACCACCTTCCTCATTTTGAGTCCAGTAGGTCAGTGGGTAATTATTATCTTTGTAAGACTTATATCTTTTTCTTGCTTGCGCCACTACCACATCACCATCAGTATCGCAAAATAAATCCAAACAACGATCAAATTCATGAAGATTCTCAGGAACAATTCCAGAAAGCACTATAAGAATTTTAGCTGAATTTAGGTTTTTAGAATCTGTGCTAAGTAATACCGGCTGAATTTCTGGGTTAGGATCGGTAATAGAGCCATGAGGTAAAAATGCACGGCTAGAATAAGTCCATATCACATCATTTAAATCCTTCATCTCCTGATCACTTTGGCATAATACCAAACATCTATTTTCCGCTTGATAGATCTTCTCCAGTAATTTAGGTAAAACCTTAACTACAGGATATTTAGACAAATGATAAAAACTAACTTCACACTGATCACTTTTCATAATTATCAATAATAAACTGATTGAGCAATCTTAGACCAAATCCTGTAGAGCCTTTTTCATGATAGTCATTATCAGTTTTAGACCAACCTGCTCCAGCAATATCTAAATGTGCCCAAGGTTTTTTATTAACAAACTTTTGTAGTAACTGAGCAGCAGTAATACTTCCTCCTCCACCTCTAGCAATATTTTGCATATCAGCAATTGTTGATTCTATCATCTTATCAAACTCTGGTCCTAAAGGCAGGCGCCATAATTTTTCATCAACATGATTACCAGCTGCTGTTAATTGTTCAGATAATTTATCATCATTAGAAAACAGACCGGCATAATGCCCAGCAAAAGTTACAACAATTGCCCCAGTTAAAGTTGCAAGATCAATCATCAACTTTGGATTAAGTACAGATTGTGTATACCATAAAACATCCGCCAATACCAATCTTCCCTCCGCATCAGTATTTAGAACCTCAATTGTTTGACCAGACATTGTTGTCACAACATCACCTGGTTTTTGTGCATCGCCATCTGGCATATTTTCAACCAATCCAATAACTCCAACAATATTAGCTTTTGCTTTTCTTAATGCCAAGGTTTTCATTAAACCTGTAACAACAGCAGCACCAGCCATATCATATTTCATTGTTTCCATGGATTCAGCAGGCTTAAGTGACAAACCACCACTATCAAAAGTTACGCCCTTTCCACAAATCGCTATCGGATTATCATCTTTCTTACCACCATTCCATTTCATAATTACAAGTCTAGGCTTTTTTACACTACCTTGAGCAACACCAAGCAGAGCATTCATACCCAATGTCTGCATCTTTTTTTCATCAAGTACCTCAACTTCTATCCCTAATTCTTTTAGACTTTCACATTGCTTGGCAAAACTTTCAGGATATTTGATATTTGATGGCTCGTTAATTAAATTTTTTGCCATTGTAATACCAGAAACTATAGCTTCAGAATCATGATAACATGCAGCAGTTTTTTCTGGTGAATGTGTTACTATTTCTATATCAGGCAAATGTGCCTTTTTCTTTTTATCAGTGAAATATTTATCAAATTTATAACTCCTTAACTGCAAACCAAAACTTATAAAAGATATAACTTTTTCTTCAGAAAAATTATCGCATGGTAAAGAGCTGGTATAAATACCTACTTGCCCTAACTTACTTTTTGCTAGCGCTAAATAAATTTTGCTGCCAAGTTTAATAAATTTATTTTGATCCAATTCACTAACTTTACCAACACTAACTATAATAATGCTTTTAAGATCAGATTTATCTGTAGGAATAATAACCGTTTCTCCAAAATTACCCTCAAAATTACAATTTTTTAAAATTGCCAGCACATCCAGCTGATAAAGTTTTTTAATATTATTAGCATCTTTTATAAGTGAAAAAGCATCATCGATAAAAAGAACAATATTATCATGATTCTTGGTGAATTCCTTACAAAACTTTATATCTAACATATTTCTGATACCAATCTTTTAAATAAAGGTTAAATGCTTAAATATTATTGTAGAAATTAAAAAGCATACGTAGTAATGTAATTAGTTATATAGGAATATCAACAGAAAAATGTACAATAATAATTTATACGAGAAAATTGGTGCAAATAAACCAATAGTTCTGGTAGGCATGATGGGTGCTGGCAAAACTACTATTGGATTTAGATTAGCCAAAAAATTAGGAGTACCATTTCTTGACACCGATTCAATGGTGAGCCAGATGGTTGGCTGCTCGATTACTGATATCTTCAAATATCAATCAGAGGAGTATTTTAAAGAAAAAGAGATGGAAGCCATTAATACTGCGCTACATTCTGGAGCCAGCGTAATTGCAACTGGAGGTGGATCTTTCCTCCATGATGATGTTAGAGAATTAGTCTTAAGTAAAGGGGTTACTATTTGGCTAAGAGCACCTTTAAATGTTCTACTAGAAAGAGTCCAAAGAAAAAATACCAGACCAATATTAGAACAAGGCGACAAAGAAGAAATACTAAAAAAACTGATGAATGACCGGTACCAAACATATGCACATGCTCATGTAACCGTTGATAGCGATATCTTAACTCATTATTATGTGGTAAGCACGATAGTAACAAAACTACAGCGATATCTACAACGCAATAACGTATAATTTTTAATTTCACTAAGGCCAAATTATATGTGCTGGATTTCAACCTACATTACAATAATAACGTTTATGGAAATGTTTTAGGTTGAAAAGCAATTTACAGGCGTATATGCTATTCAAAATAATTTGCAATTTTAGAGAGTAAAATTTTGAAGTATATTTCGACATTTATTATTACTTCCTTTGTCTGTCTACTAATTATGTCTAATGAATTTAATTACATTGTAAGTAGCAAATTAACAAAAATATATACTGACTTGGATACTTACTTCTGGAGATCTTATAATTGTAATAGTAATGCCCTTGCTGATAGAGCTAAACTTGTTCATAACAAAGCCGGGTTTACTATGCTAGTTGATGGTTGTGACAATGTAGTTTCCAGATATACTTCATTACCTAACGGTTGGGAGCCACATGTTACTAAAGCAATTTCAATCTTTACTAAGCATGGAGACAATGCTTTAGTTCTTGGAGCTCATATAGGAACCCATGTATTAAATTTCTCTAAAGCTGTTGGTGAAACAGGCCATGTTTATGCGATAGATCCTGAACCTCTTATGTATAATTTTACAAAAATTAACCTTATGATAAATGGTATTAAAAACACCCATGTTTATAATTACGCTGCTTACGATAAGAATACGCTACTACAATTTAGTTCTACAACTAGTGGAGAATCTAATACCGGAAGTTCGCATATAGCATGGGATGATGCTATTGAAAGTGACGAACACCGCATGATAGTAACTGCGAAGAAAGTAGATAAAATTCTTAATTTTGTAAATAAACTTGATATAATCCTAATGGATATTGAAGGAGCAGAACCACGAGCTATCGCAGGTATGAGTGCATTGCTGGAACGATCTTCTAATCCTATAATTATTCAGGAGTGGGGCATTTATTTCATAAAAAAACTTCAAAGCGATCCAAGAAAATATCTGGAATCATTTGCAAAAAAGAACTATCAGTTTGCTCAATTTAAGGATGATAAGCTAGTTAAAATAGAGATAGATGATTTGCTACTAAGCAACCTCACAGATATAGTTATGTCCACGGATATAGACACCTTAATTAACAATTACAATTATCACTAGACATGATTTTGGTAAGGAAACATATATTTGAACTAGATTTACACCTGCATATTTAATATCTTCAGTAAGCATGATAGTGACAAAACTACAGCAATATCTACAACACAATAACACCTGATTTTTAATCTTTTACCCTAAATAATCATTAAGATTAAATACATGAACTGGAATTCCATCTTTTGTATTTAATAGATCAGATTATGATATTCCTTTCAGTGCTTGGTATCCTTGATATGACCCAAATCCTTCGACCCAATAATAATGCCTTTTACCATCTATATTAAGAATTATATGAAATTATAACAAAAATACTCCTCATAAATTATTTTAAAAATTTTACACCATGTTAACTAAATATTAATATTCCATATATATGTTAACTAGAACTTACAATTATGAATTTAAATTTAGAGGTCAAAAATGACATATTACGAACCCCATGAAATTGATGCATCAGGAGAAATAAAAATGTGGCGAGCGTGTTTCATGCAGCATATAGCAGATTTATTATATTCGCAGGATATGAATATACGAAAAAATGCTAAATCTTTTATATTTGGTTGCGATCCTCTTTTCGCGGAAATCTGCTTATTAATAAATCATGACATATATATCTTACGCAAGAACATACTTAAAATGTATAAGCAGCAAAAAAGATTGATGGTTATAAAAAAAATTAACAGTAGTTATAGAAAAAAATTTAATGAAAAAATTATTACAAAACTTGCAAAAAATTTGCTATATGCTTAATCTACTTATATTCAGACAATAAAAATAATTTAAAAGATGAATCAAGACATTATGATACCATCACATATAGCCGTTATAATGGATGGTAATGGCAGATGGGCTAAAACCAGAAACTTCTCGCGTATAGCTGGTCATAAGGCTGGCATAGAAACTGCTCGAGAGATTATGGAGGCATGCGTTAAACTCGGAGTAAAATATTTAACATTATATACTTTTTCTATGGAAAATTGGCAACGGCCAGTAGAAGAAGTGGATAACCTGATGACATTAATGCGTTATTATTTAAAAAATGAAGCATCCTCACTTCATAAAAATAATATTAAAGTTGAGATAATCGGTAATATAAAAAAATTAGATGAAGACCTACAGCAAAACATTCATAACCTGATGGACCTAACCAAAAATAATGATGCAATGCATTTGATATTGGCTCTTAGTTATAGTAGTAGAGAAGAAATCGTCGAGGCAACAAAAAAAATAGCCCAGGATTATAAGGATGGGAAAGTTACTATTGATGATATTACTACAGAAGTTTTTTCAGATTACTTATACACCAAAGACATACCAGATCCCGATTTATTAATTCGTACTAGCGGAGAACTTAGGATTAGCAACTTTTTAGTATGGCAAATGGCTTATACTGAATTTTATTTCACTAAAACTTTATGGCCTGATTTTACAAAAAAAGATTTGAATCTAGCAATTGAAGAATTTAACAATAGAGAAAGAAGATATGGACAATAAAAATAAGTTTTTTAATAGAAATTTCTTTGTAAGAAGTTTGACCATCTTAATACTTGCTCCAATAATGTTGTTGATAATACAAATTGGCGGTTTTGTATATTATATGACAGTAATTATCATGGCAATTCTGATGGGATTTGAATGGAATGATATGCTAAACTCAGCTAAAGATATTAAATATAAATTAGCCTGGAAAATTACTGCCATACTTTATACAGCTACTCCATGCGCATCATTGATTTTCATCATAAATCGTTACCAAGGTCATAAGATTGTCACTTGGCTGATAATAACCATATGGATTACTGATATATTTGCCTATATTTGTGGTAGAAGCATCGGCGGCCCAAAATTATTATCAAGAGTTAGTCCAAATAAAACCTGGTCTGGTCTACTTGGTGGCGTTCTTGCTGCAGCTATATTTGGTTATTTTGCTGGAAATTATCTTGCCTCAGAACATCCAAGAATGCTTATTGGTCTAACCACATTGCTAGCAATATATGCACAGATTGGAGATATGATTGAATCGTGGATCAAAAGGATTTTCGACATTAAAGATAGCGGCAATATGATTCCAGGGCATGGAGGGATTTTAGATCGTGTAGATGGAATTATACTTACCGCACCCAAAGTAGCATTGATATTAGCTTTTGATCACTGGCATGTATTTTAAATATGAAAAAAATTTCTTTATTTGGCTCAACAGGATCTATTGGAACTAACACAATTGATGTTATTTTAAAATCTACCCCAGGCGATTTTGAAGTATTGGCCCTTTCGGCTAATAATAATTATGAGCTGCTTGCTCAACAAGCAATAGCAACTAACGCGAAAATGGCAGTAATACAAGAAGAAGCTCATTACCAAAAACTAAAAACATTACTACAACATACCAAAATTATAGTTGCTGCCGGTGAAAAAGGAATGGTTGAAGCTTGTAATTTAGGTGCTGATTTAGCGGTGGCTGGAATAGTTGGTTCAGCAGGATTAAAAACTACTTATATCTCAATTATAAATGGTGCAAACATTGCATTAGTAAATAAAGAGAGTTTAGTATGCGCAGGCAAAATCATGACTGATGCCGCGCATAAGCATAAAGTTAGTCTTATCCCAACTGATTCTGAACATAATGCCATCTTTCAGATTTTAGAGCAAAAAAATTTAGATAGTGTAGAAAAAATTATCCTTACTGCTTCTGGTGGGCCATTTCGTGCTTTTACTAAAGATCAACTGAAAGATGTTACAGTTGAGCAAACAATCAATCATCCAAAATGGAAGATGGGACCAAAAATTTCAACAGATTGCGCCACTATGGTGAATAAAGGATTGGAAATTATTGAAGCACATTATTTATTCAATCTCCCACAAAATAAAATAGAAGTGGTGATTCACCCACAATCTGTTGTCCATGGCATAGTTGCATATAAAGATGGATCAAGCCTAGCACAATTAGGCAATACTGATATGCGCATACCAATAACTTGTGCTTTATACTGGCCTAACCGCAGCAATAACATAGTTGTAAAGCCCCTTGACGTAACAAAGATGGAGACATTGGAGTTTATGAAGCCAAATTATGAACTATTTCCAGCACTAAATATCTGTCGTAAAGCATTGGATGAAGGCAGTGCTGCTACTATCATGCTAAACGCAAGTAATGAAATAGCAGTAGAGTCTTTTCTAAACCAACGAATTAAATTCACGGATATAGTAGTGATTGTCGAAAAAATGTTAGAAAAATCCCATAATTTAAAGATTAATGATATAACGCAAGTGATTGAATATGATCTAGAATGCCAAGTTAGAACTAAAGAATTAATTAAAAATCTGTAACTATTGCTTTGACTAGCAATTATAATCCATATAATCTCTGACAAAATAATTCAAAAGAGCTGATGTTATCATGACAGACATAATAATGAATATATTACATTATGCCCTTTCATTTATTTTGATTATCTCAATAATAGTATTTGTCCATGAGTTTGGCCATTATTATATTGCAAGAATCTCTGGCGTACGAGCTACTGATTTTTCGATAGGTTTTGGCAAAGTCCTTTTTTCTAAGAAAGATAAATATGGCACTACGTGGAAAATATGTGCTATACCGATGGGAGGTTATGTCAAGTTCCTTGGTGATATGAACCCTGCAAGCACAAGCTCTGATATAGAAACAGTCCCACAAAAGGACAGAGCATTTACATTTCACACCAAAACATTACCCATCAAAGCAGCGATAGTAGCAGCTGGACCACTCTTTAACTTTCTCTTCAGCGTCATTATTTTAACAATCATGTTATATATAAATGGCATGATGAGCTCTTCAACCCTAATTAATAAAGTAATGCCAGATAGTGCCGCACAAAAAGCAGGACTAATAGCAGGAGATCAAATTATTGCTATTGATAATTCAAAAGTAGATAGTTTCTTTGAAATAGAAAGAATTGTGACTATGCATCCAGATATACCATTAAATATGACAATTTCTCGCAATAATAAGAATTTAGATTTGATTGTAATCCCCCAACCGTTCACTATTAAAAGCAGCTCCAATAGTGAGGTGGTTGTTGGCAAAATAGGTATTCAAAGCATCGGCCTTGAGCATAAAAAACTTAACCTTTTGGAATCTAGTAAATATGCCATTGATGAAACCTTTAATATCTGCAAACTAACATTGAAAGCTATCGGTCAAATGTTTACAGGTCAAAGATCTTATAAAGATATTGAGGGGCCAATAGGAATTGCGAAAATAGCTGGAGAGTCAACAAAAAAAAGGCTTAGAGTATACTTTGTGGCTTATGGCATTACTATCAATAAATCTTGGATTGATAAATTTACTGCCCATACCAATGTTAGATGGTGGACATTTACTGTTTTATGTAATAGAAATTATTGCTGGAAAGAAAATTGTTATACATATACATAAAATTGCAATGACATTCGGAGTGGTTTTACTAGTAAGCCTATCAGTATTAGCTATAGTAAACGACCTAAACAATATTAAACTTTTTTGAAGAAAGATTATGAAGCTAAAAAAAACCTTGATTTCACTAATTATATTTGTGCTATGCTCGTCTTTAGGCTTTGCAGAAGAAGAGCAAACATTTCTAGGAGCTGTTTCACCATCAACTGAGCAAACAACTAAGACAACTGAAGTTAAAACCAAAGAATCAGCACCATCTACTGAAACAAAAATTAAAAGTATTGTCATTGATGGAAATGAAAGAACTGAAAACTCTACTGTTCTTTCATATATTCAATTTCACGTTGGTGGAAACTTTACTCAACAAAAATCTGAAGAATCACTGCGCGCTTTATATGGCACAGGACTGTTTTCAGATGTGGGCATCTCTCTTCATGGACAAGTTGTTAAAATAAAGGTTGTAGAAAACCCAATCATTAGCAAAATAGTTTTTGAAGGTAATGATGCAATCAAGTCTGAAACATTACTGTCAGAAATATACTTGAAATCTAGAATGGTTTTGTCTAAAGCAAAGGTTCAAAGTGATACTAATCGTATAGTAGAGATCTATAGCAAATCTGGGCGTTTTGGTGTTATTGTTAACCCACAAATAATTGAACTTCCACAAAATAGAGTAAATTTAGTTTTTGAAATTACAGAAGGAAAAAAAGCAAAAATAAGTAGGATTTTATTTGTAGGTAATAAGCATTTTTCTAGTTCAAAATTGCAATCAGTAATAATGTCAAAAGAACATAAGTTTTATAATTTTTTCGCAAACACAGACCATTATGATGCTGACTTAGTAGAACATGACAAGTTATTATTAACCAGATTTTATAACTCTCAAGGCTATGCTAATTTTAGAATCACGTCTGCTACTGCAGATATAGTCCAGGCAAAAAATGTCTTCTATATTACTTTCTCAATAGAAGAAGGAAGTAAATATAAATTTGGCTCTATGAGCATAGAAAGCCAAATACCACAAGTCAATATTGACCTTCTAGAGGAAAAAATCTCAACACAAGAGGGAAAAACTTTTAATTCTACCTTGATTGAAGACACAACGGAAAAGATGCTTAAGCTTCTTGCAAACCAAGGTTATCCATTTGTAAATATTGATCCAGTCTATGACATTGATGAAACAAATAAAACTATCAATATCAAATATGTTATTGGCCAAGCTCGCAAAGTCTATATAGGCAAAATTAACATAAGAGGAAACTTAAAAACCTATGATGAGGTTGTAAGAAGAGAATTCAGAATAGCTGAAGGAGACCCTTATAATGAGTTTTTACTTAATCGCTCTGAGCAAAGAATAACTAATTTAGATTTTTTTGGAAAAGTTTCAGTAAAGCCCAGACGTACTGACCGACCTGATATCGTTGACATCGATGTTGATGTTGAAGAAAAATCGACTGCTTCACTAAAATTATCGGTTGGTTACTCTACTACTGACGGTATATTTGGTATGATTGGATTAACAGAAAAGAATTTTGTTGGTAAGGGACAAGAGCTTTCTGCTGGTATTACTAAATCAGCCTCTAGCCTTAGTGCTAACGTAGGATTTACTGAGCCTTACTTCATGAATCAAAATCTAAGTGCAGGATTTGAGCTATTCACAAGTTCTCAAAATAATAATAAATCTAACTGGGGTGCTTCATCAAACTCTCTAGGTTACAACAAATCTTCTACTGGCGGCCTAGTGAATTTTGGTTATGAAATTATGGAATATCTATATCATAATTTTGGATATACCCTTGAGCAAAACAGAATAAGTGGTATACCAGCCAATGCTCCTCTTTATATCAAGGATCAATCTGGTACAAAATATGCATCTATACTAAATCAGGGGTTTGCGTATGACCAAACTGATAATCAAATTATGCCTACAAAAGGCTATTTACTAAAACTCAACCAAAGTCTTGCCGGTCTTGGTGGAAACTCTAAATATATTAAAAACGTTCTTGCAGCAAATTACTATTATCCGGTAATGGAAGAAGTACTAACTTTAAAAATAGCTGGTTCAGCTGGAGCTATTAATAGTCTTGGTCAACCTATTAGAGTTGATGAAAATTTTTACCTCGGTGATGCAAGCTTTAGAGGTTTTGAATATGGTGGTCTCGGTCCACGAGACAAAGCAACTCAAGATGCTTTAGGTGGCACAATGTTCTACAAGGGAACCACAGAACTTACCTTCCCTCTAGGCTTACCAGAAGAGTTTGATGTTTCAGGTGCAGTCTTTAGCGATTTTGGTAACGTATGGAATATAGACCTCAAAAAGGGCTCTTCATACTCGTCAAATCAATATTACAACTCTAAATCTATTAGAGCATCTGCTGGTATTGGATTTTTATGGGTTACGAGGATGGGCCCATTGAGAATTGATTTTGCAAAAGCTATAAAAAAGGAAAAATTTGATAAAACCCAATTAATACACTTTTCTTTCTCAACAAATTTCTAAAAAAGAAATATGAAAAATAGATTTGTACTATTAGTTATTATCATACTTATCTTGCCAACAATAGCCTGGGCCAAACATAGCAACATTGCAATTATCGATATTGATAAAGCTATTAACGAATCCATGGTTTATATTTCTCTACAAAGCACTTTAGAAAAGCAAAATTTAAAATACCAACAAGAGTTAAAGGGCTATGAGACAAAAATTATGGCCTTAGATAAAGAAATTGGACAGAACTCTAACAAACTAAGTCAAGAGCAACTTAAAAAGCTTAAAACAGAATTAAGTCAATCTGAAATCGAAGCTCAGAAAGTTATTCATGAACATAGAATTAGTTTGGATAATGCTTTCTCAAAAGCTATGGAAAAAATTAAAATATCATTGTTTGATATAATTTCAAACATAGCAAAAGAACAAAACATACAATTAGTTTTGCCAAAATCACAAACCTTGTATAATACAAATAGCATCGATATTACTAATCAGGTTTTACAAGCGCTAAATAACAAACTTAAAACTGTTGATGTAAGATTTAAGGAATTAAAGAATGACTAACCAGAGCTTTTTTATTAATAAAGGACCATTTTCCTTGAATCACTTAGCAAATTCAATTAAGGCAACTTCATACCTAAATGGTAAAAAAATAGATATTATTGACCCTAAAATTATGGTGTCAAATATTTGCACCTTAGAAAAAGCTTCAAGTAACGAATTGTCATTTTTTACAAATGCAAAATATGCCGAACAATACATAAAATCTCAGCCATTAGCTTGCATTACTTCAGAGAAATTCCTTAGTAAGGCTCCAAAAGATGTCTTTATACTGATAACTAGCAACCCATATGCAGACTTTGCACGAATAATGACATTATTTTATCCTAACCCACCAATAAAACCAGGAATTTCAAAAGATGCACACATTCATCCAACCGCTACAATTGGTGAAAATTGCGAGATTGCCCATAACGTAACTATCGGAGCTGAAGTAAGGATTGAAGCCAATACCAAAATATACCCAGGGGTATATATTAATGATAAGGTACAAATAGGCAACAATTGTATTATACATCACGATGTAACACTTGATAATTGCTTTATTGGAAATAATACAATAATCCACCCAGGTACAAGGGTAGGACAGGATGGTTTTGGGTATGCATTTGATAATTACCAGCATATCAAAGTTCCTCAAATTGGCCGTGTTATTATAGGAAGTAATGTAGAAATAGGAGCAAATTGTACTATTGATAGAGGCGCAATTGATGATACAATAATAGGCGACATGTGCAAAATTGATAATTTAGTGCAAATTGGTCATAACGTTGTATTGGGCACAGGCTGTATTATAGTTTCCCAAGTAGGAATATCTGGAAGCACAGAACTAGGAAAATATGTCATGCTTGGGGGACAAGCCGGTCTATCCGGACATATAAAAATAGGCGATGGCGCACAAATTGCAGCTCAATCTGGTGTGATGCAAGATATCGAGGCTAAACAAATAGTCGGCGGATCACCATCACTACCAATAAGACAATGGCACAAACAAACAGCCATTTTAAAAAAATTAAGTAGTAGAGAACAAAATGATTAATATAGAAGAAATAATGGCTAAAATACCTCACCGTTATCCATTCTTGCTAATTGATCGGGTAATCGATATTGTTCCTGATCAATCCGCAACTGGTATTAAAAATGTTACAATTAACGAACCACATTTTACTGGACATTTTCCAAACAAGCCGGTAATGCCAGGAGTGTTAATTATTGAGGCAATGGCTCAAACATCTGCTGTATTAGTCTGTGAAACGTTAAAAGGCCAGGCTGATAATAAATTAGTGTATTTTATGTCAATTGAAGAAGCAAAATTTCGTAAAATCGTTTCACCAGGAGATCAATTATTTTTACATGTAACAAAATTAAGAAGCAGGGCAAATGTATGGAAATTCACTGCCGAAGCTAAAGTTAATGGCGCAGTAGTGGCGGAAGCAATTTTTTCAGCAATGATAGCAGACAAATGATATTAATTCACCCAACAGCCATTATTGAACCTAGTGTTGAATTAGGTAAGAACGTTAAAGTAGGACCATATTGCGTTATTACAGGAAATGTAACTCTTGGAGATAATGTAGAGTTAAAATCACATATAGTAATTGCCAATAAAACATCGATAGGTGATGGTACAGTAATATTTCCATTTGCGTCTATTGGTCATTCACCACAAGATTTAAAGTATCAAGGAGAAGATTCTGAATTAATCATAGGCAGTAATAATATCATTCGTGAGCATGTTACAATAAACCCTGGAACATTGGGTGGTGGGATGAAAACTGTGATCGGAAATAATTGTTTGATAATGATTTCTGCACATATAGCTCATGACTGCATCATTGGAAATAATGTAATATTAGCAAATAATGTTACTTTAGGTGGTCATGTAACAGTAGATGATTTCGCTATCATTGGTGGAATGTCTGGTGTACGTCAATTTATTAGAATTGGATCTAACGCTATGATTGGCGGAATGTCTGGTGTGGATAATGATGTAATACCTTTTGCACTTGTAAGTGGTGAACGCTCTGGGTTAATTGGCGTGAATATTGTAGGGCTTAAAAGAAAGGGTTTTGATAAAGAAGAAATTAATGCTTTACGCGATGCATATGAAATATTATTCAATAATAGCAATGAAAATAATTTTGCATCGTTAGTAGAAGATGTGAAAAAAAAATATCCAGAATTAAAATCCGTACAAAAGGTAGTAGAGTTTTTAAAAAGTGAAAACTCTAATGGAATTTGTAAACCTAAAAGTAAAAATGACCAAGCATAATTTAAAATCAGAAAAAATAGCTGTTATAGCTGGAAGCGGTAAATTACCTCAGCTCATCATTAATGAATTAATCAAGCAAAAAATATCTTTTATTATTCTTGCAATACATGAAAATGCTGATGAAGAACTATTGAGGAGTCATAAACATTACTTGATTACACCAGGTAAAGTAAAGCCTATCCTTAAAACAATGTCTGATGAAAAGATTACCTCTGTTGTTTTTGCAGGAGATATAAAACGACCTGGCCTTTTATCTTTGAAAGTTGATTCCATAGGTCTCTCAGTGATGGCAAGAATAACTGCAAGTAAAATACATGGGGACAATTCAGCCTTATCTATTATTGCAAAATTTCTTGAAGAGCATGGTTTAAAGGTCATTTCTCCAAACTCAATATTGCCTTCCTTACTTACTCCAGCAGGAATATTAGGAAAAATTAAACCTGACCAAGACGATCTCAAAGATATAGAGATTGGCAAAATTGTGCTCGCTAAACTTAGCGATATGGATATAGGACAAGCAACTATAGTTGAAAATAGTTACGTGTTGGGAATAGAAGCTGCAGAAGGCACTGATAGCTTAATAAAAAGATGCGCAGATCTAAAACGCGAAACTATGCGAAAAGGTGTTTTAGTAAAAATGAAAAAAACAATGCAAGATAAACGTTTAGACCTTCCAACTATTGGTACCAATACCATCGATTATGTTTACAAAGCAAACCTTAGAGGCATAGCAGTTAACACTAATGGCAGTATTATAATAAGTCTACCAGAAGTAATTACTCTAGCAGATAAATATGGGATTTTCGTTATAGGGGTACAGGAAATATGAACATGAAAACAATAGTCAAAATCATTACTGACTTTGTTCCTCTAATAGCTTTTTTTGTAACATACAAGATGTTTGGCATGATTCCTGCAACTGGTGTCCTTTTAGTTGCAAGCCTTATTGCCTTGGTGGTGCATTATGTTTATCATAAAACATTGCCAATGGTTTTAATTATCTCGACTACTATTATCGTTATACTAGGGTCTATAACTGTTATCAGTGGCAACACTAGCTTTGTAAAAATAAAACCTACTATTGTCAGCCTTGCATTTGCAGCGATATTATTTCATGGAGTTTATTATAAAAAAGGCTACACTAAACATCTCTTCAATTCAGCCATCAAACTAACTGAACAAAACTGGATTATATTATCTAAAAGATTCGCATTACTATTCCTAGGCATAGCAATTATCAATGAAATTATTTGGCGTACCCTACCTGAAAATATATGGGTAAATTTCAAAGTGTTTGGTATATTAGCCATAACCATTATTTTCTTCATATCACAATTAGCATTTATAAATAAAAATAATTTAAAGAATGACAAAAAGAAATCATGAAGGGTTTCTAGAAAAATTACCGCCGAATCAGGTATGATTAATGCAGCAAATATGCAGGAATATATCCTAATAAATAGAAAATAATAAAGAAAAAGATTTACTATCATAATTTTAAACTTTAGAATTTAATGTGTAACTAACTTAATAATGGAGGAAAATATGGAATGTAGTTATACAGAGTGCAATTGTGCATGTTGTAAACAAACGTCTTGTGTTTTTAAAAAAATGGCACCAGCAGTAAATCTAATAGTCAGAGTTTATATTGCTAATATATTCTTTGTGCTTGGCTTAGAAAAATTACAAAATTGGGATGCAGCTCTATTTTTGTTTCAAAATGAATATCAAGTTCCAATCCTTCCTTACTGGTTTGCGGCTGTAACTACAGTTGCAATTCAACTTATATGTTCAGCAGCCTTAGTTCTTGGTTATCATACAAAATTTGCTGCGCTAGTTTTATTTATAATGGTGGCATTATCTACATTCTTCTATCAACAATTCGTAGAGAATTACTACTGGATGATGTTATTAGCTCTATTCGCATCATACGGAGCTGACAGATTGTCTTTAGATTACTTTTTGGCTAAGAAAAAAAACAATAATAGTAAGAAAAAGCAATAAAGTTATGTTAATGAAAATCTGCGATAATTAATACTTTCGCAGGTTTTTTATAACTATCTGCCTAAGAACTGCTTTATTAGATATAGTGTTTTATTATTGATCTCACTATAACTCTCAAATTCCAATATAGTTGCTTCTGGAGCCTGATTTTTGAACCAAGTAACCTGACGTTTAGCATATTGGCGTGTTTGTACTTGTCCCTTATCTATTGCCTCCTCAAGAGAGATTTTTTTATCCAGATAAGCGCCAAGACTGCTATATCCAAGTGCTTTTGTTAACAGACTTGTAGCTGAATTAGGTTTTATACGCAAAGCTGATACCTCATCTAGCACACCACCAGCAATCATCTCTAAAAATCTTTTATTACATGATTCATATAAAACCTGCCGCAAAGGACTAATGTTAATATGTAAATAATTATACAAGTTAGATTTATGACCACTCCTTAGCTTATAAAATGAGGTTATTGATTTACCAGTTTGTTCAAATACTTCCATAGCACGAGTCATACGATAACTATCATTATTATGAATTCTTGCAGAACTTACTGAATCTTTAGATTGCAATAATTTATAAAATTTTTCAGTGCCAATTTCGACAAATAAATTATTAACCTGACTTCTAACCTCAGGAGAAATATCCGGAAGATTAGACAAACCATATAACAATGTTTTAATATATAAACCAGTCCCACCAACAATAAGGGGTATTTTACCAGAGGCCCACAGCCCTTTGATTTTATCTTCCGCTATTTTCACCCAACTAGAAACAGAAAAACTCTGATCATAACTCAAAATACTATATAAATTATAGTTTGATGGATTTGTATTTAAATCACTTGGATGCGCTGTTAATATAGGGAGATCTTTATAAACCTGCATAGAATCAGCGTTTACTATAGAGAAATCCCTAAAGTGATCATATACCTCTTGTGCTAAACGAGATTTACCACTAGCAGTAGGACCACTAATTATTATAAGTTTTGAATCCATCACTAAGTTATTTTTCTAGTAATAATACCGCGAGCTGATTCACCATATTCTATGCTCTCATCTGTTAAAATCTCTTGATTAGAATCTACAGACAACATATGCCAACCATGATCAGAAGTAAGATCAAGCAAATCTTCCTTATTTCTAGCTATTATTACCCACTTTGATATATTTTTATCAGACGAAAATGATTTGATGCCAAAAAGTAATAAAAGATTTTTATATAACTTTGAATACCATGCATTAGTCTCAGCCTTTCGCGTTATAAGCCCGCTAGTAGATTCTTTCGTATCATCAATATACTCATCAATACACATAACATATGCAGCCAATTCTAATTCTTGGGCTATCCTGCCAATAATGCTTTCAATACCATCTTCTTCAGTTGTAATATGCATAACTATCAATCCATTCTTTTGTAACTTACGCAAATATAGATTTATTGCTTCAATAGTTATAAAACTCTTAGGTATTGAAAAGTCACTATAAACATCAACGAAGATTATCCCATATTCATAATCTTGTGCTTTTTCTAGAGTCTTTCTGGCATCTCCCATAACAAAAGAAATATTAGCTTTTGAAGTTTTAATAAAAGTAAAATACTCATGGTTATTTGCAATTAATTTTACTTCTGGATCAATTTCATAGAAAATAAAACTCTGTCCGTCTTTACCATAAGCAGCAAAAGTGCCAGCTCCTAAACCTATGACTGCCACTTTGTTATGCAGATTTTTAGCATCGCTTCTTTTAAAGATATTATATACTGGTCCGGTATTTAATGTGTTACCATAATAGCTAAAATTAGGTATATGATCAGCATTACCATAATAATATTGCTCACTATGTATTGTATTCTGATTACATAATAAAACCTTGTTCGACTTATAATCATACATAACTTTTAATTTAGCAAATGCTGAATCAACCTCTTTCAACACATAGTTTTGCATATAAAATAGTGTCGTAAGCATTGAAATGATAGTAAGATCAAAAAGTGCATGAATTTTATTTGGCAAAAAATGATTAGCAAGCAATAATGTACAAGCTATAAAAAATATGCTTTTTCTTTCTCGAATAGCAAAACAAAGAGTAGTTGCCAAAATAATATAAGAAACCAAATAAATTATTCGCAATATATGGTAATCAGGTAAAAAAGATTGCATCAACGTCATTACTACAAGAGCTACAAAACATACTATCAATAATATTTCGTTGTTAAATGGCAAGTTACCTGCCTTTTTAGGCTCAATAATCAAACCAGATGTTAGTGTAAATAAAAACAGACTATTCATAATAAATAACAAAGCTTCAAGTTTAATCATAAAACTAATAAAAGTAAGCAATGATAAAACAAACATGCCACACATAACATAAGTATAAAATTCCTTGTTCAATACCAGAAGGTTATTACGCTTCTTAAGCTCAGAAATACAAATCAAGTTAGTAACTATAAATAATAAATAATGTAGGATATATGATGTTATGCCGTAGCGACCGCAAAGTGCAAAAGCAACAACGCTTGGTATTAAAACATAAATTTGCATACGGATTAGAAAATATGACCATTTGTCACTATCAGATTTAAAACAGACAATAGCTAGTGCGACATAAGTAACAATAAAAAATATCTGTGCTAATGGAGACTCAGAGAACATCAAGATGTTCATAGATAATGAAATCAAAGAAATAGAAACTAAGCTTACTAAGTAACGATTATAGTTCTGCATCAAGTTTTGAATGATCATTTAACACCTCTAAAAAATATCTTAGATTAATTATCTCTTATTTTTCAGATTTCGCCATTAATTTTATTGCCATGACAATTTTTGTTGAAAAGACAATTATTGCAGTGCTGAAACATCAAGATCATAAACACTTAAGATTGCCGAAATATCCTGACATAATATCTTAAGGTTATACTCAGAATCAGCCTCGCAACGCACAACTAATACTGCTTGAGTATTAGAAGCACGCAATAACCACCAGCCTTCATCACAATTATAACGAATGCCATCTATGTCGTTATATTTCTTATTTTGTCCATCTAAAAGCTTCTTAACCTCATCAATTACAGAGAACTTCCTCTGATCATCACAATCAATTCTAATTTCAGGTGTATTAAAAACAACTGGAAATGAATCAATTATACTAGATAGAGACTGCTTGCTTGAGGCTAAAATATTAATTAATCTCAACGCCGCATATAAAGCATCATCAAAACCATAATATCGATCAGCAAAGAAAATATGACCACTCATTTCACCAGCAAGAGGAGAATCCTGTTCATGCATTTTGGTTTTGATAAGTGAGTGCCCAGTCTTCCACATTAATGGTCTCCCACCATAACTTTTAATGCCTTCAAATAATTTCTGGCTAGCTTTAACATCTGCAATAATAACTGAATTTGGCTTATGATCTAATATTTCTTTAGCAAACAGTAACAACAGCTGATCGCCCCAGATAATTCTACCTTTACTGTCAACAACTCCAATACGATCACCATCACCATCAAAAGCTACTCCAAAATCACACCCTTGTTCTAATACAATAGAAATAATCTGCTCTAGATTCTCTTTAACCGTTGGATCAGGATGATGAGCAGGAAAAGTACCATCTATTTTCTCATTAACAACTACGTGAGTTCCAGATAATCTTTTAACCAACTTCTCTACTATCTCTCCAGCAGCACCATTGCCTGGATCCCAAGCAACTTTAAGTTCTGATACTGTTTTGCAATCCTTGAGCAATCTTTCAATATATAACTCTGAACAATCAACACTTTCATAATCACTATGCGTTGGGAAATTTCCATTATAACTATTAGAAATATTTTTTAAGCTTTTAATTTCGCTGCCAAAAAAAGGCCTCCCTTTGTAAATAAATTTAAAACCATTGTGAGTTGGGGGGTTATGTGAACCAGTCACCATAATTCCAGCTAGAGCTTTATTTTCTTTGCTAAACGTAGAAAAATATAGCATTGGTGTTGGACCTCTACCAATGAATCTTGCCTTTGCACCACCTTCTATTAATCCGCTGATAAGAGCTTCTGTTAACCTTGGCGAACTCAATCTCCCATCACAGCCAACATTAATATAATCATTACCTATCAACTTAGCAAATGACCATCCCACTAGAAATGCATCTTGAACTGTTAAAGTCTGATCAACCACGCCACGAATATCATACTCACGCAAAATGCTAGAATTAATACTGAAACTCATTATATATTCTCCTAATTCGTAATAATATGGAACATTATATTAGGCAAAGACCAAATAATCAATGCGCTTGATATTAAAAACAAATGCTATTTTTTAGTTTCATGCTATAATAGTATCAAATAATTTAATTACACTTAAATATGAACAATTATTCAGATATAGTTTTATTTGCACTGATTGCATTAGCATTAGTATTTAAATTAGTTTCGATCTTGGGTCAAAAAGACCAAAATAGATCTTATACTAAATTCACTGATGATAACCAAAATCATTCTGCAACTGTTGTAATAGATAAAACTCTTACACCCAAAGATCAATTAAAGCTAATAGACCCAAGTTACGATGAAGAAGCCTTTTTAGAAAATGCTAAATCCGCCTTCAAAATTATCTTAGAAGCATACGCACAAGGAAGTACAAGAGTACTCTCAGATCTACTTGATATTGAAATGATGAAGAAGTTTGTTAATCAGGTGGTTTCTAGAGAAAATCTAAAGCAACAAGCTGAAATTAATGTATTAAAAATTAACTCTGCTACTATAGAAGATATAAAAATTATTAATAATGATGCTAAAATCAAAGTCAATTTTATTGCAGAAACCATTTTAAACATTATGGATCAAAAACAAAAAATTATCTTTGGTCACCAAAATAAAATAGAGAATTTAAAAACCCAATGGGTTTTTAAAAAAAATTTGAAAGCGTCTGATCCAACTTGGAAGTTGGTAGATGTAGACAATATACCTTTTACAGAGATTTAGACTTCTTTGTCCAAGCATAGCCCATAAGAAATTTCTTCCAAAATGGCCATATACCAATAAGACTAAGACCTAGTTTTCTTAAACAAGATAAAACTTTAATGTTATTAGAAAAGCTACGATTCAAGATATCTGTAAATACTATCATCATATAATTATCAAATTTCCTGCCCCTGGTAAATTTGCTTAAAAGATCATCAGAACCAATATCTAAACCCAAATCATTATATTCAATAATCAAATTTGCCAAATTATCAATATCACGTAAACTAAGGTTAAACCCTTGTCCAGCAATTGGGTGAATAAAATGCAAGCTATCTCCTAATAAAACAGCGCGCTGCTCATAGTATTTATGTGCAAAAACTAGACTCAGAGGGTAAGAAAAAATCTTACTAGCGATTTCTATTTTTCCATGAGTTAATTGACATTTTTGCTGAATAAAATAGCTAATTTCATCTTTTGACATTTTTGCATAGATTTTTGCGGAATCACTACTTTCAGTCCACACCACAGATGATTTATGCTGATCTTGTAATGGCAACAGTGCAAAAGGACCAGCTTTATAAAAATGTTCATATGCAACATTATTATGCTTCTTCTCATGTTTAACTGTAAAAACTAGAGCACTTTGATTATAATCAAATGTTGAGCTTTCAATGTTTAATTGTTGTTTTATAGAAGAATTCTTACCATCAGCAGCAACAAGTAATTTAGATTTTATGTTTTTCTTTTTATTTAAATTTAATTTAACAAAGCCTTGTGCAAATACAAAATCCAATAATTTAGTATCGTCAAGGATAGTAAGATTTTTACATTTAGTTGCATATGCATAAAATTGCTGCAACAGATCATCATGTTCTATAATATAGCCAAGGGGATCGCCGCCAACTAAATCATTATCCAATTTTAATAAAAATGGCTCCGTACCATCAGCAACAATAATCTTATTAATAGTACCATGATCTACTTTGAAATGCTTCCAAATACCGTGATTTTCTAAGATTTCTTTACTAAACCTTGCAACGGCTATGCCACGGCCATCTTGTTTTGCCCCAAGCCTGTCAGAAATTTTATTTTGATCAATGAGTAAAATCTTCAGACTTCTGTTAGCTAGCATACTGGCCAACGTTATGCCATTTAAACCCCCACCTACTATAACAACATCAAACATAAAATTAGAGACCAAATCTATTAAGAATAATCTTTTCTTCAACTTTTGCAGCCGCACTATCAATAAAATCGTTAACACTAAGATTTATGCCTAATTTCTTCTTAAGCCAAGAACCTTCACTGCCCACTTTTACTATATTGCATCTATTATCAAATTTTTGATTAATTACAGTATATAGATCGCCAATTTCATCTATTAAACCAAGTTCCTTAGCCTTTTTACCACTCCAGAATTCACCATTAAATAATAGATTGTGATTTGCTTTTAAATGACCCTTGCGACGTTCTAATATTACAGATTTAAAGTTATCATGAATATCGTGTTGAATTCCATGTATTATTTTTATATCAGACTGCTTTTCAGGCTTGAACGGATCTAAAACTGATTTATTTTCACCTTGAGTATAAATTCTGCGCTCAATACCAATCTTCTTAATAACATCTACAAAGCCAAAACCAGAACTAATAACACCTATACTGCCAATAATAGAACTTGATGATGCGTATATTTCATCTCCGACGCAAGCAAGCCAGTATCCTCCTGATGCTGCGACATCCTCAGCAAAACTATAAATACTAATCTTTTTTTCAGTAGCTAAACGACGAATATATTTATAAATTAGCTCTGTTTGAACAGGTGATCCACCTGGAGAATTAATGGCTAGAGCCACTGCTTTTAACTGGGGTAACTCAAAAGCTTTATCTATATTAGATTTAATTGAATCTAGACTCAAAGTAGATTTATTAAAACTTTTACCACTACTAATGACACCATATAGATTTATGACTGCTATAGTTGGCAATTTATTAGTAAAAAGCTTCTTAAGTTTTCTAAGCATTTTAATACCAAAAATTACAGTAATTAGCTTATATATGCTATTAATCATCTGTTTTTTCCTCTTTATCTTGCGTTATTATAGCAGAATTAACTGGTCGTTTTACTTTTAATGAAAATTGATCACCATGAATGTTGGTGAAATGGCTTCCATCACTACCTTCCTTATTTTCAGCTGGACCTATATTAGTAATTGCCTCAGCAGGAATTTCATCTTTAACTTCTTTTGATTTATTAGCTGATTCGCTTTCTTGCCAACCATTTTGCTCCTTTAATACATTAATATAATCTGCATTCATTGACTCTCTAGGATGAACATATGATTTGAGTAACTCAATCATTTGCCGGCTTTGCCAATCAGCAGCACCAACTATCCTAACAACATTTTTTCCTTCTGTATCGATAATAAAAGATGTAGGTAAATTAGTTGCTCCAAAAGCGCTAAATAATTCATTATTATCATCAACAAAACTTAGTAAATTTCTAATCTTATGCTTCTTATAAAAATCCTTCACTGCTTCCGCCCCTTTAAAGTCTTCTGAAATAGGCAAAATAATAATAGATTCTTTGCGTAAAGCTTTCTGTAATTGATCCAGGGCTTTCATCTCTTGCGTGCAATTCATACACCATGTTGCCCAGAAATGCAGCAAAAGTACATTTCCTTCAAATTTTTCAAAATTATAATTTTTACCACCAATGTCATAAAACTCAACTTCAGGGATAGGACTTGGAAGATACTCATCAATAACCACAGACTGGCTATTTGCATTATTCATACAAATGACCAAAATAAAAAACAATAATATTGTCTTTAAAGATTGCGGCATTGCTAAAATTTTTTTTTAATATATTATTTAGATAAGAATAATACAATAGATTAATCCTAAAGACAATAAAGCTTATTTCACTTGTAAAATCAGATTCATATGGACAAATTTATATTGATAATTCTATTATATTTAGTTGCTATTTTATGTGCTGGTTGTGGTAAAGTTGGGCCATTAAAATTGCCACCCGAAGAAAAATCATTTAAATATCATGTTCCATTATAAAAATAACGCACTATATATAGACCAAGTAAATATAGCAGATATCGCTAAACAGATTCACACACCATTTTATCTTTATTCAGCTACACAACTAAAAGAAAATTTTCTTAATTATAAAAATGCATTTGCAGGTCAAAATATTTTAATATGCTTTGCTGTTAAGTCAAACTCTAATCTCGGTGTATTGCACGCTCTAGGTAAATTAGGTGCCGGAGCTGATTGCGTTTCAGAAGGAGAAATTCGGAAAGCAATTGCTGCAAGTATTCCTGCTGAACATATTGTTTTCTCAGGAGTAGGCAAAACAAAAGAAGAATTGTCATATGCACTTTCAAAAAATATTATGCAATTCAACGTAGAATCTATTCCGGAATTATTGCTATTAAACGAAACCGCTAGTGTACAAAATAAAATCGCAAACGTTGCTATAAGAATTAATGCCAATGTTGATGGAAAAACCCATTATAAAATTAATACCGGTCTAAAATGCAATAAATTTGGCATAGATATAAATGAACTAACAGAAATTGTAAAGTCCCTAGAAAGCCTCAATAATATAAATTTACAGGGGTTGTCAATCCATATAGGTTCTCAAATTACAAGTCTTGAACCGTACCAAGAAGCTTACCAAATCATCCTTAAAACAGCAGAAATGCTAAAATCACATGGTTGTAAAATAGAGTATCTCGATTTAGGAGGAGGACTAGGCGTTAGATATCATCAGGAAAACCCGCCAAAAATAACTGAATATGCCGCACTAGTTAAAAAATTATTTCATAACTCAAACTATAAACTTATTATTGAACCAGGACGTTCAATTGTTGCAAATATGGGAATATTAGTTTCTAGCGTATTATATATAAAAGAAACCAAGGAAAAAACTTTTGCAATTATTGACGCAGGCATGAATGATATTCTTAGACAAAGTCTATATGATGCATACCATAACATAATTCCTTTATCCCCTAACACTACCACCGCAAAATATGATGTTGTTGGCCCAGTTTGTGAAACATCAGATGTGTTTTCTAAGGATAAAATAATGCCAAGTCTAAATTCAGGTGATTTAGTTGCTTTTAAAGATGCTGGTGCTTATGGAGCAGTTATGTCTTCGATTTATAATTCACGCTTACTAATTCCAGAAGTTATGGCTCAAGATATGAAATTTGCTGTAATCAAAGATCGACCTTCATATGAAGATTTAATAAAATCAGAAACTATACCTACCTGGATCTAATTACTCCAGTTACTAACCAACTCTCTATAGTCACTCATTAAACTTTTCGTAATTTCTCCGCAAGAAAAATTATAATCTTTGATATTTTTTACTGGGGTAATTTCACTAGCTGTACCAGTTAAAAAAGCTTCTGTTGCATTAACAAGCTCTGATGCTTCGATATGGCGTTCTACAACCTTGATACCGCGCTTTTTAGCTAGCTCAATTACAGTTTGTCTGGTAATTCCATTTAAAAAACAATCAGGAATTGGTGTATGTAATTCACCATTAACCACCATAAAGAAATTAGCGCTAGTCCCCTCAGCAATAAATCCTCGATAATCAAGCATTAATGCATCATCAAAACCCTGATCTGAAGCAGCATGCTTCGAAAGAGTATTAATCACATACCCACATGCAGCTTTACTATTAGTTGGCATTGAGTTTGAAGGTGGTCGGATCCAATCTGATATTGTTAAAGATAAACCTTTTTCTACTACTTCTTTTCGATAATATGATGGTAATGACCAAAGCGCAATCATAATATGGATAGAGCTATTAGGAGCAGCAATTGTCATTTGCTCACTTCCACGCCATGCCATCATCTTCATGTAGCCCTCGGTTATGTTTTGCTTTTTCACCAATTCATCTTTTGCCCTATTAATTGTTTCAGCATCAAAAGGTAACTTAAACCCTAATAAATGAGCAGATTGCTCCAATCTTTTGGTATGTATATGAGATTTAAATATTACATTATTATATAATCTTTCGCCTTCAAAAACACAGCTAGCATAGTTTAAACCGTGAGTCATAACATGAATTTTAGCTTCGGGCCATAGCACAAATTTGCCATCGAACCAAATATAGCCTTCACGTTTATCAAATGGCACTGTTTTCATTTATATAGCTCTGATATTGTGATAATGATTGTAATTGAATATAATGTAAGTACCATTAATTGTAAAGAATTCATATGACTATAGATAAGGCTCATATACTGATAGTAGACGATGATAATAGGATCAGGAACTTACTCCAAACCTATCTTATAGGCCATCAATATGTTGTTTCTATAGCTAAAGATACAACACAAGCACGAGAGTTATTAGCAACATTTAATATAGACTTAATAATTCTTGATATAATGATGCCAAATGAAACTGGTATTGAGTTTGCCCAAATTTTACGCCAAACTTCCAATGTCGCAATTTTAATGCTTACAGCAATGGGAGATGTGGAAGAACGTATAGCAGGATTAAAATCTGGAGCAGATGATTATATAGCCAAACCTTTTGAGCCTCGTGAACTATTAATCAGAATAGAAAAATTAATCAACAGAACCAAGCATCTAAAAAAAATGCTTAATAATTGCATTATTTACTTCGGACAAACAGAATATGATGTTGCAAATAATACCTTAAGCAAAAATGACATACATATAGTCCTAAGCTCCGGTGAATCTAAGCTACTCAATATTTTAATCGATAATTTAGGGATAGCAATTAATAGACAAGAACTTGCTAAGTTATGTGGCAATATAAATGAACGTTCTATTGATGTGCAAATAACTAGGCTACGCACTAAAATAGAATCAGACCAAAAAAAACCTAAGTTTATTCAAACTATCCGTGGACAGGGTTATATATTATTTGGAACTAAATCATGAGAAATACTATCAAAAATTTTATGCCAAGCACTCTACTCTCTAGAATGCTGTTGATTATAATTATACCAACAATACTAGCACAATTAATTTCGACTTATATTTTTTACCATCGCCACTGGGATAACGTAAGTAACTCAATGCTATACTCTCTAGCAGGAGAAATCTCATTCATATCAGAGCTGCATAAGAAACTTAATGAAAAGGATATCAAAAAACTAAGAACTTATACTAATTTGAAATATGTTTTTTATAAAGGCAAAAAAATCTCTATAAACCAATCATCTTTAAGCGGTGAATTAAAAATCTTACAAAAGAATTTACAAAATAACCTAGATAATCCTTTAAGGTTACGATATGACAAAAATAATAAAGAAATACAAATTCAGGTACAAATAGAAGATGGTATATTATTTTTTGAAGTGCCACGCAGTAGACTTTATACTCCAACTAAATACATCTTCATCTTATGGATGCTAGGAATAACATCGGTTTTACTGGTCTTTAGTATTATATTCTCTAAGAATCAAATACGCTCAATTACAAAACTAAGTGTCGCTGCCGAAAAATTTGGTACTGGCTTATCAATTGAGAGTTTTAAACCAGAAGGAGCAATTGAAGTAAGAAAAGTTGGCTTAGCATTTCTAGAAATGAAACAACGTATTGAGAATCAAATAAAACAAAGAACTGAAATGCTGGCAGGTGTTTCTCATGACTTACGTACTCCAATTACGCGCATCAAATTACAATTAGCTATAATGAAGCAAAGTGAAGCCCTTCAAGAAATTAATCATGATATTCAAGACATGGAAAATATCATTAACGACTATCTTGATTTTGCTAGAGGAGAAGACTCTTATCATACTACTAAAATAGATTTGGGTAATCTATTGAGAGAAATGGTTGTTAAATACAAACATTCAAATGTAAAAATCGCTGTTATTAATAAAGAACAAATCAGCTTTAATGCGAGAGTAAGTGCATTTAAAAGAGCGATCCAAAATCTTATTGACAATGCCTCTCGTTTTGCAGATAAAATTGAAATAAATCTTTATGAAAAAGAAAGTTTTATAATAATAGATATTGAGGATAACGGCCCAGGCATTGCAAAACAAGAGCGTCAGAAAGTATTTCAGCCATTTTATCGCATTGAACATTCACGAAATCAAGCAACAGGAGGAATTGGCCTTGGTCTTTCAATCTCTCAAGATATCATCCTCAGACATGGTGGCAATATCGTGCTATCAAAGAGTAAACTTGGAGGATTGAAAGCTAGCATATTACTTTCAAAACTCCAAGTTTAACTTAATTTCTAAATCCGTGCATTAAAGGAATTTTTAAATTTAGTGCCCGTGCTACTTTCTTATTGACAACCAAATCTAACTTTATCGGAGACTCGACTGGAATATCCTCAGGCTTAGTGCCATTCAAGACTTTTGCTGCCATCTTGCCTGTTTGAATTCCAATCTGATATTCGTCATAAGCCATAGCAGCTAATGCCCCTTGGTCTATTGCCTCTGTAAAAGTTGCAAACACTGGTATATTATTCTTACTCATAACTTTCATTAAGCTTGGCAATGCTGAAGCTACAGTATTATCTTGCAATAAAAACACTGCTTGAACTTGTGCTACCAAACTTTTTGCTGCCGAACTAACATCAGAAGAAGAATTAGCCGCAACAACTACCACTTCAATATTAGACTTCTTAGACTCTTGCTTTACTTGGGATAATAATTCTACAGAATTGACTTCACTAAAATTAATAACCAGACCCAAAGACTTGATGTCTGGTAAAAATTTCTTTACTAAAGCTAGCTGTTGAGCTATCGCAGAAGGATTACTGGTTCCTGTTATATTACCACCAGGATATTCAAAAGAAGAAACTAACTTAGCTTTAACTGGGTCAGTAACAGTAGCAAAAATAATAGGAATATCACTCTTAACAGAATGTGCGACACTAGCAACTGTTTGTGCTGAAGGCGTAGTAATCGCTATAATAATATCATTATTTTCACTAACAAATTTTTTGGCAATTTGACTAGCAAGAACCACGCTGCCATTAGCATTTTGATAATCAATAATTATATTCTTATGATCATTGAATCCTGCTTCTTTTAAACCAGCTATAATGCCTAGCCTAACCTTATCTAACGTTGGATGAGCAACTATTTGACTAATTGCTACCTTCTTAGGCAAGTCAGCACTGGCTAAATTAATAAACAAAAAAGTTGAAAAAATAATGGCGCTTATGCGCTTGAGATGAGTTATCATGATTTTAATCCTTATAATAATTTTGAGTGTAAACAAAATAATGTAGCAAATAGGGTTAACTACGCCAACACTCACTCAATATATTATAACGACCTAAATTCATTTTTTACCCTTATTTTAGTAAAGAAGTTATATCATAATTTTGTACTTTGTCAACAAAAAGTGAAGTTTAGGAAGGCATTGTCATGTATAAGACGAGGCATGTTTGGTCGAGGCTAAAAACTCAAGTCCGAGAAATATGCTAGCTCGTCTAAATCGCAGAACAAAACGATATTCTATATGCCCTATTATGCTCATACAGGACATTTAGAGTATCATTACTTTTATTATTTTGTACATAATAATACCGTTTTAGGAACTATTGGAGTTGAGACCTTCTAGCAGTACTTGCTATTAACTCTTCTTAATTCTTCACACCCCCTATAATTCTGGTTGTAATACGTTGTCTTAATTTAATAGAAGAAATTATCTAGTTGAATTTGATTTGTTGCAATGTCTTCAGATAATTTTTTTTATTTTACCAAGATGCTGGTTTGAACTAGTAGCAAGAGCTTTAGCAATTTTATGATTACGCATCATATTTGTTGTGGGTTCAAATCCACCTAACATTGCTAAAGTAGCTTTTTTATCAACTTTTGGAAGGGAGGCTCTTGCCTTTATAATTGAAATAGCATCACTAGAGCTACTTCTTCCAGATAGATCAGAGACAGCTGGATCAGCAGTATGTTCACTTTCAGTATTAGACGTTCTTGAAAGGGGCTTTTTATTCCTTATAGAATGATTTCTAAATGCTAGTTGAATTTTTATTTCCGAGTCAGACTCAAATTCTCTATGTAATTCTTTATCTCTAGTCTTAATAAATTTTTTGCCTAAATCATCACTAAAAAAAACTCTTTTAAATTCTTCATCAGGGTTATTTTCTAAAATAATATCATAGTAACGTCCTATAGCTTCACCTAAAGTAATTGAGAGTTTTAGTCCGGCATTTTTTTTCAGAAAAGATAAAAAACCACCTGTTATATTCACACCATACACAGATTGGGAAAGAATTTTCTCTCTATCACCATCGCTCAATTTCTTCAAAGAATCACATAAAAGAGCAATCTGATAATTCATATTATCACCACTAGACACACGACGACCAACAATAAAAATTGCCAATTCTGGTATAATTTTATCAATTAATTGTTGAATGTCTGTAGCTGCATTTGGACTATTTGGCACAGTCAATCTCAATATTTCATTATCACTAAAAATTAAGTGTGACAAAAAAAGATTAAAAAATAGTTAATGCCTTGAAATGTATAAGTTAGGCCTTGGCAATGTTAATAAAAAGAAAAATGTTCGCTTAATAGGCTTGGCAGTAACTTACTCTCCCACGTCTTAAGACGCAGTACCATCAGCGCTGCACGTTTTCACGTTCGAGTTCGGGATGGGATCGTGTGGTTCCCATGCGCTATAGCCACCAAGCCAATTAAGCGAACATTTTCATGCTTAATTGGTAAATAAAAATCTGCAAATGTTGTTTTGGGATGTTTTTTCTACATGCAGCATTAACGCTGCATATGCAATAAGTCATAGAAAAAATTAAATCAATCGAGCTATTAGTACTAGTTAGCTAACATGTTACCATGTTTACACACCTAGCCTATCAACGTGATGGTCTATCACGGCTCTGATGGGGAAATCTAGTTTTGAGGTGGGTTTCCCGCTTAGATGCTTTCAGCGGTTATCCCGTCCGCACATGGCTACCCAGCTATGCCACTGGCGTGACAACTGGTACACTAGAGGTGCGTCCACCTTGGTCCTCTCGTACTAAAGGCAGATCCTCGCAAATTTCCTTACACCCACGGCAGATAGGGACCGAACTGTCTCGCGACGTTCTAAACCCAGCTCACGTACCACTTTAATCGGCGAACAGCCGAACCCTTGGGACCTTCTCCAGCCCCAGGATGTGATGAGCCGACATCGAGGTGCCAAACGATTTCGTCGATATGGACTCTTGGAAATCATCAGCCTGTTATCCCCGGCGTACCTTTTATTCGTTGAGCGATGGCCCTTCCATGCGGAACCACCGGATCACTATGACCAACTTTCGTTTCTGCTCGGCCTGTCAGCCTTGCAGTCAGGCAAGCTTATGCCATTACACTCTAACAGCTGATTTCTGACCAGCTTGAGCTTACCTTCGCGCGCCTCCGTTACTTTTTGGGAGGCGACCGCCCCAGTCAAACTACCCACCATACATGGTCCCGGATCCAGATTCATGAATCTCGGTTAGATATCAAAAGTTTAAAGGGTGGTATTTCAAGGACGACTCCATAGCAGCTAGCGCCACTACTTCAAAGTCTCCCACCTATCCTACACATCAAACCTCTAATACCACTGTAAAGTTGTAGTAAAGGTGCACGGGGTCTTTCCGTCTAACCGCGGGTACTCCGCATCTTCACGGAGAATTCAATTTCGCTGAGTCGATACTGGAGACAGTGGGGAAGTCGTTACGCCATTCGTGCGGGTCGGAACTTACCCGACAAGGAATTTCGCTACCTTAGGACCGTCATAGTTACGGCCGCCGTTCACCGGGGCTTCAATTCAAAGCTTGCACCTCTCCTTTTAACCTTCCGGCACTGGGCAGGCGTCAGACCCTATACATCGTCTCTTGACTTTGCAGAGCCCTGTGTTTTTAATAAACAGTCGCTACCCCCTGCTATGTGCCACCGTTTCTAGGTTGCCCTAAAAACGGCTATCTTTCTTCCGAAGTTACAGATACAATTTGCCTAGTTCCTTCAGTATCGTTCTCTCAAGCGCCTTAGTATACTCTACCTGTCCACCTGTGTCGGTTTAGAGTACGGTCTTTAATGTAAGAGCTATTTCCTGGAAGTCCTTCCCTGCACACACAATCCGATAAGTGTGTACAAGTTACAGCCTTCGTCACTTCTTACAGGTTCAGGAATATTAACCTGATTCCCATCGACTACGCCTTTCGGCCTCGCCTTAGGGGCCGACTAACCCTGCGCAGATTAGCTTTACGCAGGAACCCTTGGACTTTCGGCGAAAATGTTTTTCACATTTTTTGTCGCTACTTATGTCAGCATTCTCACTTCTGATATCTCCAACAACCCTTACGAGTCATCTTCACAGACTTACAGAACGCTCCGCTACCGCGTATACTTACGTATACACCCGCATCTTCGGTACGTAGCTTTAGCCCCGTTACATTGTTGGCGCAAAAAAACTTAATTAGACTAGTGAGCTATTACGCTTTCTTTAAAGGATGGCTGCTTCTAAGCCAACCTCCTAGTTGTTTTGGTCTTCTTACATCCTTTCACACTTAGCTACGATTTTGGGACCTTAGATGGCGGTCTGGGCTGTTTCCCTTTCGACTATGGACCTTATCACCCACAGTCTGGCTGCTGTACTGTACTTGCTGGTATTCGGAGTTTAGTTAGGTTTGGTAGGGTGTTGAGCCCCCCTAGCCTATCCAGTGCTCTACCCCCAGCAGTAATCATACAACGCTCTACCTAAATAGATTTCGCGGAGAACCAGCTATTTCCGAGTTTGATTGGCCTTTCACCCCTAGCCACAATTCATCCCCTAATTTTTCAACATTAGTGGGTTCGGTCCTCCAGTACATGTTACTGTACCTTCAACCTGATCATGGCTAGATCACCCGGTTTCGGGTCTAATTCATCGAACTTGTCGCTCGTTTAAAACTCGCTTTCGCTACGCCTACGTTTAACAACTTAAGCTTGCTCGATAAACTAACTCGCTGACCCATTATACAAGAGGTACGCAGTCACAACTAACTTTACCGAAATAAAGCTGTCGCTCCTACTGATTGTAAGCATTTGGTTTCAGATACTATTTCACTCCCCTTATCGGGGTACTTTTCACCTTTCCCTCACGGTACTAGTTCACTATCGGTCGTTAATGAGTACTTAGGCTTGGAGGATGGTCCCCCCATGTTCAGACAGGATTTCACGTGTCCCGCCTTACTCGAGAACTTAAATGTTACTTACTTATACAGGGCTATCACCTTTTTTTGCTAACCTTTCCAGATTATTCTAATTTTAACATTTAAGTTACTGGCCTGGTCCGCGTTCGCTCGTCACTACTAACGGAGTCTCTTTGATTTCCTTTCCTCTGGCTACTTAGATATTTCAGTTCACCAGGTTCGCTTCATATAGCTATGTATTCACTATACGATACCTAATAAATTAGGTGGGTTTCCCCATTCGGAGATCTCCGGATCAAAGATTGTTCGCATCTTCCCGGAGCTTATCGCAGCGTACTACGTCCTTCATCGCCTATTAACGCCAAGGCATCCACCAAATGCTCTTTTTATATTTAATTTTTACTAAGACTTGAGATTGCATATACAGTGTTAAAACTGCATTTCAAATATCAACTCAACGCTCTTGGTCTTATGACCAAGCGCGGCATTTGCAGATTTTATTTACAATTTTAAACAGCAAAAACTATAAAACGAATTTATAGTAGGATTGTGTTATATTCTTAGATACAGAGTTTGTCAAACACAAAATTAAAAATATTCTGATTTACAAAAAGTAGCGTTATATAGATTTAAGTAATATTTTTCTTACACTTGCCCCTTATAGACTCTACGCTGATGAAAATTAGATATATTTTAAGATATTTTCCTTACAAAATTTTAGATTAGAAAAAATAAACAACGTTGAAAGAAACTAGAAAAATTTCTAGATTGTGCTAGAATTGATCTTATAAATATAAAAAAGAGGTTAGCTATGCAACAACTGTCTTTATTACGTCTACTTGGATTTATCACGTTTTTAATAACATACGCCGCCTTTCTAGATCCATCTTTTGAACAATTTATTACTTCTATAGAAAATCTGAAAAATATGAAAATACATTATACTCATATTTTATCTTCTTTCAGCTGGCTGATTGGTATATGGGGATTAGTTTTGTTTTTAAATAGCTCTAATACAGCCTTACGCAATTCGATTTGGATTTTATTTATAATCACCAGCCTAATCAATTTCTGTTATTATAAAATATTTGGGAATTCATTTTCGTTCTCAAATATCCATAAAATTGATGAGATGTTTCAAAGACTTAGTGAAATTCAAGCAATGGATTTTTTAAAATTCATCGGTTTAAGCACGGCAATTATATTATATTCTAAATATATTAAACCACTTAATATCTCTTATAATAAAATTATTGTAGCATTTTTAATTGCAGTGGTGGTTCTAAATCTAGCTATAAACTCAGGTAACAATATTCCAATGCCAAGTATATATGCTGTTATAGGAGTGATAATTTACAAATACTCACTTTGGGCTCTTGGAGTTGCGCAAGCTAAAAAAGTTTAATTTAACTGACATTAATGCAAGCAATCATTGCCTTTAAATTAGCAATTAAAGGAAAACAGTTAACAGTAATATTATTTATGGTAGCTAGCATACCTACAACTATGGCCTTAAATTTATCCATTATGCCACTGGTTTCCAATGCTTTAAGAAGAGCATATACAGCATAGATAGCTGGTATAGTCATCAAATAGTACCAATACCTAATAACACCGAAAATAAATGTTGAACGAAAGCCAGAGAACAGCTTTTGCATTGCATCTGGAATCGTCTTAAGCCACATGAAAAATTCAAACATTCTTTCCTCTTGATAAATTAATTAACAATTTTAGCCATTTTGTATTATTATATTTTTTTTAAAACATAACTACAAGCCAAAATTGAAATCAAAGAGAAAACAATCGTAAGCGCGAATAATATCTTTATATCAATAACCAAAATAGAAGAATCCACGTTTTCTGTAATTGAATTCAAGATTGAAGCCACATACAGCAATAAAATTATTGTTAGCGGCATAACTATTAAACATGAGATTATTACGCCGTTACTAATTCTTAAAGTTAGTGCAGAAGCAAAGGTAACCAAGGAAGAAATAGATAAAGATAACAAAAACAATGCTCCATAAATACTAAATAGATTTAAAAATAAATTTATATTATAAATGAAACACAATAACGGTACTGAAATAAGCAAAATTATAAATAATTGCAACCAATGTACTATAATTTTAGAAATTACGATACTAACGCTGGAATTACCTGAAATAAGCAATTGCTCTAATGTTGAGTCATTAAAGTCTGCTTGAAAAATTTCAGAAGCAGATAGTAATGCCGCAAAAATATATGGCAACAGAATTACATTAAGCAAATTTAGATTTACTTTAGGATCTCCATGAGAAAGAATAGAAATTAGCAATAAAGTTGTAATACTGAAAAAAGCCAAACTGTTAAAGAAATGCCCATTACGCAGAAAAGCAATTACTAAATCACGCTTTAATATAGTAGCAAAAACATTACTCATTTTTAAATCCCCGAATATCTAAATAAGTCGCATATGGCAAATCATCTAAGCCATGGCTTGCTATTATTACTATCCCTCGCTCTCTTACCCTAACTTTAATAAGATCCATTAATAAATCCTGCGCATTTTTATCGAGATTGATTTCTGGCTCATCTAATAACCATAAATTAGTTTGTGATAATAATAATCGAGCTAACTCAACTTTTCTTTGCCAGCCAATTGAAAGAGATTCAATATTTACATCTAAAATATCGTGCAAATTAAAATGATGGATTGCTGGCAAAAATAATTCAGGAAGGCCTTTTAACTTGCACCAAAAATCTAAATTCTCGAAAACAGTTAGTTCCTTTTTTAAAGCATTATTATGACCAATATAACAAACATTTTGCTGAAATGATTGTAAGTCCTCACTGATATCAATCTTGTTCCATAAGATTTTTCCAATTCCGTGCTCAATTAATCCCACCAGCATTTTAAGCAAGCAAGTTTTGCCACTGCCATTTGCACCTTTAATTATTAACAAGCTACCAGGCAATAAGGTAAAGCCAATGTTTTTGAAAACAATGCCATAGTTATTTTCTAAACTTAAGTTTTGGCAAGTTAGCATACTTAACTCCTTTGACAGAATCTTATTAGAAGTTTATTATAACAAAGATAGCTACAAAGCAAACCCTTAATATTTCTAGAGGTGATATGAGTAACAGCACAAAAAAACTGATGGTGACTAAAAAATTTAAAATTAGCAATCTTGAGTATGAGTATTATAGTTTACAGTCAGCAGCTGATCAAATTTCACGAGATATTAGCGCATTACCAATCACATTAAAAATTTTGTTAGAAAATTTATTACGCAATCAAGATAATAAAACAGTATTTATCGAAGATATAACCGCATTAATGGATTGGGTTAAAACTAAAAGTTCAAATCACGAGATTGCATTCAGACCAGCACGAGTTCTAATGCAAGATTTCACCGGTGTACCAGCAATAGTAGATTTAGCAGCGATGCGTGATGCAATGGTTGTTCTTGGAGGAAATTCACAAAAAATTAATCCATTATCGCTAGTGGATTTAGTGATTGACCACTCAGTACAAGTAGATTATTACGGACATAAAGATTCATTCGAAAAAAACGTAAAAATAGAATTTGACCGTAACAAAGAACGTTATGAATTTTTACACTGGGGACAGGAAGCATTTGATAATTTTAGAGTTGTACCGCCTGGAACAGGGATTTGTCATCAAATTAATTTGGAATATCTTGCCAGGGTAGTTTGGTCATCAAAAGTTGATGGCGTGTTAACTGTATATCCCGATACCGTATTTGGTACAGATAGCCACACCACCATGGTTAATGGTTTAGCCGTATTAGGTTGGGGGGTTGGCGGAATTGAGGCCGAGGCCGCAATGCTCGGTCAACCAACTTCAATGGTAATACCAGAAGTTATCGGCTTTAAATTAAGAGGCAAGCTATCTGAAGGCGTTACTGCAACTGACTTAGTGCTAACTGTAACGAATATGCTGCGTAAAAAAGGTGTAGTTGGTAAATTTGTTGAATTCTTTGGAAGTGGATTGCAACATTTATCTTTAGCTGATCGCGCTACCATTGCAAATATGGCCCCAGAATATGGCGCTACTTGTGGATACTTTCCAATAGATCAAGAAACACTAAATTATCTACATCTTTCCGGAAGAGAGCAAGCACAGATTGACCTGGTGGAGCAATACGCAAAACTGCAAGGCATTTGGCATGACGAAAACAGCGTTGAGCCAATATTTACTGATATCATCGAATTAGATTTAACAACTGTTGAACCTTGTATGGCTGGACCAAAACGTCCACAAGATAAAGTTGTCTTAAATCAAGTACAAAACTCTTTACTAAAAGAACTGGAAACATCACTTTCCAAAGATCATTCTATTGAAACAAAGTATCAGGTTCATAGCGAAGATTATAAACTTGGACATGGAGATTTAGTTATTGCAGCTATTACAAGTTGTACCAATACCTCTAATCCATCTGTAATGCTTGCTGCTGGGTTAGTAGCAAGAAAAGCTGTGGAAAAAGGCATTAAGGTTAAACCATGGGTAAAAACTTCATTGGCTCCAGGTTCCAAAGTAGTAACTGAATATTTAGATGCCACTAATTTACAAAATGATTTAGATAACATTGGATTCTCTTTGGTTGGTTATGGTTGCACTACCTGTATTGGTAACTCGGGGCCATTGCATAAACCGATTGAAGATGTGATTACTGCTAATCAGCTAACTGTGTCTGCAGTATTATCTGGAAATCGAAATTTTGAAGGAAGAATTCATCCATTCGTTAGAGCAAATTATTTGGCATCACCACCATTAGTTGTGGCTTATGCCTTAGCCGGTACAGTTAATATTGATTTAACTAAAGATTCCCTTGGAAAAGATAAAAATGGAAATGATGTTTATTTGAAAGACATCTGGCCATCAAATGAAGAAGTTGCTGAATTGGTAAAAAGATGTGTTACTCCAAAAATGTTTAGAGAAAAATATCAGGATGTTTTCTCCGGTGATAAATTGTGGCAAAGCATTAATATTGCCAAAACTACGACCTACAATTGGAATGAACAAAGTACTTATGTTAAAAATCCTCCATATTTTGACAATATGGCAAAAACCCCTGGCACTATTTCTGAAGTTAAGTCAGCAAAGTTACTTGCATTGCTTGGTGATAGCATTACCACCGATCATATCTCACCTGCAGGTAATATTGCAAAAGCTAGTCCTGCAGCAAAATACCTGCAAGAACATAATGTACAACAGGCTGATTTCAACTCTTATGGTGCAAGACGCGGTAATCACGAAGTGATGATGCGGGGCACCTTTGCCAATATTAGAATCAAAAATGAACTTACACCAGGAATTGAGGGCGGCGTTACTACTTATATGCCGACAAAAGAAGTGCTAAGCATTTATGATGCTGCAATGAAATATAAAGAAGATAATATTCCACTTATTATTATCGCTGGCAAAGAATATGGCACAGGATCATCCAGAGATTGGGCAGCAAAAGGCACTCTTTTGCTTGGAGTGAAAGCCGTAATAGCTGAAAGCTTCGAACGCATTCATCGTTCTAATCTAGTAGGAATGGGTGTGTTGCCAATCGTATTCAAAAGCGGAATCACTCGTAAAGATTTAGCTCTGGAAGGTGATGAGACCTTTGACTTGCTTGGCCTTTCTCCAGAAATGAAACCAAAATCTGAGGTGAAATTGGTGATTCATTATGCAAATGGTAAACATAAAGAAATTAACCTCATATGCCGAGTTGATACTATTCAAGAGATTGAGTATTTGAAACATAGTGGCGTTCTCCCTTATATGATTAGAGAATTGCTTTAAAGTCTAATACATTTTTTGATTGCAAGTCTTATATACTGCTGTACCATGAAAAGAAAAATGGAGACAGATATGGTACTTATATTCATTCTTTTATTAATTAATCTCTTAATCATATGGTCTGATAAGAGAAGAATTGCCGTGTCACTATTAATATTCAATTTGATAGTTGGCAGCTCTTTATTTTTTTATCATGTTACTTCTAGTCTTAATATCCAGCTTTAAGGAGTATGCCTATGAAATTGGAGTTTATTACTAAATCCATTAATGTTTTTGAAATTATCGGTCTATGGCTTTTAATGATGCTAGCATTGCTAATCCAATTTTATTTAGGCGAATTGCCTTGTCCTTTATGTTTATTGCAAAGATTTGGATTTATGGGAATGATGGTAGCATTATGCTTAAACCTCCACTTTGGATATAAAGCAAGCCATGTTAGTATGTCATTATTATTTGCGGTATTTACTGCCTTTGTTGCTCTAAGACAAATAGCTTTACACGTTATCCCTGGCACCGAATCATATGGCAGTGCTGTGTATGGGCTACATTTATATACGTGGTCATTCATCATTTCCATGACTTTTGTTATTTTCAATAGCTTCGTTTTAAGCTTAGAAATCCCTACAGAAAAGAGAGTTATTATTGATAAAACTTCGAAAACTATTCAAACCATCTCTTTCTTATTGGTTGGAATTGTTATTGTTATAAACATCGTCTCTGTTTTCTTGGAGTGTGGTTTTTCACAATGCCCTGATAATCCTACGACTTATTTGTGGTAAACTCAGTAAAACTTTACAGCTCCCTAAATCTGGAGTAAAACAACTGATAGATTATTTATTGTCTTGAGGTTAATATGGTTACAAAAATTCATGGCATGTTCACTGCTCTTGTTACCCCATTTAAAAATGACAAGATAGATGAAAGTGCTTTTGAGAAATTAATAGAACATCAGATTAAAAGCGGTATCCATGGTTTAGTGCCATGTGGTTCTACCGGTGAATTTGCTACTTTAGAAGATCAAGAAATCTTACAAGTGATCAAATTATGCACAGAAATTACTGATAAACGCATACCAGTTATAGCTGGTATTGGTACGAATAATACCGCAAAAACTATTGCTTTAGCACAAGCAGTTTCAGGCCTCGGGGTTGATGCAGTTATGGCAGTGGTGCCGTATTATAATAAACCATCACAAAAAGGATTATATGAGCATTATAAGGCAATTCACGATGCTATTAATATAGGTCTAGTGTTGTATAATGTTCCAAGTAGAACCGTTACTGATTTATTACCCGCCACCGTAGCACAATTAGCCAAATTGCCACGAATAATAGCGCTTAAAGATGCTACAGCTAATTTAGAGCGTCCTTTGCAGATATTAAACCAGTTACAGCGTGCAGATTTTACTTTGCTTAGCGGCGATGATGCTACTTTTGTAGCACACAATGCTAATGGCGGACATGGCTCCATTTCTGTTGCTTCAAATGTTGTTCCTACGCAAATGGTACAAATTCAAAATTTATGCCAACAAGGTAAATATAACCAAGCGCTAGAACTTCATAGAAAGCTTTTACCGCTTTATGATGTATTATTCTGCGAGTCTAATCCAGTACCAGTAAAATACGCCTTAGAACTAATGGGAATATGTTCTAACGCGGTAAGATTACCATTGTGGGAATTAAGCGACGTTAATAAGGAAAGAGTGAAAAATATACTCAAATCATTAGAATTAATATGAAAGTAATATCTACCAACCGCAAAGCAAGTTTTAATTATTTCATTGAAGATAAATTTGAAGCAGGAATCATTCTAACAGGCAGTGAGATAAAATCTTTGCGTAATGGTAAAGCTAGCATAGAAGAGGCTTATATTAGCGATTATAAAGGAGAATTATATCTAATAAATTCTAATATTGCAAAATATGCACAATCTAATCAATTTAATCATGATGAAAAAAGGCAAAGAAAATTATTATTACATTCTAAACAAATTAATAAATTTCTTGGGTTTCTTAAGATTAAGGGTAATACTATCATACCTTTAAAAATGTATTTTAATGACAATAATCGCGTGAAAGTTGAAATTGCCATCGCATCAGGTAAAAAACTTTTCGATAAAAGGGCTACCATTAAAGAGCGAGACTGGCAGCGGGAAAAAGGAAGGTTATTAAGAAAAGGTAAATGAAATTTATATAATTATCTCTTGGAACAATTGAATTTTTGTGATACAATGCGACTTGTTAATTCATCTACTTTGTATAAAATTTAAAAGGAGAAGTGTTTATGTTATCTGATATAAATTTTAAAGCCGGAGATAGTGTTGTATACCCATCACATGGTGTTGGAAAAATCATAGACATCGAATCACAAGCAATAGGCGGCATCGAAATGCAGCTTTATGTGATTCA